>JBBRPG010000086.1:0-15858 GCA_038228485.1 Alphaproteobacteria bacterium
GGTCAGCGCCTGGCTCAGGATCAAGCCGCCGACGATGGTGACGCCCAGCGGATGCCGCAGCTCCGATCCCGTCCCGCCGCCGAGCATCAGCGGCAGCGCGCCGAACAGCGCCGCCATCGTCGTCATCATGATCGGGCGGAAGCGCAGCAGCGAGGCTTGATGGATCGCCTCGCGCGGCGACTTGCCCTCGTCGCGTTCGGCGACGAGGGCAAAGTCGACCATCATGATCGCGTTCTTCTTGACGATGCCGATGAGCAGGATGATGCCGATGATGGCGACGATGCTGAGGTCGTCGCCGAACAGCATCAGCGCCAGCAGCGCCCCGACCCCGGCCGAGGGCAGGGTCGAGAGAATCGTGATCGGGTGGACGAAGCTCTCGTAGAGCACGCCCAGCACGATGTACATCGTGACGATCGCGGCGACGATCAGCATCACCTCGTTGCTGAGCGCCGCCTGGAACGCCAGCGCGGCGCCCTGGAACGTGGTGATCATGCTGACCGGCAGGCCGAGTTCCGTCTCGGCCTTCTTGATCTCGTCGACGGCGGTGCCGAGCGAAGCGCCCGGCGCCAGGTTGAACGAGATCGATACCGCCGGGAACTGGCCGATATGGTTGACCGCGAGCGGCTCGTTCTCCTGCTTAACCGAGGCGATCGCGGTGAGCGGCACCTGCCCCGAGCTCGACAGCGACGACGGCAGGTAGATCTGGTCGAGCGACGACAATTCCTGCTGCGACGACGGATCGGCCTCGAGGATTACCCGGTACTGGTTGGACTGGGTGAAGATCGTCGAGACGATGCGCTGGCCGTAGGCGTCGTAAAGCGCGTTGTCGACCGTCGCCGGGGTGATGCCGAACCGCCCGGCGGTGGCGCGGTCGATGTTGATGTAGGCCGACAGTCCGTTCTGGCCGAAATTGGTCGCGACATCGACAATCTGCGGGATCTGCTGCAGCCGCTGCATCAGCTTGGGAACCCAGGTGGTGAACTCGTCCGGGTTCGCGTCCTGCAGCGAGAATTGGTACTGCGAGCGGCTGATCGTGGCGTCGATCGTCAGATCCTGCACCGGCTGCATGTAGAGCGCGATGCCGGCGACATCGGCAACCTCGCCTTGCAGCCGGCGGATGATCGCGCTGGCGTCGAGCGCGCGGCTGTCGCGCGGCTTGAGGTTGATCAGGAAGCGCCCGGCGTTGAGCGTCGAGTTGGTGCCGTCCACGCCGATGAACGACGACAGGCTGACGACGTCGGGATCCTTGAGGATCGCCGCGGCCAGCGCCTCCTGGCGCTGCGCCATCGCCGCAAACGAGACCGACGCCGGCGCCTCGGAGATGGCCTGGATCAGCCCGGTATCCTGCACCGGGAAGAAGCCCTTGGGGATCACGACATAGAGGAACACGGTCAGCGCCAGCGTCCCAATGGCGACCAGCAAGGTCAGCGGCTGGTGGTCGAGCACCCAGTCGAGCGCCACGCCGTAGCGGGCGATGATCCAGTCGAACCCCTGCTGCGTCCGGCGCATAAACCACGACATCTCCTCCTCGGGGACGTGGCGCAGCACCTTGGCGCACAGCATCGGCACCAGGGTCAGCGAGACGATCGCCGAGATGACGATCGTCACCGCCAGGGTGATCGCGAACTCGCGGAACAGGCGGCCGACGACATCGGCCATGAACAGCAGCGGGATCAGCACCGCGATCAGCGAGATCGTCAGGCTGATGATGGTGAAGCCGATCTGCTCCGAGCCCTTCAATGCCGCCTGCTGCGGCGAGTCGCCGGCCTCGATGTAGCGCGACACGTTCTCGATCATCACGATCGCGTCGTCGACGACGAACCCGGTCGAGATCGTCAGCGCCATCAGCGACAGATTGTTGAGGCTGAACCCGGCGAGGTACATCACCGCCAGGGTCCCGACCAGCGACAGCGGCACCGACAGGCTCGGGATCAGAGTTGCCGACAGGCCGCGCAGGAACAGGAAGATCACCAGGACCACCAGCACCACGGCGAGGCCGAGCTCGAACTCGACGTCGGCGACCGAGGCGCGGATGGTGGTGGTGCGGTCGGTCAGCACCGCGACATCGACCGCTTCCGGCAACGCGGCCCGCAGCGCCGGCAGCAGCGCGGTGACGCTGTCGACGACGGCGATGACGTTAGCGCCCGGCTGGCGCTGGACGTTGACGATCACCGCCTTGGTCGTATTCATCCAGCCGGCGAGCTTGGTGTTCTCCGGCCCCTGCACCGAGCGCGCGACATCGCGCAAGTGCACCGGCGCGCCGTTGCGGTAGGCGATCACCAAATCGTTGTATTCGTCGGCGCTCTTGATCTGGTCGTTGGCGTTGATCGTGTAGGCGCGGGTCGGCCCGTCGAAATTGCCCTTGGGGGTATTGACGTTGGCGTTGGCGAGCGTCGTGCGCAAATCGTCGATGTTGAGCCCGAGCGTGGCGAGCTGGCGCGGGTCGGCCTGGATGCGCACCGCCGGGCGGTTGCCGCCGCTGATGCTGACCAGGCCGACCCCGGAAAGCTGCGATATCTTTTGCGCGAGGCGGGTGTCGGCAAGGTCCTCCACCGTGGTCAGCGGCAGGATCTTCGAGGTCAGCGCCAGGGTCAGGATCGGCGCGTCGGCGGGGTTTACCTTGGAGTAGATCGGCGGCGCCGGCAGGTCGGAGGGCAAAAGGTTGCCCGACGCGTTGATCGCCGCCTGGACCTCCTGCTCGGCGACATCGAGGCTGAGGTTGAGGGTGAACTGTAGCGTGATCACCGACGAGCCCGCCGAGCTCGACGACGACATCTGGTTGAGCCCCGGCATCTGGCCGAGCTGCACCTCGAGTGGCGCGGTGATCGAGCCGGTCATCACGTCGGGGCTGGCGCCGGGGTAGAGCGTGACCACCTGGATCGTCGGGTAGTCGACCTCGGGCAGCGCCGACAAGGGCAGGAAACGGTAGGCGACGATGCCGACCAGCATGATCGCCACCATCAACAGCGAAGTCGCCACCGGCCGCAGGATGAACGGCCGCGATGGGCTCATGCGATACCCCTGCCCTTAAGCGTCCGACAGCCCGCGACCGTCGTCATCCGCCGCTGCCGCTGCGGCGGCCTTGACCCTGTCCCCGAGGCGAGCCCTGGCCTTGCGCAGGAGGCTGTGCGGGCTGGCCCGGAGCCGCACCGGCCGGCTGGGCGCCGCCTTCGGTAACCTGCACCTTGGCGCCCTCCTTGAGCCGGTCGGCGCCGTCGGTAACGATGACCTGGCCCGGCTCCAGCCCCTTGGTGACCGCGACCCGCTCGCCGTCGTTGGGGCCGAGCGTCACCACCTGCGCCGTCACCGTGTTGTCGGGCTTGACCAGGTAGACGAAGGTGCCCGGCGCGCCGCGCTGGATCGCCGAGCTCGGCACGATCGCGGCGTTCTGGATCGTGTCGACGCGCAGCTTGATGTTGACGAACTGGTTGGGGAACAGGTTGGACGCGGCATTGGCGAAGCTCGCGCGCAATTTTACCGTGCCGGTCGTCGCATCGATCTGGTTGTCGACCGTCGACAGCTGGCCGGTCTCGATCTGCTTGGCGCCGCTGCGGTCGAAGGCGATCGCCTGCAAGGTCTTGCCGGCATGGAGCTGATCGAGCACCGCCGGCAGGTTGTCTTCCGGCAGGGTGAAGATCACCGAGATCGGCTGCAGCTGGGTGATGACGACGATGCCGTTGGCGTCGCTGGTCTGAACGTAGTTGCCGGGGTCGACTTGGCGCAGCCCGACCCGCCCGCTGACCGGCGCGACGATATGGGCATAGGTCAGGTTGAGCTTTTGCGTGTCGACCGCCGCCTGGTCGGCCTGCACCGTCCCCTTGTCCTGCCCGACGGTCGCGACCTGGGTGTCGAGCGTCTGCTTGGCGACCGAATTCTGCGCCACCAGCGTCCGGTAGCGGGCGAGATCGACCTCGGCCCCCGCGAGCGCCGCCTGGTCCTTGGCGAGCTGACCCTGGGCCTGGGCGAGCGCGGCCTGATAGGGGCGCGGGTCGATCTGGGCGAGGTAGTCGCCCTTGTTGACCATCTGCCCTTCCTGGAACGCGACCTCGATCAGCGGGCCGTTGAGCTGGGTGCGCACGGTCACCATCGCCAGCGGCGTCACCGCGCCGAGCGCGTTGACGATGACCGGCATGTCGCCTTTTTCGACCGGCGCGGTGCCGACCGGCAGCGGCCCCGTCGAGGTGAAGCGTCCGGTCTGGGTCGCCTGATGGCCGCGGGTCGCGTACCACACCACCGCCGCGACCACGACGGCCAGCACCAGCCACCAGATCGCCCGGCGCAGAAAGCTGCGCCGTGGCGGCGGAGGCGGCGCGCCGCCGGTGGGATCGGTCTCGCCGTATTCGAGCGGGACGGTTTCCGGCGCCACCCGTTCGGCCGGCGGGGGCGGCGGCGCCGAGGGCGGCGGCACGTAGCGCGGCTGGTCGTCCATCGCTGACTATTGCCCGCTTGGCTCGGCCGCGTCTTGCGCCGCGGGCACTTTGGTCAACGGCGCCGGCATCCCCATTGTTCCCCACTCGAGTCGCGAAAGACTTTATGCACCGGCGCGCGACTCCCTCCCCGGCAGGGGCGGCCGACGGCTAACGCCGGAAGCGGATCGAATGATCCCGCAGCGTGCAGAGAATATCAGATCGTCTACCGTCCCGCGAGACGCGGCGGCGAGGGCGACAAGCCTCTTCCGTCGCGCCGGCGCATCGTCTCAAATGCCGCCGCATATTCCTGACGGCCAGAAAAATAAGGATGGCGGCGATGGCGGCAAATCTTCCGGAGCTGAGCGGCGGGCAGCTGGTCGTCGCCGCGTTGCGCGCGCACGGCGTCGAGATGGCGTTCAGCGTCGCCGGCGAAAGCTATCTCGAAGTGCTCGACGCGCTGTTCGACGCGCCGGAGATCCGCCTCATTACCTGCCGCCAGGAGGGCGGCGCGGCGTTCATGGCCGAGGCCTACGGCAAGCTCACCGGCAAGCCCGGCGTGTTGCTGGTGACGCGCGGGCCCGGCGCGTGCAACGCCTCGATCGGCGTCCATACCGCCTTCCAGGATTCGACCCCGATGGTCGTGCTGGTCGGCCAGGTTGCCCGCCACCAGATCGACCGCGAGGCTTTCCAGGAGGTCGATTTCCGCAAGATGTACGCGCCGCTCGCCAAATGGGTGACGCAGATCGACATGGCCGAACGCATCCCCGAGCTGCTGAACCAGGCGTTCCAGGTCGCGACCTCCGGGCGGCCCGGGCCCGGTGGTCGTCGCGCTGCCCGAGGACATGCTGCGCGACACGGCCGCGGTCGGCGTTGTCGGCCCCTCCCGCGCGGTGCGCGCGCATCCCGGCGCGCAGGACCTCGCCGAATTGCGCCGCCTGCTCGCCGCGGCCGAGCGCCCGGTGGTGCTGGTCGGCGGCAGCGGATGGGACGACCCGGCCTGCGCCGATATCAGCCGCTTTATCGCCGCCAACGACCTGCCGGCGTGCTGCTCGTTCCGCCGCCAGGACATCGTCGACAACCGGCTGCCCGGCTACCTCGGCGATCTCGGCACCGGTGCCGCGCCGACGTTGGTGGCGCGGATCAAGGCCGCCGACCTGGTGCTCGCGGTCGGCGCGCGGATCGGCGAGATCACCTCGCAATCCTATTCGCTGCTCGGCATCCCCGACCCCGGCAAGACCCTGATCCATATCCACCCTGCGGCCGAGGAGTTGGGCCGCGTCTTCCGTCCGACCCTAGCAATCCAGTCGGGCATGCCGGAGATCGCCGCCGCGCTGGCGGCGCTCCCGCCGATCCCCAGCCCGCGCTGGGCCGCATGGCGCCAGGAAGCGCGCGCAGAATACGAGGTTGGGCTGCAGCCGACCAAGCTTGCAGAGTCGCCGGCGCTCGACCTCGGCCGGGTGATGACTTGGCTGCGCGAGCGGCTGCCCGACGACGCCATCGTCACCAGCGACGCCGGCAATTTCAGCGGCTGGCCTAACCGCTTCCTGCAATATCGGCGGCCCGGCCGCCAGCTCGGCCCGACCAGCGGCGCAATGGGTTATGGCGTGCCCGCCGCGGTCGCCGCCAAGCTCACCCATCCCGGCCGCATCGTCGTCGGGTTCTGCGGCGATGGCGGGTTTATGATGACCGGCCAGGAGCTGGCGACCTCGCTCGCCGAGGGGCCAGGGCCGATCATCCTGCTGTTCAACAACGCGATGTACGGCACCATCCGCATGCACCAGGAACGCCGCTTTCCCGGCCGCATCTCCGGCACGGCGCTGAAGAACCCGGATTTCCCGGCGCTCGCCCGCGCCTACGGCGCCTTCGCCGCCCAGGTATCGCGCACCGAGGAATTCGCCCCGGCCTTCGAGGACGCAATCGCCGCCCGCAAGGCCGCAATCATCGAGCTCGTCATGGACCCGGAGATAATCACCACCCGCACCACCTTGTCGGCGCTCCGCCGCCAAGCCGAAGCGGCAAAGCTGTAGGGTGGGTAAAGCGAAGCGAAACCCACCGCGACTTAAGCCGGTTGGCGCTCAGACGCATCCTGGTGGCATAGATACCGGGATAAATTTGCACCTTAAACTGGTAGTCGATCGGCCATACGGTACGCGCGAAGCCATTCAACCCGAGGCGCGAAACCGTGACTGAACTCTCCAAACAACATTGGTCGGCGGAGCGCTATGCCGCCACTGCCCATTTCGTCCCCGCATTCGGCGCTCCGGTCGTCGACCTGCTGGCGCCGCGGCCGGGTGAGCGCATCCTCGACCTCGGCTGCGGCGACGGCGTGCTGACGGAAAAGATCGCCGCGTCGGGCGCCGATGTCGTCGCGGTCGATGCCACGCCCGACATGGTTGCGGCGGCCAAGGCGCGCGGCCTCAATGCGCGGGTCGTCCCCGGCCAGAACCTGACTTTCGACCGCGAATTCGACGCGGTGTTCTCGAATGCCGCTCTGCACTGGATGCACCCGCAGGAGGCGGTGCTCGCCGGCGTCGCCCGCGCCTTGAAGCCGGGCGGGCGCTTTGTCGCCGAGATGGGCGGGCATAACAACACCGCGGCGATCCAGACCGCGTTCCGCGCGGTATTGGGGCGGCGCGGCATCGAGGCGCTGAGCCTCAGTCCCTGGTATTTCCCGTCGGCTGCGGCCTATCGGCTGAAACTCGAAGCTGCGGGGTTTCGCGTCGATGATATCGCGATCGTCCCGCGTCCGACCCCACTCACAGCCGGGCTCAACGCCTGGCTCGACACGTTTGCCGAGGATTTCCTCAGCCCGCTGGCGCCCGCGGACCGCGCTGCCGCGCAGCGGGAGATTTGCGACCTGCTGGAGCCGATCCTACGGGACGAAACCGGGATGTGGATCGCCGATTACGTGCGGTTGCGGTTCCGCGCCACACTCGGCGGTTGACGAGGCTGCTGGTCTCATTCTTGCCGGGCCAATAAACGGGCAAAACCCGGCAGCCAGTGAAACCGACAGCGAGCGGCCGACAATGAGCAGCAACACCGACATTATCGGCGGCGGCAGCGCCGTCTCGCCGGCCGCGCGCTGGGTGCAGCTGGGGCTCGGCCTCGTCTGCATGATGGCGATTTCGAGCCCGCAATATGTCTGGGCGCTGTTTACCAAGCCGCTCGCCGCGGCATTGACGGTGAGCCCGGCCGCCTTGCAGGTCACGTTCTCGCTTCTGATCGTGTTGCAGACGTTTTTCTCGCCGTTCCAGGGCTGGCTGGTCGACCGCTTCGGACCGCGGCTGCTGATCGCGGTCGATGGGGGATTATCGGGCCTCGGCTGGGTGCTGGCGGCTCATGCGACCTCGTGGTGGACGCTTTACCTGAGCTACGGCGTCGTCTGCGGGCTCGGCACCGGGATCGTCTATGTCGGCGTCGTCGGCCAGGTCGTGCGCTGGTTTCCCGATGCGCGCGGTTTCGCGGCCGGAATGGTCGCCGCCGGCTATGGCATGGGCGCGATCCTGACGACCTTTCCGATCAGCGCCAGCCTCGCCTCGTCCGGCTATCAAACGACCTTGCAGCAATACGGCATCGTTTTCGCGATCGTCGGAATCCTCGCCGCGCTCGGCTTGAAGCCGCCGCCCGCCGCCGCGTCGGCGCGGCTGACCGAGACCGGCGGCGTCGGCAGCGCGACGATGCTGAAATCCCCGGTGTTCTGGCTGATGTTCGCGATGATGTCGCTGATGTCGACATCGGGGCTGATGGTGATCTCGCAGATCGGCAATTTCGCCGCCGATTTCGGTATCGCCAAGATGACCGTCTGGGGCGCGGCGGCGCTGCCGCTGGCCCTGACCATCGACCGCTTCACCACTGGGCTGACGCGGCCGTTCTTCGGCTGGGTGTCGGACCGGATCGGCCGCGAGAACACGATGTTCATCGCCTTCTCGCTCGAGGCGGCGGCGATGACGGCGTGGCTGTTGACCCGCTCCGACCCGCTGTTGTTCGTGCTGCTGTCCGGCGTGGTGTTTTTTGGCTGGGGCGAGATTTTCTCGCTGTTCCCCTCGACCCTGACCGACACGTTCGGCGCCCGCAACGCGACGCAGAACTACGGCTTCCTCTATATCGCCCAGGGGATCGGCTCGATTTTCGGCGGCCCGCTCGCCGCCCTGCTGCACGACGGCACCGGAAGCTGGACGAGCGTGTTCGCGGTCTGCATCGCCGCCGACCTTACCGCGGCGCTGCTGGCGCTGTTCGTCTTAAAGCCGATGCGCCGGACTGTGCTTGCAACAACCTGATTAAAATGCGGAACGCATGCGCCAGGGGTCTCGTTTGTCTTGCGAAATAAGGAGATCACATGGACCAGAAACCGAAAGATAAATCCACCCAGCAGCGCAATGAAGGCGAAGGCAATCGCACCGCTGCGCGAGAATACAATGAGGCGCAGCAGCGTTTCGTCAAATCAGGCCAGGTCGACAAGAAGGCCCACGAGGCCGCACACGACCTCGACGACAAAAAAATCAGAAGCGAACTCGAGCACGCCGAGGCGGTCGGCAAAAGCCACGCCGCCAAGGAAGACCCCGCAGTGAAACGGCGCTCCTAGCCGTTAGGCCGCGTGCTCTTTGGCCCATTTTGCGACCTCGGCGTGGGTGGCGAACCACACGCCGGGGCGCGATTGGGCGAGCCGGATCAGCTCTTCCAGGATCCAGATGCGCGAGCGATAGCTGATCACGTGCGGGTGCATCGTCAGCTGGAATAGGCCGCCATCGGCATAGGCGGCCTCGAACTCGCGCCGGAAGATGTCGAGCACGTCGCTGGGCGGCGTGTAGGGCCGCAAGGCCGAAAACCGGTTCATCATGAAATAGACCGCGTCGTCGCGCACCCACTCGACCGGCAGCTCGACCACCCCGCATTCCTTGCCGTCGAGCAGCAGCTCGTAGCAATCCTCGTCCGACATCAGCGATGAATCGTAAAGGAGGCCCATCTCGGCCTCGATCGCCAGCGTGTTCCAGCTGAAATCCCATGACGGGGTGCGCAGACCCACCGGCCGCACGCCACTCACTTTCTCCAGCACCTCGGCGGCGCGCAGCATCAAGTCGCGCTCGGCCTCGTAAGGGAGGATCGAGTTGAGCTCGTGAATCCAGCCGTGGATGCCGATCTCGTGGCCCTCGGCGACGATCCGGCGCTGCTCGTCGGGGTGCAGCAGGGCGGTCACCGCCGGCACATAGAACGACCCTTTGACCGAATATTTGTCCAAGAGTTTGAGAATACGCGGCACCCCGACCCGGGCGCCGTACTGACCCCAGGCCAGCCGCCCGATCGACTTGCCGCCCTCGCGCAGATCGCTGGCCTCGTGGTCGCTGTCGAACGACAGCGCCACCGCGCAGCGCGCCCCGCCCGGCCATTCCGCCGGCCTCAACGTCCGCCCGGCACGCACCCGGTCGACCAGCTTGCGCCAATGCGCCTCGGGAAATTGCCACGCTTCAAGGCTGGATTCGGGCCGTTCGCTGGTCATCGCAGGTTCCCACAGGAAAAGTGGTCGGAGCGGAGAGATTCGAACTCTCGACCCTCAGCACCCCATGCTGATGCTGGTGGTCTACCATTGGTTCCCCAATGTTACTTGTGCGCGCCCGCATCGCTGAAATACTAGCAAATCCGACAGATTTGACCTACTGGTCGCTTCTCGTTGCGGTTCTGAATTTCTCCACGATGATTGCTATGTGATTGCTAAGCGGGCGTATCAGTATGCAGGCGAAAATCACCAAACGCGCCGTCGATTCGACCGGCCCAAGCTCCGTCGATCAATTCCTTTGGGACCGGGACGTCAAGGGGTTCGGCCTCAAGATAACTCCGACGGGAGCCAAGGTCTACATCTTGCAATACCGCTGCCAAGGACGACTTCGCCGGTACACTATCGGTCGCCACGGCTCCCCCTGGACTGCGGAGGAAGCACGCGCCGAAGCCGTCCGTCTTCTCTCCCAGTCCGTGCGCGGCGTGGATCCGGCTGACGCGAAGCACGCCGACCGTGCCGATATTACCTTTGCCGTCTTCGCCGAACGGTATCTGAACGAGCACGCGGACCTGCACAAGAAGAAACGTAGCGCCGCACTCGATCGACAGCTCCTTCGGTCGCATGTTCTCCCGGCGATCGGGGCACGGCGACTTACCCAAATCACTCGCGGCGAGGTGGCACGCATGCACCGCAGCCTCGCCGAGACGCCCATTGCGGGAAATCGGGCACTGACGCTCACCTCCGCCATGCTCTCACGGGCGGAGCGCTGGGGGTTGCGACCGGAGGGCAGCAATCCTTGCCGGAATATCGAAAAGTTCAAGGAACGCAGCCGCGAGCGCTTCCTGTCCGAAGTCGAGATTGCTCGGCTCGGTGAGGCACTGGCGGAAGCAGAGCGGGCAGGTGCGTCGCCGCCCTCAGCCATTGCGGCGATCCGCCTTCTCATTTTGACGGGCGCTCGGAAAAGTGAGGTGCTTACCCTCGAATGGCGCTCCGTCCAATTCGAGCGATCCATGCTCGAGTTGCTCGATTCCAAGACTGGGGCCAAGGTCATTTACCTTAACGCTCCCGCTATCAAGCTCTTGAGCGATTTGCCCCGCCTCGCCGGCAATCCATTTGTGCTGCCGGGGGAGCGCGAGGGAGCGCACCTGGTTAACATCGAGAAGACATGGCGCAGCGTGCGGAAGCGGGCTGGGCTCGACGAAGTGCGGATCCATGACCTTCGGCACTCTTACGCGGCCGTAGGTGCGGGCGCGGGCTTCTCGCTGCCGCTAATCGGCGCCTTGTTAGGTCACACCGAGGTATCGACGACGCAGCGATATGCGCATCTGGGGAATGACCCAGTTCGACAGGCAAGCGAGGCAATCGGAGCAAGAATATCGGCCGCCCTTCTAGGTGCCACGGCCGACTGCAGAGCGTCGTGAAGCCGGACGACGATGTCGGAACCCTTATTCAGTGGGGCCGAGCCGATGTCGATCTAGGAAATCCGCCTGAGCTTGAATTCCGGCTGCTGGATAACTTTCTTCGTCATTACAAAGCCGAATACGACGCGGCGATAGATCCAGATTTGCGCCGACGGGCGCTGAGCGGACTTATTTTTTGCCTCGCTGCTTTGGTCAACAACCATGAGCCTTGGCGCCGCGCTGGCTGGCGGCTCCGCTTCGCCAACTCATCCTAGCCTTTGATTCCCTGGATGAAGGAGCCGTTGAGCCACTGCTAAGACCCTCGCGTGCTGCATCCGGCGGTCGCCCAAGGGGGCAAAGCTGGTTAAGAGTTAGAGCCTTCGGTGCCGCCGCATCCGCCATTCTCATGCGGGGTGGCTGGACCGAGGGCGACGCAGATAAATGGGCCGGCGGAAAAATCCGTGCTGCTGGCTATAGCCTGCGGGGCACGAGAATTACCGCGGGGACAGTCAAAGGATGGCGCAAGGAATGCCGTGAGGCACCCGCCGACGACCGTCTTCGCGTGATATACGATGATCTACTCCGGGAGGTTGCCGACGCCGAAATTCCCTCCGATGTCAGTTGCGACAAAGCGGCAAAATACTGGGCCACGCGGGTACTCAACACCCTATTCGGAATGGACGAAAAATCCCGTTCAGCGTAACGCTGGCCGCAATGTCGCGCGGGCGGAGCCTCGTTCCGGGGGATTGCTGCCTAGCGCTACCGCCGTTTCTGGGTAAGAATGCCCGGCATTGGCTTGATGCGCACAGCCGCCACGTCGAGGCCTCGATCAGCGGGTTGGTGGTAGGTTGGCCATGGGGGGTCGGGCTAACGCCACGACAATCCCCTTCGTTTTCCAGGCTAGGATTTCACCCGGTAGCTCAGGCTCATAACCTGAAGGTCATAGGTTCAAATCCTATCCCCGCAACCATATTATCTCAGGATTGCAATGGCTTGAGACGAATTCCCGAAGCACAACCCGCTTCGGGCATTTCCATGTCCGACTGATGTCCGAAAAACGCTCGTCCACGAGTGTCCGGTTCCTTCTTCAAATAGTCCCGAATGTCCTCGGCTGCCGATCGAACGCCTAGTCTCTGAGCATTCGCGGCCGGCGCGTTCCGAAGAGGTCGTCGCCCCTAAAACCCTGCTAGGGTATCGTGTCGGTACCATTCACTCGACGCTGTGCGTCAGGGGGACACAGTCATGGCGAAGAATGGCTTTAAGCTGATCGATGCCGAGATGCACGTCATGGAGCCGGTCGATCTGTGGCAGCGCTACATAGACCCTGAGTTTGCATCCCGTGCGCCACGGCGGCTCGATGAGCGTCGTTGGGACATCCGCACCATGGTCGAGGGCGAGGTCATGGCGGCGATGCCCGGCGGCGACTGGCCGGCGGTGAGCGATGCCGAAGAAAAGGCGCTGGGCGAGCGTTATGCGGAAGAAATTGCGCGCAACTTCGACCCCGAGTCTCAGGTGCGGGCGATGGATAAGGAGGGGCTCGATCTGGCGATTCTGTTCCCGACCTCCGCCATGTACGTGACCGCGTTTACCCGGATGGACGCGCGTTTTGCCGCCGCCGCGTGTCGAGCTTATAACGATTGGCTTTACGATTACGTTCAGGCTGCCGATCCTAAGCGGATGTTTGGCGCCGCCGCGATTTCAGCGCATGACGTCGACAGCGCGGTGAGCGAAATACGCCGTGCTGTGGCCGAACTCGGCATGAAAGCCGCGTTCCTGCGACCAAACCTCTATAACGAGCGGCCGTGGCACGACCCCTATTATGATCCGCTATGGGCGGCGTGCCAGGAGCTGAATGTCCCAGTGGGCTTCCACGAAACCACCGGGTCGCGGATGAAGGCCGCAGGTACCGATCGTTTCAAGACCATGGGCATTGTCCACATCTCGACACATTCGATGGAGCAGATGCTCGCCTGCATGGACATCATCATGGGCGGTGTCATGGAACGGTTTCCGCGGTTGCGCTGCGCTTTTCTCGAAGCAAATTGCGGCTGGCTCCCGTTCTGGCTGAACCGCATGGACGAGCACTACGAGTGGCGTGAGCCCTACGGCGAGATGACCCATCTGTCGATGCCGCCGTCGGAATACTTTCGGCGGCAGGGATTTGCCGCCGTCGAATGTGACGAGTCCTTTGTAACGCATGTCGTCGATGCATTTGGCGACGACAACCTTGTCACCACAACCGATTATCCGCATGGCGACTCGAAGTATCCGAAGGCGATGGACATGTTCCTCAGCCTGAAGCTGAGCGACCGGAGCAAGCAGAAGATACTCTGGGACAATGCCATGCGCCTTTACGCGCTGTAGGCTGGACATGAAGATCGGCTTCATCGGGGTCGGTAATATCGGCGCGCCAATCACCGGCCAGCTTCTTGCGGCTGGTCACACGCTGGTTGTTCATGATGTGCGGCGCAGCGCCGCCAACGCTCTCGTCGGAGCAGGCGCCGTCTGGTCCGACACCCCCGCTGCGCTGGCTGCCGAATGCGATGTCGTGTCGACCTGTCTGCCCGGACCGGTGGAGATGGAGCAGGTCTGCCTCGGACCGGGCGGGATCGTCGATCACCTCAAACCGGGCATGCTGTACATCGACCACACGACCAACGCGCCGGCCCTAGTGCGCCGGGTTCATGCGATGCTGGCCGCAAAGGACGTTGCGATGCTCGATGCGCCGGTTAGCGGCGGCATGGAGGGCGCCCAGACGCGCGATTTGCTGGTCATGGCAGGTGGCGATCCTGCCGCGTTTGAGCGCGCGCGACCGCTGCTCGATGCGATCGCTAAGCGGGTGATGTACACCGGCGGCATCGGCACCGGCTCGATCGCGAAGATCATGCACAACAGCGCCACGTTTACGCTCGATCTCGTCATGGCAGAATGCTGGACTGTGGGGGTCAAGGCCGGGATCGATGCCGCGACAATCGTCAAGGTGTTCAACGAAGCGGCGCTCGGGCACCAGATGAACCTCAAGGTGCGACTGCCCGCCACCTATCTGCGCGGCGACTTCGACCCCCGGTTTTCGCTGGCGCTAGCACGGAAGGATCTCGGGCTGGCGCTGGAGTTGGCGCGTGAGACCGACACGCCGATGCGTCTTGCTGCCATCTGTGAAGAGGAAATGGTCGAGGCGATCGCGCGTGGCTGGGCGGATCGTGATGCCTCGATCTTTCTGACCCTACAGGAGGAGCGCGCGAACATTCAAGTGCGCCTGCCGCCTACCTGAGCAAGCCTGTTAAATCACTCTACAGGGCAACCTTGAAAATGTGTTCGGCGGCGGCGGAAGACAGGCTCGTTGCGGTCAAAGAGGTCGAGACGCCGGTGCAGAATTGGGAGGGGTGCTTTTTATCGTCAGCCCGACCGGAAATCTCAAGCATCTGTCTTTTAATCAGTAGGTCTCGGGTTCGAATCCCGACGGGCTCACCATCTTTTCAACAACTTAGACACAATGATGAGGGTTGGGGTTCGTTTGTCAACACAATGTCAACAGATCAAGTGAGCTGTACGGCCCCTAGGCGGGCGCACGCCCCCGCCGGATGTAACGGGTGATTTGCGGCGGCAGACCGTTCAGGTAAATTTCAACAAGGGTGGCGACCGCGGCGACCGTATGTTGGCGAGCAAGCTCGCGGATTTCGCCACCGCCTTTGGGCCGACTGCCGGGGGTTGCCGCTTTGCCCATTTTCAAATCGCATGATCGTGTCTTGTTCTCAACTACCTGCCCGACATTTCGAGGCCAACTTGGGTTCCAACGATTGCGTCAGCACGCGCGAAATTCATGAATTTGCCAACATCGGGCCTCTTTGAAGCTGGAGACCGGGAGAGCGTGATCTCTGCGGCTTTGGGTATTCCCCCGGTTTGTCGCCGGGGCCTCATTGAAGCGCGCTACCAGCCGAACTGCCGTAGAAGTAGTTGATCATTCCCCCGGCCTTATCGCCGTGTCTCTTGGCGCATCTATGTGGGAGATTTGCCCAGATCTGGTTGATGACTGCGCAGTGAAATACGGCTACTGCCCCGCTCGGATGTCGCATTTTTTTGTGACGCGGCTGGCTAAAAAATACGCGCCGTGCCGGAAGACGTTGGCCCCGCGAGGGTCAACCAGATGCTCGGCACCTGAGCAGGGCCGTAATGGGCGCGAAGCGGCCGCGCACTTGCAAAAAACAGCGCGGCTCCGCATATCGAAAGCACTCTTCCCCTAAAGAGCGTTAATCCGGTCGCCCCGGGGTATCCCCCAATTACTCGTGATTTTCTTCGCGGGAAGCGGCCGGTTTTCAATCTGCAACCGGCGGAGATCTTTATGAAATTCAGACCTTTGCACGATCGTGTGGTAATCCAGCGCGTGGAGGAGGAAGCGAAGAGCAAAGGGGGGATCATTATCCCCGATACCGCCAAGGAAAAACCGATGGAAGGCAAGGTTATCGCCGCCGGGCCGGGCGCGCGGGGCGAGGATGGCAAGATCCATCCGCTCGACGTCAAGGCCGGCGACCGAGTGCTGTTCGGCAAATGGTCGGGCACC
>JBBRPG010000087.1:0-15238 GCA_038228485.1 Alphaproteobacteria bacterium
AGCCCGGCGATCGCGTTCTCGACGATCGGCAGCAGCCCGTAGAGGAACAGCGCCACCACGGTCGGGCGCGGCCCGAAACCGAGCGCCGGCACCGCCAGCGCCAACACCGCCGCCGGCGGAAAGGTCTGCCCGGTCGTCGTCAGCACGTTGACCAAGGTGCGGAAATCGCGTCCGGCCGGGCGGGTGACAAAGACGGCGAGCCCGATCCCGGCAGCCGCCGCCGCCGCACTCGCGGCTGCGACCAGTCCGAGATGCGAGAAAAACAGTTCGACAAAACCCGCACGATCGAAAATCTCGGGCCGCACCTCGGGGAAACCCCAAGCGAAAGCCGGCCGCAGCAGTCGCATGCCGAGCAGCAGCACGGCGAACAGCACCCCGACCCACAAGACGGGGCTGGCGAAGAGACGAGCGAGATTTTTGGTCATGTCCGCACCGGCCCCTCATCCTCCCACGCTATGCGTGGGTCCCTCCCTCTCCCCGTAAACGGGGCGAGGGGATAAGGGTGACGGCGCGCTCCCTCTCCCCGCGAGCGGGGAGAGGGTTGGGGTGACTGTAGCAAGCTCATTCACCGCACCAAGTCGGCGAGGGCGATGACGCCGACCACCTTGCCCGCGGCATCGGCCACGGGCAGGCAGTCGGTGCGGCGCGCGGTCATCAGCCCCATCGCCTCGGCGAGCGAGGCGTCCAGCGCCACCGGCTCCCCCGCGGCGGTTTCACCCGCCCTCATGTGATCGGCGACCTTGCGCACCGACAGCAGCTTCAGCCCGATCCCGTTGGAGCCACCCTGGGCGCCGACAAACTCGCGGACGAAATCGCTCGCTGGGTTCTCGACGATCTCCAGCGGCGTGCCGATTTGCGCGACCCGGCCGCGGTCGAGGATCGCGATCACGCTCGCCAGCCGCAGCGCCTCCTCGATGTCGTGAGTGACGAAGACGATGGTCTTGCCGGTCGCCTGGTGGACGCGGGCGATCTCGACCTGCAGCGCGTCGCGGGTGATCGGGTCGACCGCGGCAAAGGGCTCGTCCATCAAGAGCAGGTCGGGGTCGGCCGCCAGCGCGCGGGCCACGCCGACGCGCTGCTGCTCGCCGCCCGATAGCTGGTGCGGGAATTTGCTGCCATAGGTCGTGGGGTCGAGCCGCAGCAGGGTCAGCAGCTCGGTTACCCGCGCTTCCACCCGCTCGCGCGGCCAGCCGAGCAGGCGCGGCACGGTGGCGATGTTGTCGGCGACCCGCCAGTGCGGAAACAACCCGGTCGACTGGATCGCATAGCCGATGCGCCGGCGCAGCGCTTCGGGCGGGATCGCGGTCACATCCTCCCCGCCAACTCGGATCGTGCCGCTGTCGGCCGGAACGAGGCGGTTGATCATGCGCAGGGTCGTCGACTTGCCGCAGCCCGACGGGCCCAGCAGCACGCAAAACGCGCCCTTCGGCACGCTCAGCGATAAATCGTCGACGACGACCCGCCCGTCATAGGCTTTGCCGACATGCTCGAGCTCTATCATCGTCTCGGTCATGGCGCGAACCGGCGGCGCAACGCCTCGGACAGCAGCCGCAGCAGGAAATCGACGCTCAGCGCCAACAGGATCGCCGGCACCGCGCCGAGCAGCACCAGATCGGTGGCGAACTGGCCGAGGCCCTCGAAGACAAAGCTGCCGAGCCCGCCCGCGCCGATCAGCGCCGCCACCACCGCGAGGCCGATCGTCTGCACCGTGACGATGCGCAACCCCGCTAGCAGCACCGGCAGCGCCAGCGGCACCTCGACCTGCCAGAATACCTGGCGCGCCGTCATCCCCATGCCGCGCGCCGCGTCGGCGGCGGCGGACGGCACCGCGGCGAGCCCGGCCAGCGTGCTGCGCGCCACCGGCAGCAGCGCGTAAAGGATCAGCGCGATGATCGCCGGCGCCGGGCCGACCCCGCCAATGCCGAGCGCGCGCAGCGCCGGCGCTCCGGTCGCCAGCGCCGACAGCGGCACCATCAACAGCCCGAACAGCGCGATCGACGGCACCGTCTGCAACAGGTTCAGCGTTGCGAATAGCGGCGCTTCGAATTGCGGACGGCGGCGCGCCGTCAGCGCCAGCGGCACTCCGATCGCCACCGCCGGTCCGACCGCGGCGGCGACCAGCACGATATGGCGGAGGAGAGCGGCGGCGAACACATCGCCGCGGGTCGCGTATTCGCGGGCCAGGGACAGCGCGTCGAACATGCCGGCGTGTGCCATCACCACGAACCCGGCGGCGGCGAGCGCGGCCACCAGCAGCTGCGCCGGCGCGCCGGCCTCGGCGCGGCGCAGCGCATCGACCAGCGCCAGCGCGGCGCAGGCGGCGATCGCCCAGAACCCGGCGCCGAGCGACACCCGCGCCAGCCCCGGCGCACCGACCGTCACCGCCGCGGCGGCACTCCCCGCCGCGGCCAGCGTCACAAATAGCGCCGCGCCGGAAACGGCCGCGGTCAGGTAATTGAGCGCCCGCCGCGACGGCACAAAGCCGGCGGCCAACAGCAAGATGCCGGCGACCACAAGCCCCAGCGACAGCGGCGCCGGCGCGGCCTGCCACAGCATGATCGGGTGCCCGGACACCAGCCGGTTCGGCGCCAGCGAGACAAATCCGGCGCTAGTCCCGGCGATCAACGCGATCGCCACCAGCAGCGGCAGCACCTGGTTGCAGGGGAACAGCCGGGTCATGGGCGGCGCGGCGGCCTCCGCCGCGCTCATGGCGAATGCCAGGATTTGACGCCCGACTTCAGGTAGTCCTCGGCGACCGCGCGCGCATCTTCGCCGTTGACCGCGATCCGCGCGTTGAGCGTCTGCAACGTCTCGCGGGTGAGCGACCCGAACACCTGGTCGAGCGCCGGGCGCAATTCCGGGTGGGCATCGAGCACGGCGCCGCGGATCACCGGCGCCGGGGCATAGACCACCTGCGCGTGTTTGTCGTCGCACAGCGCCGCGAGACCGAGCGCGGCGATCGCGCCGTCGGTGCCATAGGCCATCGCCGCATTGACCCGCGAGATGCGTTCGGCGGCGGCGCGCAAGGTCGCGGCGGTGTTGCCGCCCGACAGGGTCAACAGCTGGTCGCCCGCCAGGTGAAACCCGTAGGCCGCCTCGAACGCCGGCAGCGCTGCCGGGCTTTCGACGAACTCGGCCGAGGCCGCCAGCCGGAACCGCCGCCCCTCTTTCAGATAAGCGGCGAGGTCGCCGACGCAGGGATTGTCCGGAAACCCGGCGAGGTCCTTGCGGATCGCGATCACCCAGGTGTTGTCGGCCGGCGCCGGCTTGAGCCAGACGAGGTGGTTGTCCTTGGCGTCGAGCGCGGCGACGAGGGCATAGCCCTTGGCCGCATCCTTCCATCCCGGATCGGTCTCGCGGTGAAAGAACAGCCCGCCATTGCCGGTGTATTCGGGATAGACGTCGATCTGCCCGGCGAGGATCGCGGCGCGCAGGATATTGGTCGGCCCCAGCTGGATGCGGCGCTCGACGGCAAGACCTTTGGCCTCCGCGACCGCGGCGATCAATTGGCCGAGCAGCGCTCCCTCAGTATCGATCTTCGAGGCGACGACAATGGCCGCTCCCGGCGGCGCGTCCGCGGCGTCGGCCGTGCCCGACAGCGCCGCCAGCAGCAGAGCGGCGGCGGCAAGGGCGTGGGCAAAGCGTGATCTTGTCGGCATCGCGGCGTCAGTGTTGCGCGACCGCGCTGCCGCTGTCGATGCCGTAGGGCGGGTAGAGCGCAGCGACACCCGCCGATCGATGTGAACGGCCGCTCAGAGCGGGATCGCCAGCAGCGTATCGATCTGGCGGCTGTCGAGCACCGCCTCCTTGCGGGCGAACTTCCACTCGTCCCCCTGCCGGACGACGCGGTCGACATAGCGGCCGGCGGCGAAGAGGCTCACCGCCCCGTCCTGCATCGTGCGCACGACGAGAAAATTGGCGATGACGGCGAGGCCGCCCTGATCCTCGGCGCCGATCTTCATGCTGCTGACCAGGTGCCGGTAGGTCTGCGGCTCGTAGATATTGGCCTGGCGCAGCGCCATCACCCGGTCAACCAGCATCGCCTTCGAGGTGGCGTAGACGATGCCGATCGGCAGCCCGGCCGCGAAATTCTCCGCCGAGGTGATGCGGTAATAGCAATCGTCGGTAAAGAACCCCGGCCACTCCTCAAGCGCATCGCTGTCGAGGCAGTGTGCGTAGTCGGTATAGAGCCGATCCAGCTCCAGCCGCCGCACTACCGCGTCGAGATCCATCACATATTCTGCCGGGATGGAGGCCACATGGCGCCAGCGAAGCTCGGCATCAATAACCCATCAGCGGCCGGTACGCCTGCCAGAAGCCGCGGATCGAGGCTTCGGTGGTGCGGGTTTCCTCGGTGGTATGGCCGTGGCCGCCCATCTCCATCACCGAATTCTCGTGCTCGGAGCCGACGATCGCCCGCTGGACAAAGCCGCCGACCGCGCCGTCCTCCATCGACACGTACCCGGCCGGGCCGACCAGGTTGCTCTGCAACAGCCGCCGCTCGGTCATCGCGTCGTCGTCGCCCTCGAAGCCGAGATAGATCCATTGCAGCTCGGTTTCGTTCGGCCCTTTCGGCAGAACCAGACGCAGCGCGATCGAATTGTTGATTTGCTGCAAGACGAAATTCGGGAAGATGCTGAGAATTTGCAACGTGACGTCGTCGCCGAACTCGGCCACCGACTCCAACAGCCGCGGGTCGGTTAGGTGCAGCCCGTCCTTTTTCGACTGGATGCCGGCGTAGAGCTGATCGCTGCCCGCGGCCCCGACTGTCTCCACCCCGCCGCGGGTGTAGCTGGCGTGGTTGCCGCTGTTCTCGCCGATCAGCACGCCGCCGCCGGTCGACAGGCGGGTGATGCGGAACGTCGCGAAGAACGTGTGCAGCAGGCTCGCGTGGTAGGTGTCCTTCACGTTCTCGACATAGAGCTTCCAGTTGTTGTGCAGGATCTGCGAGGTCGTCCCGAGGATTTTGGGCTTGGCCTTCAGCACCCGTCCGACCCGCGCCCCGATCAGATTGCCGATGTATTCTGCAAGCGGCGGCAGTTCCGGCGCCAAGGTGCCGAACACGAGGCCCGCGAAATGGTCGGTGCGCAGCTTGCGCAAGCCGTGGTCTTCGAGGCGGAAATCCTCGGGCATCCCGCCCTTGCCGCCGATGCCGCGGCGGAATGCGACGCTTTTCAGATTGCCGGCGAGGTCGTAGCTCCACGAATGGTAGACGCAGGTCAGCGCGTCGGCATGTCCCTGGCGCTTGAGGCAGACGAGGTTGCCGCGATGGGCGCAGCGGTTGACCATCGCGTGGATTTCGCCGTCCTCGCCGCGGGTGACGATGACCGGCGTCTCGCCGAGAAACGTGGTCTTGTAGTCGCCGGGATTAGGCAGCTCGTCGGCGATCGCCAGGAACTGCCAGGTCGGCCCCAGGAACACCCGGTCGAGCTCGGATTTATAGATGTCGGGGTCGGAAAAGACCCGGTACGGCACCCGCGAATTGCCTTCCTTCGGCCAGGTGAGCGCGTGCGTGTCCATGCTGCCCTCCAGCGCGCTTAAGCGATGCGCACAGTATCATGAAAGCGTTGGTAATCGATGGCCCGCCGGCCATCCTCGGTCCAGCCGAAAATGTCGACAAAGCGGTGACTCCACAGGATTTCGTGCGGCAGGTATGAGGTGCGGGCGTTCACCGGCTGCACCAGCGTCTCGTCGACCCCCGCCGGCGATGACCACGATCTCGGCGTGCTGCTCCGCCAGCGTCTCGTAGTTGAGGCCATAGAGCGGGCTGTCGGCGTCGATCGGGTGCATCACCCGAAAGGTCAGCGCGAACACCGGCGAGCGGTCGCGTACCAGCGCCATGTCGTAAAAGCGGCGGGTCAGCTCGCCCTCGTCGCTCAGTTCGTCGCGCACCAGCGTCATCGAGACCTCGGCCGCCAGCATCTGGTTCTGCCGCTGGTTGGCCAGCCGGATCGACAGGGTCGGCACGCTGTTATAGGGGCCGACGACCGCGACGCTGCTGAACAGCACCCGCGCCGTCGGCCGCGAAAACCGGGCGAAGACGATGCCGGTGGTTAGCGCGACGAACATCAGCCCGACCGCGGTCTCCAGCGTCATCAGCAGATTGGCGTAAAACGTCGCCGGCGACATCACGCCGTAGCCGATCGTCGCCATCGTCTGCACGCTGAAGAAGAACGCGTCGGTCGGCGCGCCCGGCCGCGCGTTGAGGATCGACCCCGGCTGCAGCAGGTAAAGCGCCGCGAAGACGAAATTCGCCGCGATGTAGATCCCCGCGCCCGCGGCGAAAAAGCTCCACCCTCCCATCGTCAGGATGCGGTGATAGAGGTCGCCGAACCACGCGTGCTCGACGCCGAGCCTGACCACCTGGTCGGCGGTGTCGCGGGCGATGAGGTGGAACAAATGCGGCTGGCTGCCCTCAGGCGGCGTCTGGCTCAGCGGCGGCGTCTTGTGCGCCAAGCGCCGGCGCGGCTGCGCGGGCTTCCGGGCCGGCCTGCGGCGGGTTGTCTTCACCGCGCGCGGCTCCGATTGGCGATGCTCGCAGAGGTCAACGCTACTCCCGCGCCGCCTCGGTCAGGGGAACGCGCTCGGCCGCGATCAGCCGACGAAAATCGTCGCCGATCGCGTGCCAATCGACGATGTCGACCCGGTAGTGAAGGTCGCATTCGTCGAACGCTTCGCGCAGAATTGCGGTCTCGTCGAGGCTCAGCCGGCGTCCGGCGTCGATCGCCAGGTCCAGGTCGGAATAGCGCCGCGCCCGGCCCGTCGTCCGCGAGCCGAAGACCCACACCGCCGCAGCCGACGGCAGGTGCACGCGCAGGATGTCGAGCACCAGCCGCCGATGGTCCGGCGCGATATCGATCTCCGTGGCCTCGGTCACGCCAGCCGCCGCTCCAGTTCGGCGCATAGATACTCGGCTTCGGCGAGGAAAGCCGGAATTTCAGCCAAAGCAGCGACGGGGTCCCAACCGCAGGCAGGGTTCAGCCGCCGTAGTAGACGTTGTCGCCGAGGTCCCTCATTTCCAGGATCGCGCTGTCGAGGCGGCCGGTGATCGGGTTCGGCACATGGGCCTCGACCACTTCGGCGACGACGATGTGGTGGTCGCCCTGCTCGACGATGCTGGTGACCTTGCACTCGACCGCGGCGAGCGCGGCGTCGAGGATCGGCGCGCCGTTGGCGCCCTTGTGGATCGCCTGGCCGGACAATTTGCCGCCTTCGAGCTGGGCCGGCTTGAAGAAGGTGAAGGCGAGGCCCGTGTGCTCCTTGCCGAGCATGTTGAGGGTGAAAGTCTTGGTGTCCTTGATCAGCGGGTAGGCGTGGCTGTCGGTCTTGACCCCGACGACGACCAGCGGCGGGTTGAACGCGGTCTGCGTCACCCAGTTGACCGTGGCGGCCGAGACATTGCCTTTGCCGTCATCGGCGGTCAGCACGTAGATGCCGTAGGGGATCATGCGAAGCGCGGTCTTCTTGGCGTCGGCGTCCATGTCGTTCCTCCATCGGGGGTGCCCGATTGTCGCACTACATCGCGTCCGGACGAGGCTGGCAAGACCAAGGCGTCATTGCGAGGAGCAAAGCGACGAAGCAATCTGGTACCGGGCGCGCATTCCCATCGAGATTGCTTCGCTGCGCTCGCAATGACGGTGTGAGCATTACTTCCGCCCGCTCGCTGCCAGGCCCTTCTGCAGCGCGGCGAAGGACTGCGTCGGTGCCGGCATCAGCCAGCGGAAGCCCTTCTCGACCAGCGTCTCGACATTGTTGGCGTCGACATGCGGGTGGCCGCAGGGGACACCGGAATCCTTGCAGATCGCCAGGATGTCGTCGATCGCGGCGGCGACCTCGGGGTGCTCGTACTGGCGCGGATAGCCCATGTCTTGCGACAAATCGCCTTCGCCGATCAGCACGACGCCAATGCCCGGCACTTCCTTCAGCATTTGCGGCAGGTTGCGGATCGCCCGCTTTTCCTCGCACATGACGACCACCAGCACCTCGCCCTCGGGGTTCAAGGGCCAGGTGTCGGCGCGCTTGTAGTAGCTCTGCTGGTCGATGCCCCAATAGCGCGCGGCGGTTCTCGGCGCGTCTCCGCGCTGGCCGGCCGGCTCGTAATAGGCGGCCTCGCGCGGCCTTGGATAGCGGCACGCCTGCACCGCGTTGCGCGCCTCCTCGACGGTCGAGACATGCGGCCAGACGATGCCGTAGACGCCGATGTCGAGCACCTGCTTGGCGATGAACTGGTTCATCTCGCCGCCATTGGGCGGGATGCGCACCATCGGCGCCACCGCCGGCGCCAGCGTGCCGGTTTTCAAAATCTGCGCGCGGTCGAGCATGTACTGCATGCAGTCGCGCAGCTGACGGATGTCGTAGGGGTTGTGCTCCATCTCGAAGACGACCCCGTCATAACCGGCGGCGCCGATCGACTGCGCCGCGCCGATCTCGGCCGGCGAAAAGGTGACAAAGGCCGGCTTGCCGCTGTCGAGTGTGCGGATCGCCGGGTTGAGGCGGGGCAGTTCGGGCATCGCGGTTCTCCTTTCGTATCGTAGGGCGGATAAGCAAAGCGCCATTCGCCGCAAGCAATCCGGTAGCGGCGGGTGACGCTACGCTCACCCGCCCTACGCGTCGCGGCTCAAAATCGCGCAGCAGCCGGCAGCTTGCCTTGCACTTTATCCGCTCGCGCGTCTTAAGGCTCGTCATTGCGAGGCGCCGCAGGCGACGAAGCAATATGGTGCGGAGGAGGGCGCACGGGAACGAGATTGCTTCGCTGCGCTCGCAATGACAGCATCGGCGGATGATTTCGATCCGTGAGGAGATCGCCATCGCTTCGCCGCCCGACGCGGTATGGCCGATCCTCAGCGATCCGGCCACAGTGGCGTCGTGCATCCCCGGCGCGGCGCTGACCAAGGCCGGCGACGGCGGCAAGTACCAAGGCACGATGCGGGTCAAGTTCGGGCCGACCGTGGCGCAGTTCCGCGGCGAGGCGACGCTCGCCTATGACCACGCAGCGCGGCGCTGCACCATCGAGGGGCGCGGCATCGACGGCCGCGGCGCCTCGCGCGCCAACGCCTCCGGGGTCGCCGAGGTGAGCGGGACCGATGCGACCCTCCTCAAGGTCGAGGGCAATTTCACCGTCACCGGGCCGCTCGAGACCTTCGCCAACGCCGGCGGGGTGCACATCGCCCGCGCGATCCTCGCCGAGTTCGCCGACAACGTCGCCAAGCTGGTTGGTGAGCAGGGTGCGGCAAGCCCCCATCCCGACCTTCCCCTCCCCGGACTTGATCCGGGGATCACGGGGGAAGGGGCGTCAGGCACGGAGCTTGTTCCCCCTCCCCCGCGAGCGGGGGAGGGTATGGGTGGGGGCTTGGCGGTGCCGTCTGCTCAGGCGTTGCCCCGCCCCGCCGCGGCCGAACTCAGCGGCGGCAAAATCTTGTGGCGCGCCTTTCGGTCGTGGCTGCGCCAGATCCTTTCAGGAAAGCGAGAGACACGATGAGCGACAACCAGGTTTCCGACGTTCTGGCGCAGGCCTTCGCCGCCGAGGGGGTGGACACCCTCTTCACCCTGATGGGCGACGCCAACATGTACTGGTCGGCGGCGATGGCCGACAACCAGAAGGTTAGGCTGATCCACGCCCGCCACGAGCATTGCTGCGTGGCGATGGCCGACGCCTATGCCCGCGCCACCGGCAAGGTCGGCGTGGCCTCGGTGACCTGCGGCCCCGGCTACACCCAGATCATGACCGCCCTGGTGATGGCGGCGCGCGGCAACGCGCCGGTGGTGGTGTTCGCCGGCGACGCGCCGATCGGCGCGTCCTGGTACATTCAGTCGATCGACCAGGCCCCGCTGGCGCTCGCGACCGGCGCGCATTTCGTCGCCATCCGCACGATCGACCGCGCCCTCGATTGCGTGCGCGAGGCGTTCTACGTCGCCCGTGCCGAGCGCAGGCCCGTGGTGCTGAGTGTGCCGCTCGATCTGCAGAAGGAAGAATTCCCGTTCCTGCCCGACTACACGCCCTCGACCGACCTGATGCCGCGCGCCCAGATGATGCGGCCCGACCCGGCGGTGGTCGACGAGATCGCGGCGATGGTCGCCGAGGCCGAACGGCCGGTCGTCATCGGCGGGCGCGGCGCCACCTGGTCGGGCGCCAAAGGTTCGCTCGAAGCCCTGGCCGAGGAGTCGGGTGCGCTGCTGGCGACGACGCTGCTGGGCAAGGGCCTCTTCGACGGCAACCCGTTCGCGCTCGACATCGCCGGCACCTTCGCCACCGATCTCGGCCGCGAGCTGTTCGCCGAAAGCGACCTGGTGATCGCTGCCGGCGCCGGGCTCGGCCACTACACCACCGAGGGCGGCTATCTGTTTCCCAATGCCAAGGTGGTGCGCATCGACACCCAGCCGAAGGGCTTGTGGCAGGGGCTGCGCACCGCCGACCTGCACGTCCAGGCCGACGCCAAGGCCGCTGCCGAGGCGGTGGTCGCCCGGCTCAAGGAAAAGGGCATCCGCCGCCAGGGCTGGCGCGGCAACGAGGTCGCCGCCAAGATCGCCGCCGTCGCCGAAAACCCGGACACCAAACCTTATACCCCGAGCCCCGGCACGCTCGATCCGCGCCCGGTGGTCAAGGAGCTCGACGCCGCGGTGCCCAAGGATTGGGACATCATCGTCGCCGGCGGCCATTGCTTCAGCTTTGCGATGACCCACCTCAAGGGCCGCCCGGCGGGCAAGTACCACATCCCGATCGACTTTGGCGCGATCGGCTCCGGCATCTCGGCGGCGATCGGCGTCGCCGCGGCGCGCAACAATGGAAAAGTCCTGCTGATCGACGGCGACGGCAGCCTCTACCAGCACATCCAGGAGCTGGAGACCCTCAAGCGCCACGGCATGACGATCCTCATCTGCATCATCAATGACGGCGGCTACGGCGCCGAGACGCACAAGTTCCGCGCCTACGGGGTCGACCCGATGCACGCGACCCACGGCCGCGGCGACCTCGCCCAAGTGGCGCGCGGCTTTGGCCTCAACGGGCACAAGATCACCAGCTACGGCCAGTTCGAAGCGCTGTTCCGCGAGCACCAGGCGCAGGACGGCGCCTCGCTATGGGACGTGCATGTCGACGATCTGATCCCGTCGCGCAACTTCCGCCGCGTGCATTACGGCGAGGCGTAGCGCTGGGCAGCCTCGGAACCATAGGAAGTCATTGCGAGGAGCCCAGGCGACGCGGCAATCTCATGCGAGGAAGTCTCCCGGGGCTCGGGATTGCTTCGCTGCGCTCGCAATGACAGCCCGGATAGAAGTTACTCCAGCCAGATGTCTTCCATCCGCCAGCCGTTGTAGATACTGTTCTCCATCACGGTCAGGTTCTTGACGTTAGGCTGCCAACAGGTCGCCCCCTTGTTGAAATAGACGAGTGGCTTGGCGACGTCCGCGGTCAGCCGCCGCTCGATCTCCCAGACCAGGTGCTTGCGCTTCTCCTGGTCGCTCTCCGTCGATTGCTGGTCGATCAGCTTGTCGACCTCCTTGTTGCAATAGCCGTTGTAGTTGCCGACCCCGCCACATGCGTAATTCTCGTAGAAGAGCGCGTCGGGGTCGTCGACATAGGTTCCGGTCAGGTTTAGCGCGACCATGTAGTCCTTGCGCATCATCGTCGGATACCACTGCGTCGTGTCGATCGGCTGCAGTTCGCCGTCGATATAGATCTCCTTGAGCTGGTCGATCAGGATCACGGCGGGATCGCGATAGGGCGGGATGTCGCGCGTTACGATCGTCACCTTGAGCCGCTTGTCCGGCCCGTAGCCGAGCTTTTGCATGATGGCGCGCGCCTCGGCGCGGTTCTTCGCCACGTCAGGACCGTAGCCGGGTAGCTTGTCCAGCATTTCCTTGGGCATGCCCCAGATGCCGCCTTTGCCGTCGGGCTCCGGCGGCTCCATTGCCGCTGCCTTCTGGCCGGTGCCCTGGGTCAGGATGTCGATGAACGATTTGCGGTCGATGGTCAGCGCCATCGCTCGCCGCAGCTCGGCGTTGTCGAACGGCGGTTTGGTGAGGTTGACGATAAGGTTGGTGCTGACGCTGCCCGCCGGCAGGACGCAGGTTGCGTCCTTCTTCTGGCTCTGGATGTCGTGCATCAGCGGCACCGAGACGCTGCCGGCAAAGGTCAGGTCATACTCCCCGGCAATAAAGGCGAGGACGATCGTCGAGCGGTTGCGCACGATCTTGTAGTCGATGCCGTCGAGATAGGGCAGGCCCGGCTTCCAGTAGTCCGGGTTCTTGACCAGCTTGACCGACTCGTTGGGCTTGAATTCGACAAATTTGAACGGGCCGGTGCCGACCGGGTGCTGACGCATCTGCGCCGGCGGCACGTGGCACGGATAAACCGGCGACATGCCAGACGCGAGCAGTGCGATAAACGCCGGTTGCGGCCGCTTGAGGACGAAGGTCGCCTCGAAGTCGCCGTTGGTGGTGACCTCGACGAGGTTGTTGTACCAGACCTTGCGCGGGTTGACGCGCAGCTTTTCGGCCGCCTTGCCCTGCAGCAAATCCCAGGTGCACTTGACGTCGGCCGCGGTGAACGGCTTGCCGTCGTGCCATTTGACCCCCTTGCGCAGGTGGAAGGTGAGCTTGCTGCCGTCCTCGTCCCACACCCAATCGGTCGCCAGCTCGGGCCGGATCGTGCTGAGGCTGTTCTGCGCGATGTGCTGGTCGAAGATGACCAGATTGCTGAAGACCGGCATCACCGTCCGCTCGGCAATGACGGTCGCTTCTTCGTGGATCGACATGCTGGCCGGGCTGTCGATCTGGTACTCGCGCAGGATGCCGCCCGATTTCTGCGCGACGGCCATGCCGCTTGCGGCAATGCAGCCGACGATCGCCGCCACGATGCGCAACGCTCTCGCCATCGTCTCCTCCCAGCCGGGCTTACCGCGGGTTTCTCCCGTCTCGGCGCAGGCCCGAACGAACTATAGAGCACAAAAACCGACTGCGTCATCCGACCGCATCTCGGCCGGCGACGCCAGCGATCCGGGCTTGATTGCCGGCCGCTACTGTGCCGCAATCGCCCGGCTCCCAGCCGCGAGGGCCCGCCCGATGATCAGCGACCCGATCGAATTCGAATTGTTCAAGAATGCGCTGTTCGGGGTCGCCGACGAGATGGCGCTGACCGTGTTCCGCACGACCTATTCGGGCGTGCTCAAGGACAACATGGATTATTCGACCGCAATGTTCGACGGTGCCGGAGTGCTGGTGGCGCAGGGGCTGACCCTGCCCGGCCATCTCGGCTCGATGCCGACGGCGATGGCCTCGGTACAGGAGACCTTCGCCGGCAACATCCATCAGGGCGACGTCTTCATCTTCAACGACCCGTTCCGCGGCGGCATGCACCTGCCCGACGTGTTCGTGTTCAAGCCGATCTTCCGTGACGCCGATCGGATCGCATGGGCCGGCACGGTGTGCCACCACACCGATGTCGGCGGCAGGGTGCCGGGGTCGAACGCCTCGGATTCGACCGAGATTTATCAGGAGGGACTGCGCATCCCGCCCGTGAAGCTCTACGACAAAGGCGCGCGAAACGAGACGCTGTTCGCCCTCATCGAGACCAATGTGCGGGTGCCGGTGAAGGTGTTCGGCGATCTGCGCGCTCAGCTCGCCGCCTGCCACATCGCCGAGGCGGCGCTGATCGACCTCGCCGCCCGCTACGGCCACGACAGGCTGCAGGAATACATGACCGAGCTGGTCGATTACGCCGAGCGCATGACCCGCGCCGCGCTGCGCGAGCTGCCCGACGGGGTCTACGATTTCCTCGACCATATCGACGACGACGGCATCGATGTCGGGGTGCCGATCCCGCTCAAGGTCACGATCACCAAAACCGGCGACACCATCCGCGCCGACTGGACCGGCACCGCGCCGCAGGTCAAGGGCGCGATCAACAACACGCTCAGCTACACCAAATCGGCTAGCTATTGCGGCATCCGCTCGATCCTCCCGCAGAACATCCCGACCAATGAGGGCGTGTTCCGCGCGATCACGGTCGAGGCGCCGCAGGGCACCATCGCCAACATGGTGCTGCCGGGCGCCTGCGCCGCGCGCGGCCTCACCGGGTTTCGCATGGTCGATTGCATGTTCGGCGCGCTGGCGAAGATGCTGCCCGACCGCGTCTTCGCCGCCTCGGACGGCGGCAATACCGGCGTGTCGATCGGCGGTTATCACGCCGACCGCTCGCCGTTCATCTATGTCGATTTCACCTGCTGCGCCTGGGGCGGGCGGCCGGAGGCCGACGGGCTCGACGGCAATTCCAACATCTACGCCAACATGGCCTCGCAGCCGATCGAGGTCACCGAGACCGAGCAGCCGCTGCAGATCACCGCCTACGAGTTCATCCAGGATGCGATGGGGCCGGGCAAGTTTCGTGGCGGCGCCCCGTTCCGCCGCGAATACAAGCTGCTCGCCGAGGAGGCGATCCTCCAGGTGCGCTCCGACCGCCGCGATTTTCGCCCCTACGGGCTCTACGGCGGCGGACCCGGCAAGCCGTCGCAGAATTTCCTCAACCCCGATAGCAACCCGGCCCTGCTGCCGTCGAAGCTGACGATGAACATGAAAAAGGGCGATCTCTTCCGCCATGAAGTCGCCGGCGCCGGCGGCTGGGGCGACCCGCTCGACCGCGACCCCGCGCTGGTTCTCAAAGACGTGCGCAACGATTTCGTCAGCGAGCGCGCGGCGGCCGAGGACTATGGCGTGGTGTTCGCCGGCGAAGCGGTCGACGAAATTGAAACCGCGGCCCTACGCCGGCAGATGCGCGACGCCCGCAACTGGGGCGAGCCGCCGGTCTACAGCTGGGGCCTGGCGGCAAAGTGAGGCAGTACGAGGCCCCTCTCCCGCTTGCGGGAGAGGGTGGCCGCGCAGCGCGACGGGTGAGGGCTGATGGCGAGCACAATTGCCAGACGACTGCGGCGGGGTCAGACCGATGCCGAGCGCCGGTTATGGTTGGTGCTCCGCGGCCGTCGGCTCGCGGGATATAAGTTTCGACGACAGCGGCCAATCGGACCCTACATCGCCGACTTCGCATCGATCACACATCGCCTGATTGTCGAGGTCGATGGCAGCCAACATGCCGATAACAGCATGGATGCAAGACGCACGGCCTGGCTTGCGCGCTATGGCTGGCGGATCATCCGGATTTGGAACAACGATTTATCGGGAAACCCCGATGGCGTAGTCGAATACATCTTAAACGAGCTGCAATCGCGGCCGGCCCTCACCCTCCCAT
>JBBRPG010000088.1:0-15047 GCA_038228485.1 Alphaproteobacteria bacterium
CCCAGCTACGCCTGGGACACCAATGTCGGGTACAGCACCCGCGCGCATTTCGCCGCGATCGCCGCGTTCGGCGTCACCGTGCACCATCGCCACTCGTTCGCGCCGGTGCGCCTCGCCGCCGCCGGAGCGCCGGTAAATCTCGAGCTCGATCTCTAAACCAATCGAATCATTGACGGATTCTGATCTTGCGCGCAGATTGCGCGACATGGACGCCGCCGACGCCTTGCCGCAAGAGGCCATTATCGAAGGCGAATGCCTCGTCGAGATGGCAAAACTGCCCGCCGGCACGGTCGATCTGGCCTTCGCCGACCCGCCCTATTTTCTGCAGCTGAGCGGCGAATTGCACCGGCCCGACAACAGCCGGGTCGACGGGGTCGAGGACGATTGGGACAAGTTCGCCGACTTCGCCGAATACGACCGCTTCACATACGATTGGCTCGCCGCGTGCCGCCGACTGTTGAAGCCCGGCGGGGCGCTGTGGGTCATCGGCAGCTACCACAATATCTTTCGCATCGGCGCGGCGCTGCAGGATAGCGGCTTCTGGATCCTCAACGACGTGATTTGGCGCAAGGCCAATCCGATGCCCAATTTCCGCGGCCGGCGCTTCACCAACGCGCACGAGACCCTGCTGTGGTGCGCGCCGTCGCGCGAGGCGCGCTACACCTTCAATTACGACGCGATGAAGGCGCTCAACGACGAATTGCAGATGCGCAGCGACTGGTTGATCCCAATCTGCGGCGGCCCAGAGCGGCTCAAGGACGACGGCGGCAAAAAAGCGCACCCGACGCAGAAGCCGGAGGCGCTGCTGCATCGGGTGCTGCTGGCGTCGAGCCGGCCGGGCGATCTGGTGCTCGACCCGTTCTGCGGCACCGGCACAACGGGCGCGGTGGCGCGGCGGCTCGGCCGGCGCTTTATCGGCATCGAGCGCGAGCCCAGCTACGCGGCATTGGCCCGCGAGCGCATCGCCAATGTGGCGCCGGCCGAGGGCGACCTCGTCCGGCTCGAGTCGAGGCGCGAGGCGCCGCGCGTTCCCTTCGGCAGCCTGGTCGAGCGCGGCCTCCTGCAGCCGGGCGAGGTGCTGTTCGACGCGACCCGCCGCTGGACCGCGCGGGTACGCGCCGACGGCAGCCTGATCGCCGACCAGCACCGTGGTTCGATCCACTCGGTCGGCGCCGCGCTGCAGGGCGCGCCGGCCTGCAATGGCTGGGCGTTTTGGCATGTCGAGCGGCGCGGCCAGGCGGTCTCGATTGACTGGTTTCGTCAGCAGCTGCGCAGCGAGATGGCACCGCCGGCGGGGACGCTGGCCCGGTTCGAGTGAGAAATGGCAATGGCACTGGAATGTTGCCCCGGCGCTGACCGAGCAACCGGGACCGAGGCGATGAAACGACTGGGATTTGCCCTCCTGATGCTGGCGCTTGCGGGCTGCTCCAGCGCGCCGCCGCCGGTCGCCGCGCTGGCGCAGTTGGTCCATATCGGACCGCCTCACGGCATCGATATGCCCAATGATGCGCGTGACGTGTCGAACGAGCTCAAGAGCAGCGGGCTCGACTTCGTCGCGCGCTACTACCGCGATCCCGCCTCTCGCTGGCCGACATTGTCTGCCGGCGAGGCAGCGCTGCTGTCGTCGTCGGGGTTCAAGATCGTCGCAATCTGGGAGTCGCACTCGCATCAGCCGCAGTATTTCTCGTACGCCGCCGGCCTCGCCGACGCGGTCAACGCGTACCGGCAGGCGCGGGCGGTCGGCCAACCCTTCGGCAGCGCGATCTACTTCGCGGTCGATTACAACGCGCAGCAGCCGGACATTTACGGTCCGGTCGATCGCTACTTCCGCGGCGTGGCCGCCGGGTTGGCCTCGGTCGGCGGCTCGACCCAGTACAAGGTCGGGGTTTACGGGTCGGGCGCGGTGTGCGGCTATCTCAAACACATGCGGCTGGCGCAATACGCCTGGCTGTCGAATTCGCGCGCCTGGACCGGCTATAACGACTTCTCCACCTGGAACATCCGGCAGCTGCCGGCCTCGGCGACCCTGTCCTTCGGGCACGACTGGAACGAGGCGACCGAGGATTACGGCGGCTTCCAGGTCAAGAGCCAGTTAACCGCGTTATAGGCAGCGATGCGACGAGCGATTGATGGCTTATGACCGCAACAACGTCTTCGCCCGTATCGTGCGCGGCGAGCTGCCCTGCACCAAGGTCTACGAGGACGAGCATGTGCTCGCCTTTCGCGACATCGAGCCCCAGGCGCCGAGCCACGTGGTGCTGATCCCCAAGGGCGAGTACGCCTCGGCCGACGATTTCTCGGCGAAGGCGAGCGATGCCGAGCTCGTCGCCTTTATGCGCGCGGTCGGTAAGATCGCCACGATGGAAGGAGTGGTCGAGGGCGGCTACCGCATCCTGTCCAACCACGGCGCGGCAGCGCATCAGGCGGTGCCGCATTTCCACCTGCATTTGTTCGGGGGCCGCGACCTCGGGGCGCGGCTGTTGCAGCGCTAACTAGCGGGTGAGATGCGTATCCTCGTAGAAATCGCTTAGCGCGGCGGCGTAGCCGATGCTGTCGAGCGCGATCGAGTGGCCCGGACCGAGGAATAGCGGCTGTGCCGGCCAGTCGCCATCGGAGTCGCGGACCAGCAGCTCCGCGGCGATCTCGGTCGAGCGGACCAGCAATATCGCCTGCACCGAGGGGATCGAGGCATAGGCCCAGACGTTCTCGCGGGTCTCGGCTTCGTTGCTCGGCGACAGGATTTCGATGATGACAATCGGATTCGGTACGGCTCGCTCGCCGGCTTCGTTTGGGCTGCAGGTAATTGCCAGGTCAGGAATCCGCATGTTCATTGCCGCGCTGGCGCGCGGCACAATTCCCGGCGCCGTGACGATACGGCACCCCGTTCCTACGAGATGATTGCCCAGTAGGCGGGCGAAATTCGACTGAAGCGTACCGTGCGTCCCACTCGCCGGCGCCATCGCTCGCGGTTCGCCGTCAACCAGCTCAAAGCGTGCGCCGGTGTCATCGCCCGGCCAAGCGAGGAACTCGGCGACGGTCATCCGCGAGGGTGCGAGCTTTGGTAACGCGACCATGATCCAGGATAACATTGTCGGCCGCGGCCGGAAAGCAAGCGCCGGCACCAGGCGGCGGGACCCTAGACGCCGAGATGGCGATGCAGCAGCTCGGGCTGCTCGCGCACCGCCGCGGTGGTGGTTTCCTCGACCACGTGGCCGTTATTGAGGATGTAGACGCGGTCGGCGAGGCTCATCGCGGCCGAGATGTTCTGCTCGACGACGATGATTGTCTGGCCGGCCTCGGCCAGGGCGCGGCATGTTGCCAGCAGATCGCGGACGATGATCGGCGCCAGCCCCTCGAACGGTTCGTCGAGTAGGATCAATTTGGGGTCGCGGACCAGCGCGCGCGCGATCGCCAGCATCTGTTGTTCGCCGCCGGAAAGGTCGGTGCCGCGGCTGCGCCGCCGTTCCTTGAGGCGGGGAAAAACCTCCCAGACCCGTTCGAGCGGCCAGCGCGATTTCGCCGTCATCCCGGCGAGTACCAGATTTTCCTCGACGTTGAGGCTGCCGAAAATGCGCCGGTCTTCAGGCACGAGCTGCAATCCCAGTCCGGCGATCGCGTGCGGCGGCAGGTTCTGGATCGGGGTTCCGTCGAGCACGATCCGGCCGGAGCGCGGCCGCACCGCGCCGATCAGGCTTTTGAGTGTGGTGCTCTTGCCCGCGCCGTTGCGGCCGAGCAGGGCTACGACCTCGTTCTTGTCGACGCGCAGCGACACGTCGAACAGGATGTGGCTGTCGCCGTAAAAACTGTTGATGCGGTCGACATCGAGCAGCGCGCTCATGCTGCCGCCACCCCGCCGAGATAGGCCTCCTGCACGATGCTGTTGCGCTGGATCTCGGCCGGCGTGCCTTCGGCGAGCAGGGCGCCTTCGTGCAGCACGGTGATGCGCTCGGCCAGCTCGAACACCGCGTCCATGTCGTGGTCGACGACGATCAGGGTGCGGCCGCGGCGGATGTTCTTGAGCAATTGCACGGTCTCCGCGCGCTCGCGCGGGCTCATCCCGGCGAGCGGCTCGTCGAGCAACAGCAAGGAGGGCGAGGCGGCCAGCGCCAGCCCGATCTCGAGCCGGCGCTTTTCGCCGTAGGCGAGCTCGGCGACCGGCACCTCGGCGCGCCCGGTCAGCCCGACCAGCGCCAGCGTGCTCTCGACCTGGTCGGCGAGCCCGGGCACCCGGTCGATCCGCCGCAGCAGGTCGAGCGAGAAGGTGCCGCGGCGCTCGGCGAGCGCCGCGATGACGATGTTCTCGCGCAGGGTCAGCCGCGCGAACAGCTGGTTGACCTGATAGCTCTTGGTCAGGCCGAGCTGGCAGACGTCGGAGACATCCAGGCCGGTGATGTCGCGGCCGTGAAAGATGATCTGCCCGGAGGTCGGCGGCAGCTCGCAGGTCAGCATCTTGAAAAAGGTGCTCTTGCCGGCGCCGTTGGGTCCGATGATGGCGCGCAGCTCGCCCTGCTCGACCGCGAAGTCGATGTTGCGGTTGGCGACGATGCCGCCGAACGCCTTGGTGACCCCGCGCGCTTCCAGCACGGGAACGGTGAACGGCGTTTCCTGCCGGCGACGGAACGGGCCGACGCTGGCCATCGGCGCGACCGCCAGTGCCGGCGCCTCCTCGGGGGCGGGCGGATGCGGCTTGGCGGTGAACAGCAGATAAAGGTCGCGCAGGCCGCCGATCAATCCGCGCCGCAGGAAGCATACCAGCAGCACAAAGACGACGCCCAGCACCAGCTTCCACGCCGCACCCAGCCCTAGCGCCGCCTGCAGAAAATCGCGTAGCGACAGCCACACGGCGGCGCCGACCAGCGGGCCGAACAAGGTGCCGCTGCCGCCGATCGCAGTCTGCATCACCAGCTGGCCCGAGGTGTCGAACATAAACGCATCGGGCGGCATGAAACCCTGCAGGACACCCAGCAGCCCGCCGGCGAGCCCGGCATAGGCCGCGGCGATGACAAAGGCGGTCAGCTTGTAAAGGCCGACCGCATGGCCGACGGCGCGAGCGCGCAACGGGTTGTCGCGGATCGCGCTGAAGATCGCCCCGACCGGCGAGCGCACGATGCGCAGGGCGACGACGATGCCGACGAAGTAGCAGGCGGCGAGAAACCAGTACATCGACCAGCCGTTGCCGACCTGGTACGACCAGCCGAACAAAGCGAATTTCGGCGCCGGCACGCCGGGCAGCCCATTCTCGCCGCCGGTGTAGGCGGCCAGCGGCGAGAACTCGATAAAAAAGAACATCTCGGCGATCGCCACCGTGATCATCGCGAAATAAATGCCGGTGCGGCGCAGCGCGATCGCCCCGACGGCGACCCCGGCCACCACCGCCCCGAGCGTGCCGACCAACAGCGCTCCCATAACGTTCGACATCAGATGGTTGGTCAGCAGATATGCGGTGATAAACCCGCCGGTGCCATAAAACGCCGCCTGGCCGAACGACAGCAGCCCGGTGTAGCCGAACAGGATGTCAAAGCCGATGCCGAACAGCCCCCACACCAGGATCTGGTTGACCGTGTTCGGGGCGGAGCCGAGATGGGGCAGCGCGAACGGTGTCGCCAGAAGGCCGATCGCGGTCAATGCCTCGATCAGAAAGGGGCGGGCGCGCAGCATCGCAATTGCTAGTCGCGGCCGACCGAGCCGAGCAGGCCCTGCGGCCGCAGCAGCAGCACCAGGGTCATCACCGCGAACAGCATGACCCCGGAATAGGCAGGGTTGATCATCGAGGTCAGGCTGAGGATCTCGCCGGCGATCAAGCCGCCGAGGATCGCGCCGGGAAACGAACCGACGCCGCCGATGACGACGACCACAAAGGTCTGCACCAGGATCGACTCGCCCATGTCGGGGGTCAGCGACGCCACCGGCGCGTTGACGATGCCGGCAAACCCGGCGGCCATCGCGCCGACCCCGAACACCACCATGAACACGCGGTAGACGTTGATGCCGAGCATCCCGACCATGCCGGAATCCTCGATCCCGGCGCGCACGATCATGCCGACCCGGGTGCGGTACAAGACCACGTACAGCCCGGCCAGCGCTGCCGCGGCGATTGCGGCGACCACGATGCGGTAGGTCGGGTAGATCAGGAACCCCATCGGGGTAACGCCGGCGGCCCAGGACGGCGGCGACACCGTCTTCGACAGGCTGCCAAAGCCGAACCGCACCAGCTCGACAAGGACGATGCCGATCCCGAACGTGACCAGCAGCTGGTCTTCGGGCGGCCGGCCGTAGAAGCGGCGGATGACGACGAATTCGAGGATGAATCCGACCACGGCAAGAAACAGCCCCCCGGCGACCACCGCGATGACGAACGAGCCGGTGGCTTGGAACGCGAGATAGCCGGCGTAGCCGCCGAGCATGAACATCGCGCCGTGCGCCAGGTTCAGCACCCCGAGGGTGCCGTAGATGATCGTCAGCCCCGAGCTGATCAGCGCCAGCAACGCGCCCGCCGCCAGCCCGTTGAACAACTGCGACAAAAAGTTAGGCCAGGTGATCATGCGAACGGGCACGCCGGAAAGGTGCTGCGAAAGACAGGGGCATCGAGGGAATGAGCCCTGGGATGCGTACAGGCGGCAACTGCCGCCCGTACGTCAAGTCCCAGAATATCTCGGGCCGCTGCCGCCCTAAGGCCCTTTGCGTCAGTCCCCACGGATCAGGTGTAGTCGCCGAGCTGGCAGCCGAAGGCGTCGGGTGCCTGCATCAGCGGCTCGCCGGGGACGACCTCCTTCACCTCCCAGAAATCCTCTTTGTTCTTCATATCGGCGGGTTTCTTGCCCTGGACGATGATCACCGGCCGCACGAGCTGATGGTCGGCCGCGCGGAAATGAACCTCGCCCACCGTCGACTGGATGGTCTGCCCCGCTTCGTAGGCCTTGATCACGTCGGGGGGATAGAAGCTGCCGGCGCGCTCGCAGGCATCAGCCCACATCGCAAACTGCATGTAGGCGTTGTTGGCGCCCCATTCCGGCTTGTAGCCGTATTTCTTGTCGAACGCCTCGACGAACATCTTGGCCAGCGGATACTTGTCTTCCAGGGTCCACCAGAAATCGGTAGCGGCCAAGACGCCCTGCATGATCTCGGCGCCGACCTCCTTCGACAGGAACGGGATCTGGTACGGAATCACCAGCTTCATCTTGTCGAAGATGCCGAATTGCTTAGCCTGTTGGATCGACAGGACGGCGTCGTGGCCCCAGTTGATGTTGAGCAGGTAGTCGGCGCCCGAATTGGCGATGTTGAGCAAATACGAGCTGTAGTCCGGCGCCCCCAGCGGCGATACCTGGTTGGTCACCGTGGTCCAGCCGCCGTTCTTGGCGAGGTAATCCTCCATCGACTTCTGCACGGTGTGGCCATAGGTGTAGTCCGGCGTCAGATACGCCGCCTTCTTATTCTTGCCGTATTCCTTGACCATCACCGGGCCGATCGCGGCGGCGGCCGTCTGGCCGTAGAAGCACTGGCGGAAGCTGTAGCGGACGCAATCCTTGCCGGTGGTGTCGTTGGAGCCGGAAATGGCGACGACGTAGAGCACCTTTTCGCGCTGGGCGAGCTTGTTGAGCGCCACCGCGACCGCGCTCGAGGTGGACCCGGTCATCAGGATGGCCTTGTTCTCGCTGATGAAGCGCGATTGCGCCTGCACCGCGGTATTGGGCTTCGCTTCCGAATCGGCGACGCCGTATTTGACCTCCTTGCCGAGCACGCCTTTGGTCGTCTTCGGCGAAATCTGCTTGATCAGGGGGTCGCCGCTGTTGATGTGCTCGACCGCGAGCTGCATCCCCTTCAATTCGTCTTCACCCTGCACCGCATAGGTGCCGGTGCGCGGTACGCTGATGCCGATAAAGACCGACGATCCCTCCGAACCGGCCGGCCAGGTGCCGATCGCCGGCTTGTCGGCAGCCAGCGCAAAGCGCGGCAGCGCTGCCGTCGCGGCGAGCGCGCCCCCCGTGCGCAACAGCGAACGGCGGGTCGGCGTCACGATGAATGACGGATTCATGCTTCCTCCCTTATCTACCCGCAGGCGATTTCGGCACACCTACCGGTTTGCCTATCCTGCGTGGCCGCGGCCAATTTTTAGGGCCCGGTACAAGGATCATAAGTCCGGGCTTTGCGCGCCGCCAGCGCAACTGCGGCGGCGCGACTATTTGCTCGTTGCCGCCCGGTGGTGCACCGGCGCGGCGGGCCTGCGAGGCGAGGCGAGGGGTTAGCGCTTTAGGAGGTCGCGCAGCCGCTGCGGGATCGGCTCGGCGAGGGCATCGCCGTAAAGTGCGTTGAGGACATCTTCGCCGTCGCTCTCGCCCGACAAAAAGGCGCGAATGCGGCGATCGGCCGAACCGTCGAGGTGGCCGGCAATTTTCGAGGGTTCAACAGCTGGATTGGTCATCGGAGTTGCGATCTTCTTCACGGGAGGTGGATACATTGACGTTTCGAATGTGAACAGCGTGTAACCGATTTGTATCCGCATTGTCTTACGCAGGGTAGGCATGCAGAAAACGCATGGAACTATAACCTGAAACCGACGCCTTGCGGCCCGGGAGTGTTTGTTGACGACTGTGCTAAAAGGGCCGGGCAACGCGGACACGAAAGGCTGGAGTCGATGGATGGGATGCCGGTGGCAGGACTAAGCACGGACGGCTATCTTGATCTGTTTCGCGCGCGTGGCGCCGAGATTGCCGACGCCTGCACCCGCTGCGGCGACTGCTTCCGCGCCTGCCCGATGACCGCGCCCGGCGGCATCGCCGACGCCGATCCCACCGCGACCACCGCGGCGATCGTCGACCTAATCACCGGCGGCGAGGGCAACGATACCGCCGCCCGCTGGGGCGAGATCTGCAGCGGCAGCGGCGATTGCATCCCGGCCTGCACCCACGGCATCAACCCGCGCTTCATGGTGCAGCTGGCGCGCGGCTTCGCCCGCCGCAACCGCGACGGTGCGCCGCTCGAAACCCGCTGGCGCAAGGGCTTCTCGAACATGAGCCGCGGCGTCCGCGTGCTGTCGAAATTGCAGCTGCCGCCCGAGACGCTCTCCCGCTTCAAGCGCAGCACCGTGGGTGAAACGCCGCCCGACGTCGTTTTCTACACCGGCTGCAACGTCATCAAGACGCCGCATATCGCGCTGCTGTGCCTCGACATGCTCGACCGGCTCGGCGTCTCCTACGAGGTGATGGGCGGGGTCGGCCAGTGCTGCGGCGTCTATCAGTTCCGCGAGGGTGATTTCGCCAATAACAGCAAGATGGCCAACGCCACGATCGAAGGGCTGGCCTCGGCCGGCACTTCGACGGTGCTGTCGTGGTGCCCGAGCTGCCAGATCTCGATCGGCGAAGTGTCGCTTCCGAATTACGAAAAGCAGTTCGGCGAGAAGCCGTTCGACCTCAACCCGTTCCTGACTTTCCTTGCCGACCGCGCCGACGAGCTCGCGGCGATGATGACCCGGCGGGTGGAGAAGCGCATCGCGCTGCACGAACGACCGGTGTTCCCGCAGATCATGGCAGCGGTCAAAAAGCTGATCTCGATCATCCCCGGCGCCGAGCTCGTCGACATCGACGTGCCGCGGGTCGGGACCCAGGCCAACAGCCTGGCGCAGCTGCCCGAATTCAAGCGCAACCTGGTGCAGAAGGAGCTGCAGGCGGTCGCCGATGCGGGGGTCGACACACTGGCGACGATCTATCACGCCTGCCACCGCGAGATTTGCGACGCCGGCGACGGCCGCAGCTTTGAGGTGGTCAATTTCATGGAGCTGCTCGGCGAGGGCATGGGCCTCGACAGCGCCGACCTCTACAAGCGGCTGAAGCAAATCCGCGACATCGACGACATCATCGTCGAGACCGCACCAATGATCGAAGCCAACAAGCTCGACTTGGACACGGTGCGCGACGCGCTGGCTTTCGAATTCGGCGCGAAGGGGTAAGTATGCTGCTGTCATTCCGGGGCACCGCAACGCGGTGAACCCGGAACCCATGCATACAGTCATCAAAAGGAGTGTGCATAGCTGCTAGCTCCGGCATGCCGGGTCCGTGTTCATAGGTTCCGGGTTCGCGTCTGCGACGCGCCCCGGAATGACAGCGAGAACTTGACGCACCGCCGCGCTTTCCTTAGCTTCCGTCCCATGCTCAGCAGCGCCTCCACTCGCATCGAACGACGCCGACGTTTCGGCGGCGGGATTTTTGCGTCTCGGGAAACCGGTTGCTGCTGACGGGTTTCCCGATGTTCAAGGCCACCGCCCCGCCGCAATTTCCGGCGGGGTTTTTCGTTACTCGGGCCTTTTGGTGAAGGAATAGGGCACATGGCATCGAACAAGCCGAGCGTGTTTATCGATGGCGAAGCCGGCACCACCGGGCTCGGCATCCGCGCCCGCCTCGAAGCCTTGCCGGCGATTGCGCTGAAAAGCATCGCCGAGGCCCACCGCAAGGATCCCGCCGCGCGCCGCGATTTGATGGCCGAGGTCGATCTGGTCGTGCTGTGCCTGCCCGACGACGCGGCGAAGGAATCGGCGGCGCTCGTCGACGGCCTCGGCGATGCCGCGCCCAAGCTGCTCGACGCCAGCACCGCGCACCGGGTCGATCCGGCCTGGGAATACGGCTTCGCCGAGATGGTCGCCGGGCAGGGCGAGCGGATCGCCGCCGCGCATAAGGTCGCCAATCCCGGCTGCTATCCCACCGGCGCGATCGGCCTCATCCGGCCGCTGGTCGATGCCGGCGTCATCCCGGCCGATTACCCGGTCACGATCAACGCGGTCAGCGGCTATTCCGGCGGCGGCAAGTCGATGATCGCCGCGCACGACCAGGAGGGTGGCCCGGCCTTCGAGCTTTACGCGCTCGGGCTCGAACACAAGCACGTGCCGGAGACGCAGAAATACGGCGGCCTCACGCGCCGGCCGATCTTTGTGCCCTCGGTCGGGCATTTCCGCCAGGGGATGCTGGTGTCGGTGCCGCTGCATCTCGATACCCTGCCAGACAAGCCGTCGGGGGCCGATCTGCGCGCGGTGCTGGCCGAGCGCTATGCCGGCTCGCAGTATGTCGCGGTGGTTGATCCCGCCCCGGGCGGCAAGGTCGAACCGGAAGCGCTCAACGAGACCAATCGACTCGAACTGTCGGTCCACGCCAACGCGGCGCGCGGCCACGCGGTGCTGGTCGCCCGGCTCGACAATCTCGGCAAGGGCGCCTCGGGCGCGGCGGTGCAGAACCTGTCGCTGATGCTGGGACTCGACTCATAAAGCCGATGAACCGCCGGGGGTTTCTGCGCGGATTGGCCGGCGCCGCGCTGGTGCCGGCATTGGGGAATGGGGTCGCGATGGCGGAAACCGCAATGATCACCCGCCCGATCCCCTCCACCGGCGAGGCGATGCCGGTGGTGGGCTTGGGCACCTGGCCGGTCTTCGATGTCGGTACGGATGAGGCGGCGCGCCGACCGCTGCGCGATGTCGTGAAAGCCCTTGTCGACGCCGGCGGGCGGATGATCGACACCTCGCCGATGTACGGCCGCAGCGAAGGCGTGGTCGGCGACATCGTCGCCGGGCTCGGCGTCCGCGACAAAGTCTTTCTCGCCACCAAGGTATGGATCAGCGGCCGTGACCAGGGCATCGCGCAGATGGCCCGTTCGGCCAGCCTGATGAAATCGCCGGTCATCGATTTGATGCAGATTCACAACCTTGTCGACTGGCAGACGCAGCTGGCGACGATCCGCGACATGAAGGCGAAGGGGCAGCTGCGCTATATCGGCATCACCCATTACACCACCGGGTCGCTCGCCGAGCTGGCGCGCATCCTCGAAACCGAAAAGGGCATCGATTTCGTCCAGCTCGGCTATTCGCTGGCGACCCGCGAGGCCGAGACTCGTTTGCTGCCGGTAGCGGCGCAGCACGGGGTCGCGGTCATCGTCAACCAACCGTTCGAGCGTGGCGACCTGTTCCGGTCAGCGCGGGGCAAGAAGCTGCCGGATTGGGCCGTGGAGTTCGATTGCACCAGCTGGGCGCAGCTGTTCCTCAAATATTTGTTGGGCGACCCGGCGATCACCGTGGTGATCCCCGCCACCAACAAAGCCGATCACATGCAAGACAATCTCAAGGCCGGGTTCGGCCGCCTCCCCGACCCGAAACAGCGCGAGCAGATCAGGCGGTTCTGGGACGCGCTCTGACCGACCGGCCAATCACTTATTTCAGCATCACCAGGCACGCGGCGGCGGCCTCGGCTGCCGGGCGGGCGTCGCCGACAGACAGCGCGCCTGCGAACACCATCGCACGGGTGACGGTCGAGACCACGTCGGTGATCGACTGACCCGCCAGCACGTCGTTGAGGGAGCGGTTGTAGATTGTCTTGCCGCTCGGCGAGAGCGCAGCGGCGCAACGGTCGGCCGCGGCCCGGTCCGCCTGCGCGGTGGACGCCGTCGCGAGGATAAAAAGCGCGGCGGCGACAAGACGGATCACGCTGGTTTCCCTGACCTGGAGGCGGGGGGCGCCGGTGCGATCTCGCCGACAGCGGTAAACAGCCGCTCGACCGCCTCCCGCTTGAGATTGCGGGTGATGAACACCAGGCGCGAGGTCTTGTCGCCATCGGGCCAGATTTCGAGCTCGATCGGCCGGTGCGCGGTGTGCTGCACTGCGTGGACCACCACCGGGCCTTTGACCCCCTCGACCGCGACGATCCCCTTGACCCGCAGCAGGTCGGGACCGCGCAGCGCAGTCAGCACCGCCATCGCCTGCTCGAAGGCCGGCCAGCGCAGCGGCTTGTCGAAAATCACTGCAAAGCTGTCGATGTTATGGCTATGCGCGTGGGCGTGGTCGTGCTGCGGTATCCGCACCGGCAGGTCTAGCCGCTCGTCGAGCAGATAGGCCGGGTCGATCGCGCCGTTGACCGCGCGCTCGACCGGCGCGGCGGTCAGCCCGGCGATCTCGCCGAGCAGAGCCGCGGTAACGGCGGGCTCGGCGAGGTCGGTCTTGGTCAGAACGATGCGGTCGGCGAGCGCGACTTGCTCGCGCGCCTCGGGGGCGCTCGCGAGGTTGCGGGCGCCGTTCGGCGCATCGATCACCGTCACCAGCGCCTGCAGATGGAATTCCTCGCCCAGCGCGCGGTCGCTGGCAAAGGTCTGCAGCAGCGGGCCGGGGTCGGCGAGGCCGCTGGTCTCGATCACCACGCGCTGGAAATTCGGGACGGCGCCGCGGGTGCGGTCGGCAACCAGCATGTGCAGGCTCTCCTGCAGGTCGCTGCGCACGGTGCAGCAGAGGCAGCCGTTGCCGAGCAGCACGGTCGCGTCGCTCGACGCGCGCAGCAGGGCGTTGTCGATGCCGATTTCGCCGTATTCGTTGACGACGATCGCGGTGTTGGCGCCCTCCGGGCTGTCGAGCAGCGCGCGGATCAGGGTCGTCTTGCCGGCGCCGAGAAACCCGGTGACGATCGACACCGGGATCCGCGCCCCGCGCGGCCGCCGCTGCGCCCGTCCGAAGGGACCGGCCTCGCCGCCGGCGAAAAGCTCGCTGACCGGCGCCCGCGGCGAACCCATTGTCAAATCCACCAATCGTTCTGCGTCGTCCGTTCGCCGCCGGCGCCGCCGGTATTGGGCACGCCGCGCGGCTCGACGAGCAGCAGCTTGACCTCGTTTTCCGCGTAGGGCTTGTGCTCGACGCCCTTGGGCACGACGAACATCTCGCCGGCCTTGAGCACGACCGCGCCGTCGCGGAAATCGATGCGCAGCTCGCCGTCGGGCACGATGAAGGTCTCGTCGGTGTCCTGGTGATCGTGCCAGACAAAGTCGCCTTCGAGCTTGACCAGCTTGAACTGATAGTCGTTCATCTCGGCGACGACCCTGGGCTGCCACTGCTCGGCGATCAGCCCAAGCTTTTGCCCGAAATTGACCGGCGTGTACCTCATCGCCGCCCCGCAGCCCTCAAAAATCCATCTCGAGGACGTAGAGCCCGCCGACAAAGCGGTCGACGGTGAAGACGAGGCCGCGGTCGTCGATAAACACGTCGTTGAGCTGACACGAGCCAAACGGCGAGCCGGGCACCTCCGGCACGAAATAGGCGACTTCCTTCGGCTGGTACGGGTTCTCCAGGTCGAACGCCCGCAGACCGCCGTTGAAGAAGGTGCCGAACACGATCCTGTCGGACTTGTAGCAGCCTTCCTTCGGCAGGTTCTCCCACAGGTTATGGGCGCCGAACCGCCCGCCGCGGCGCGAGAACGTGTCGACCGGCGGCATCGGGCAGGTGGCGATCGGCACCGGGTTTTCCTCGTACCGGTTGTCGACGACCCACACCAGCTTGGGCCAGTCGGCGCCGTCGTTGCGGGTGCACTCATCGCTGACGATCAGCAAATTGCGCTCGAAGAACGGCACCACCGTATGGGTAAAGCCGACATTGGGCGGGTGGTAGTCCCAGCGCGACACCATCTTCGGGTGCGCCTGGTCGGCGATGTCGAGCACGATCATGCCGCCGTCGAGATAGCCCATGTAGACCCGGTCGGGCCGCTCCGGGTAGACGTTGGTGTTGTGCGGACGAAACCCGCTATCGGTATCGCCGGGGTGCCGCTTGGGCGGCGCCTCGTTGTCGCCGACCTGCTGCCCCGGCATCCACCAGCGGCCGATCTCGCTCGGCTTCGAGGGGTTCTTCACGTCGATCGCGCGGTAGAACTGGTCGTCCTTGGGATGGGTCGGGCGGAAATCGGGCGCGCCCGCGCTTATGTGGATGGTCTCGCCGTCGGTGAACCACAGCTGGTGGACACCGCGCGATTCCGGTCCCGAGCAATCGAAGAAGCTGATGGTCTTCGGGTTCTCGGGGGTCGAGATGTCGAACAGCTCGAACCCGGCCGGCTGCAACCCCGGCTCCTTGGTCTGGTAGGCGACCGCGAGGATGTCGCCGACCGTCTCCAGCGAGTTCGACCGCATATGGCTCTGCGGCAGGTCGCGGCGGGCGACGATCTTGGGGTTTTTGGGGTCGGTGACGTCGACCGCGGTGAAGTTCTTCGGCGCGCTCTCATGCGCCAGCCACAGGATACGCCGGCCGTCCTTGGTCAGCTGCATCG
>JBBRPG010000089.1:0-14851 GCA_038228485.1 Alphaproteobacteria bacterium
CCGCCAGCCCGCCGATCGCCCGATCTGAGCGGGTCGGGTTAGCTTTAAATAGAGCCGCGATCAAGCCTCGCTTTTGCTCCGCGTCGAGATGACGACGCAGGATGTTTGCCGACACCACAAACATGAGAGGATTGGTGCGTTCGCCCTCGTAGCGGTTGGCCATCGCGAACGCGCCGCCAATCCTGTCGTCGCCGTCTGCGAGCCGGGCCATGGCATCGAGCCGGTTGCGCCCATCGAGCAACTGCCAGTCGGCATCCTCGCGCCCACGCCACAGGCTGAGCGGGCTTGTCAGTCCGTTCGCGTCTATGTCCTTCGCCAGCGCGTCGAGCTCGGCGTCGGAGAGCAGCGGGAAGATGTCGGCGGCCGGGTGGACGGCGATCCGGTCGCGCCACGATTGCGACGGGGCGCTCACGGCACCCACCGATCGCCGCCGACTGCGGCAATATCCGCCGGGTCGAGCCTAGCGGCCCGCCTGAACAGCGTTTCGAGCTCTGTGCGGAGAAGACGTTGCGCGCCCCAGTCAGCGAGAAGCCGGTGGAGAAATGCTGCTCCCCGGTGATGCACACGATCAACATCCCGCGCGAACCGCTGCTCGCCAAGGTCGACGACTTGAGCGCCGCAATGCCGGAAATCTTGATCGCCTCGCGGCGGCACGATAAAAGATGCGGTGTTGTTGATGCCGTCTTTGCGAAGAGCGCCGCTTTCCTTGCTGGGGGCGGCGTTTCGCAATTCTGGGGACGGCCACCCGAAATCGGGTGCCGTCATTAGTTGACCTCGTCCGCTTCGCTCGTCGAGCGACGTGTCTGCAGCTCAGCGAGATAGCGCTCTACGTCGGTCGGGCGGTATCTAACGAGATTGCCGATACGCACGAACGGTATACTTGCGCCAGTAACGCGGTCCTTCTGTAGGGTGGAGCGCGCGCGGCCAGTAATCTCGGCCACATCGCGATCGGAGAGAAGCTTCTCCGTCATGGTCACCTCTTAGCATGGCAGCGCCGCGATTGGCGCGCTACAAGAGGAAACCAGCCGCAATCGAATCTTGGAACCGGCTAAAGTACTCAGAGTCTAACTCTGAGTACTTTATGTATCACTTTGAGTGCATTATGTACTTAGGAGCGGACGAACTGCTTTTTGAATCGTGGTCAATCCATAACCGCGCGTCTCAGGCTTGACGTTGAGGTTATCGCAAATCTTCTTCTGAAATCCTGTCCAGATTATGGTTTGCCCCGGTATGACGTTCTCAGCAATGAGCTTCCTTGCCTCAAGGACTATGCCTGGCTCTGTCGGGGTCGGCCCAGATCGCCCGCGCGCGGGGCCTGTCCTGGCTTCTGCACCCGTGAGCAATCCAACTTGCGGCGTCTCCGATAGGCCAGCTGCAACCGTGTGCTCGGCTGCTGGTTGACTATCCGGCTCGGCCGCAGCCAATCCAGGCCGATTTGCAGCGTTATTGAGGGAGGCAGCCGGGAGCGCCGCTGGCTCTGTTTCGGCGATATCCTCTGGGGGCGGGGGGCTGTTGGTGCCTCCACCGGTGCCGCCCGTGTCCGCACGGTTGTCGGCAGAGACTGGGCCTGGTGCGGGGTTGCTGGGCCGATCCAACGACGAAGGTGGCTTCGGTACAACCAGATAGGGGCGGTGTAATCTCCAACCCATCTGTTGTTGCTTATTGTTATTGAGCTTTTCTCCCAATCAAGTTTCCCTCGAATGATGTCGACTTGCTTATCGCGGTCGTCGTAGAGGGTGAGGGCGCGTTCCTTGAACGCTCTTATCAATTCCGCTCTGGCCGCATCGTGGCTGCAGTAGCAACGCTCAACTACATATTCGAGTGCTTCATTCAGTAACAGTCTTATAGGCGGTGGGAGCGGCATTTTCGCCTCCGTAGGGCGCCGTATGGTTGTCGACGGGGAAACGCGGTACGGTTCCGCGCTTGTCGGCTGGCCGGCCTATCCCCGCCGATTCGATCTATGAACTTCAGCGCAGCGGCACCACCGTCGCTTTAGCGCGACCATCGTCGCCACCCATCGCTGCCGCGATCTTGCCGGCGACAGCGGCGGCCGCGGCCTTAACGGGATCAGACGCTAAATGCGCATACCGATTTGTGGTGGCAGCCTGGGTGTGCCCCAGCATTTTACCAATGATCGGCAGCCCATCCCGCTCGACGCGGCGACGCTGGCAAAGGCATGGCGCAGGTCGTGCAGCCGCACGTCGTCGAGCCCCGCCGCCTTGCGTATCGCGCGCCACGGCTTCTGAAGGTTGGCCAGCGCCGCGCCACCTTTTTGTCCTACAATCACGTGAGGATTCCCGGCAAATCGAGGTCGATCTGCCAATACCGCGAGCGCCGGAGGGGGGAAATGCAAAGTTTTGGCGCCGGTCTTACTGTCAGGCAATCGGGCTTCGCCTCGCTCGAAATCGATCCAATCCCAACGGAGGCCGAGGATTTCGCCAAGCCGGGCGCCAGTGAAGACCAGCAACTTGACCGCGGCGATCGCTTGGGGCGACGCCTTCGCCGCAGCAAGCGCCTCGCCGAGGCGCGCGAGCTCGGCCGTCGACAGCATCCGCTCCCGCTTTTGCTCTCCGAACTTCTCTATATGGCGACAAGGATTAGAGCCGTCGGGACGCAAAGCCCAGCGCTCAGCGAGATTGAACATGGAGGATAAAAGGGCCAAAAGGCGATTGGCTTGGTACGGCGTTGCTCGGTTCGCATGGTGTAGGCGAATCAATTCCGGGCGTCTCACATCAGTGACTTTCCGATCGCCAAGCGCCGGCAAGATTATGTTTTCCAGCAATTTTCGATATGCGCGCGCCGTACTAGCCTTGCGTTTTGCATCGAGGTGCTCAGCCACGAACCGCTGAGCGAGCTCCGCAATAGTAGGGGCGTTTTGTCGAGCAATCCGGTCGATGGCGGGGTCGGCGCCGCCCTCGATCAACCCGCTCAATCGTATGGCCTCGCTACGTGCTGTCTCCGCAGTCCACGGCGACCCGTGGCGCCCGATGGTCAGCTTGCGCAGCGGCGCCCCTCGGCCCCGGCCCGCCCGATAGTGCAGGATGTAGCTCTTGGCGCCGCCTCGTTGAACGCGAGCGCCAAAACCTTTGACCTCGCTATCCCATATCACCACCTCGGCGCCGTCTGCTCCCGGTCGGAGCGCGTCGACCGAGCGCTTGGTAATTTTGCCCCGCATCACCTTGGTCCTCGTGAACCAGCGATGCTTAGGTATCACCCAGGTATCACGAGAAAGCAAGCTTATGGCAATTGACGGCAACGAAATCTGACGCCAGCCGGCAACTACGCCACCGCCAGCAACTCTCCGCATTCCGCGATAGCTGCGGTCTCGAAAAACTTGATCTGCGGGTCCATGCCATAGCGCTCGCGGATGCCGGCGAGCCAGGGGCCGGAATAGAACGCGTCGGCGTCGGCGCGGGTCTTCCACAGATAGACGCCGCCGGCCCAGCCGTCCTCGGCATAGATGAACTGCTTGCGGATGAGGCCGGGCACGGCCTGGAAGTCCTGCGCGATCTTGCGGAAATGCGCGGCGCAGGCGGCGAGATCGATGCTCGGCGGCAGGCGGTACTGGACGATCGCCGTGATCATGGTGCAGGCCCTTTCGGATAGGCGCAGGCTCGCCCGCATCATCACACCATCGTGTTCGCGTGCCAAGCCGAGCCGCACCCGCGTTGAGGTTGTCGATCCTCGCGGCCCGCACGTCGGTTAGGCTAACATGACGGCGACAAGACAGGGGAGGCGGCGATGCGGCAGGGGTGGTGTTATGCGGTGACGGCGGGAATTGTCGGTCTGGCACTCGGCGCCGGTGCGCTGGCCCAGCAGCCGGCCTCGGAGGGCCACCCGAGCAAGTGGCAAGCCAACGACAAGAGCCTCTACGACCTCGTCGCCGACGGGTTCAAGCTGGTGACCGCGGTCTACGACACTTCGCACGCCGCCGGCGAGAGCGATCCGGACGTCCACTACTTCCTGCAAAAAGACAAAATCCTGGCGCGCTGCGATTTCCGCAAGCGCGGCGACACCTCGTTCTACTGGTGCTACCAGCTCGCCAAGCCGAATACGCCCTAGGGGCGCGCTCTCGGATCAATGCGTCCGGCGCAGGGCGGTGAGCGCGGCGAGGGTGTCGCTCCAGCGCTGGCGGCTGGGATCCTGCTGGCCGATCGGCTCGATAATCAGCCGCACCCGCGCCTCGGCGGCGCCGAGCGTATTGTCCAGGTCGCAGCCGCCGGCAACGAAAAACTTGATGTTCGGGATCTGGTACTCGAGGTACTCGCCCTCGTTCCAGTTGGCGGTGTCGGGGTCGATGGCATCCTTGTGCAGCGCGATGCCGTAGGCCTTGCACAAATCCGGCGTGACCTGGAGGTCGAGGCGCCACAATTCCTTCAGCCCGTAGAGCTGCGGCCGTTCCGCCTGCAGCAGCTTGAGCGCGTCTGCCTGCCGGTTTTTGGCCTGACGCGCGCCCTCGACGGCTTTCTCGAAGCCCGGGCTCTCGTTGTGCGTCGAGAAGACATAGTCGAGATGTTCTTGCAGCGGCGAATCGGGGGTCAGGCGCGCGAAACGCTCCTGTTTTTCCCGCTCCTGCTGCGCCGAATAGGCCTCGCGCTCGACCCCGATGGCCTCGTTCTGCTTCTGGTAGGCGGCGACGCGCGCCGGCATTTGCAACTGGTCGATAAGCCCAAGCGGGATGGTCGCTGCGCAGACGAGCGCGAGTGCGCCGAGCGCCGTCTTGCTGGCGGCTTCCGCCGGAATTTTCGCGCGAAGAGCCGGGACGCGCAGCCAGATCGCGTAGCCGGCAATGAGCGGCGGCAGCAAGGCCGGCACGAGGATCGACCAGCCCCCGGGCATTGCAAAGTTCGCCTCGCTGGCGAAGAACGCGGCGAGCACCGAGACGGGGTAAGCGACCCCGGCGCCGATTCCCGCCCAGCGCGGCACGCCGCTTCTGGCGGCGAGCAGCGTCAGGATGCCGAGGACAACCCACAGCATGAAACCGAAGATCATCGCGTAGAGCGCAGCGTAAGCTTCCGCGATCCGGCCTTCGCCGCCATAGCTCGACGGGTCGCCGCCGGGCGGGCCGGCGTACAGGATAGCGAGCATAAACCCATAGGGAACGCACGCGAGCACAGCGAGCGCGATGACGGCGCCGGGCGCGGCGCCGCGCTCCGGGAGCGGGTGCGTCGTCAGGACAGAGACCTTCGCGGTCCCTTACTCCATCGGTAGGCCGGCATGGGTGGTGCGCGAGTCGAGCGAGGTAAAGCCGCTTTGCAGCGACGGCATCGCCACCTCGGCGATGGTTTCCGGGGTCCAGCCGCCGTTGCGGTGGACCATCCGCACCGGGCGCATATGGCCGTAGAGCGACAGCTCGCCGGCGCGCTGGTGAAACACCTGGCCGTTGACGTAGCTCGCCTGCTCGGAGGCGAGGAACGTGCAGAGCGGCGCGATCGCATCGGCAGGGCTGCGGCGCAGCCGCTCCTCGCGGGCCGCGGCGGCGGCGGGATCCTTTGGCGTCGGCACCGAGCGGGTCATCCGCGTGTCGGCCGACGGCGCGATGACATTCGCGGTGATGCCCTTGGACGCGTTCTCCATCGCGATGATGCGCGCCAGCGCCACCACCCCCATCTTGGCCGAGCCGTAATTGGTCTGGCCGACATTGCCGAGCAGACCCGAGGTCGACGACACCAGGATCAGCCGGCCGTAATTCTGTTCGCGAAACAGGTTGATCGCGGCGCGGTTGACGTTGAAATGCCCGGTGAGGTGGACGTCGATGACCGCCTGCCAATCCTCTGGGAACATGTTGTGGAACATCTTGTCGCGCAGGATGCCGGCGGCGTTGAAGACGATGTGCAGCCCGCCGAATTCGTCGCGCGCCTGCTGCACCATCTTGAGGCAATCCTCAAAGCTGGTGACCGAGCCGAAATTGGCCGCCGCCGCGCCGCCGGCGGCCTTGATCTCGTCCGCGGTCGCCTGCGCCGGCGCGGTGCCGCCGCCCTCGCCGGCGCCGCCCACCCCCGGATCGACGACGACGATCTTGGCGCCCTCCTTGGCCATCAATTTGGCGACTTCGGCGCCCACTCCGCGCGCGGCGCCGGTGCAGATCGCCACCTTTCCTTCGAGCATGCCCGCCATCGATTCGCTCCTCCTAAACCGTCATTGCGGGCAGTTGACGCGGCGGCGGCGCGGTTTGTCAATTCGCTCCTCCTGTCGTTTTGGCTGCTGTCCGCAGCAAAACAAATGACCGCCCGCTGAGCCTGTCTTGCAGCCCCGCCGGAACCCGTCCCCCTTCGCGGCGGTTACGTCTCCAACTGAGGAGGACCGTCCAATGGACGCCAAGACCGAAACCCTGACCCCGGCCGCCAAACTGGCCCGCGGCAATGCCGTTCGAATCCCCAACGAAAGCGCCGAGTACCGTGCCGCCCGCACCGCCCTCCTGACCGAGGAGATCGAGCTGCGGCGGCACATCGACCGCGTCGCCGCTCAGCGCCGAACCCTGCCGCCCGGTGGGGAGGTCACCAGCGACTATCGCTTTCAAGGCGAGGACGGCGCTACCGATTTCGCCGGGTTGTTTGGCGACAAGCAGACGCTTGCCGTCTACAGCTACATGTTCGGCCCCCAGCGCGAGCGCCCCTGCCCCATGTGCACCAACCTGCTGGGCGCCTGGGAAGGCAATGCCGCCGACATCGGCCAGCGCATCTCGCTGGTTGTGGTCGCTCGCTCGCCCATCGAGCGCTTGACCGCCTGGAAGCGCGAGCGCGGCTGGAAGAACCTTCGCCTCTACAGCGACCTCAACGGCGCCTATTCCCGCGACTATTTCGGCCTTTTGCCGGACGGCTCGGAGATTCCGGCCTTCAACGTGTTCACCCGCCGCGACGGAGCCATTCGCCACTTCTGGTCGGGCGAAATGAGCGGTTCCACCGCCGACCCCGGCCAAGACCCCCGAGGCGCCCCCGACCCGGCCCCACTGTGGATGGTGCTGGATTCCACCCCGGAGGGGCGGGGCGGGGACTGGTATCCCAAGCTGGACTACGGTCACTGACGATGCCGGCAGTTTGCCGTGGGTCACCCACGAGCCGGCTGGCGGGGTGGAGTTTATTTCCCCTTAGCCTGGGGGTCGCGCCATCGCCGCGGCGCGCAGGTCGAAGCTTTCGTCGGCGGCCTGGTCGGGGGTGACGTTGCGTCCCGCGGCCAGCAGGCGGCGGGCAAAGGCGTGGTCGGCCGGCTTGTTGATCGACTCGATGCCGAGCAACTTGTCGCCGGCATAGCAGAAGGCCGAGTACTCGCCGCCCGCGCAGTCGCCGCGCAGCACCACCTGCTGGAACCCGGTGGTGAGCCCGGCGATCTGCAGCCTGAGCGCGCCCTGCTCGCTCCAGAACCACGGCAGCGCGGCGTAGGGCGCGGGCTTGCCCATCAGCCGGTCGGCGACGCAGCGCGCGTGGTCGGCGGCGTTCTGCACCGCTTCCAGCCGCACCGGGTTCCTCTGCGAATGGCGCGAGGGAAACGAGGCGCAATCGCCGATCGCCGAGATCGCCGGATCGGCGGTCCGCAACAGCTCGTCGACCACGACCCCATTCTCGACCGCGAGACCGGCCGCCGCGGCCAGCTCCTCGTTGGGCATGACGCCGATGCTGACGATGACGAGGTCGGCCGGCAGGGTGCGGCCGTCGGCTAGCGCGACATGGGTGACCCGGCCGCCCTCGCCGCCGATCCGGTCGACCTTCGCGCCAAAGCTGAACTCGACCCCGGTCTTGCGGTGCGCCTCGCCGAAATGGGCCGAGGTGTCGGGACAGACGACGCGGGCCATCACCCGGTCGACCAGCTCGACGATGTGGACGGATTTGCCTTTGCCGCGGGCGATCGCGGCGAATTCGAGGCCGATAAACCCGGCGCCGATGACGACGCAATGCTGGGCGACGGCGAGGCGCTGGCGCAGATCGTCGGTCTCGGCGAGGTTGCGTAGGTAGCAGACCCCGTCGAGCTCGACCCCCGGCAGCGGTGGAACCCGGTTGCGCGCGCCGGTCGCCAGCACAAGATGGCCGTAGCCGATGCGCTTGCCCGACGACAGGACGACGGCCTTGCCGGCGCGGTCGATCTCGGCGGCCGTCTCGCCCACGACCAACTCGATGCGGTGCTCGGTGAAAAACGCCTCCGGCCGCATCAGCAGCAAGTCGAGGCCGATCTTGCCGTCGAGATAATCCTTCGACAGCGGCGGGCGCTGATAGGGCAGATGCGGCTCGTCGCCGATCAGCACCACCTCGCCGGCGAAACCGTGCTGGCGCAGCGAGGCGGCAAGCTGAAACCCGGCATGCCCGGCGCCGACGACAACAACCGGGCCGGTCATCGGGCCAGAGGGCATTATGTTTGCGTCTCCGGCGTGTCGACGACGAGCCCGTCCATCGCCGGCGTCATCACCAGCTGGCACGAGAGCCGGCTGTTGGGGCGGCGGGGGCTGGCGGTGCCGTCGAGCATCGCGTCCTCGCCGAGCTCCATCTCCGGCAGCTTCGACAGCTGGTCCTCGCGGACATAGACGTGACAGGTGGCGCACATGCACGAGCCGCCGCATTCGGCGACGATGCCGTCGAGCCCGGCCAACGCGGCGGCCTGCATCACGCTGGTGCCGAGCGGCACGTCGAGCGTGGTGCTTTTCCCGTCATAGCTCACATAAGTCACACTCGGCATGATGCGTGTCGTCCTCGTTCAAGGAAGGGGATGGAGCGGCGCGAGCATGGCCCGATCCACCGCTCGGGGTCGAGCATTTTCAGTGCTGCCAAAGGGGGTGTATAACCGCGCATAAGCCAGAACGGGAGGCGGGTCATGAAGAACGGGTACAAGGTCTGGGATTCCGACACCCATGTCGAGCCGTCGGCCGAGGTGATCGACAAGTACCTCGATCCCGGCTTTCGCAACCGCCTGCCGGAGCTGGCGCAATTCCGCACGCCGATCGCGGCGACGACGCCGGGCAGCTCGCCGGGGCGCCACGTCTACCGCTTCGGCCAGATCTCGTTCAAGCGCATCCTCGGCGAGGCGGAGCCGCGCCCGGAGCATACCGGCCGCGCCTCGGTATGGATGGGCACTCAGAAGCCGCGCCTCGGGGTGCAGGACGACGAGGCGGAAAACCGCATCGCCGACATGGACGAAGAGGGGGTCGATGCGCATTTCCTGATCCCGACCGCGTGGACCAGCCTGGTCGGCCACGAGGACCCGTCGCTCGAAACCAACGTGATCCGCGCCTACCACCGGCACATGGAGGATTTTTGCTTCAATCATCCCGGCCGGCTGACCAGCATGATCGTCGCCTCGGCCCGCGACGTCGACGCCGCGGTCAAGGAAATCCGCGACTGGGGCAAGTCGAAATGGGCGGTGGCGGTGATGCCGCTCGTCACCAGGGACATCCCGGCCGACCATCCCGACCTTGAGCCGATCTGGCAGGCCTGCGCCGAGCACGACCTGCCGATCTGCCATCACAGCTTTACTTGGACGCCGCCCTATTTTCCCGGCGCGTTCGATTTGTGGGACAACATCTTTCTCGGGCGGCTCGCTTCGCACCCTTGGGGAGCGATGCGGTTCGTCGCCTCGGTGATCGGCGGCGGCATCATGGACCGCCATCCGGATTTGCGCGTCGGCATCCTCGAATGCGGCTTCGGCTGGCTGCCGTTCTGGGGCCGGCGGATGAACGAGCAGTACGAATATGTGGGCAGCACCGCCAAGCTGAAGCACCACCCGGAGGACTACCTGAAAAGCGGGCGGTTCTTCTGCAGCATCGAGCGGCACGAGGGCGAGGACATGTACAACAGCGTCCGCGGCTTTCTCGGCGACGATGTGCTGATGTACGCCTCCGACTACCCGCACTCGGAATGCCAGTTTCCCAACACCGTGTCGAACATCCTGGCGTGGAAGACGCTGCAGCCCGAGGTGCAGAAAAAGCTGCTGTGGGACAACGCCAGCCGCTTCTTCAAGCACACGTAGCGGGGCCCCTCAATTTTGTCATTCCGGGGCATCGCGCAGCGATGAATCCGGAACCCATGAACACAAACCTCGAAGCTATTTTTCCGGCGTCAGCGCTTAGCTTTTGACGTCTGAGTTCATGGGTTCCGGGTTCGCGACTGCGTCGCGCCCCGGAATGACAGAAGGGAGCGCTGTCCGCTTCCGCCGCAGCGTCTCGCGCCACAGGATGTAGAGGCCGGAGGCGATCACCACGGCCGCGCCAATCAAGAGATGCGGGGTCGGGACATCGTTCCAGACCGTAAAGCCCAGGATCGTCGCCCACACGATCGACAGATAGTTGAACGGCACCACCGCCGAAGGCGGCGCCAGGGTCAGCGCCCGGGTCCACCACAATTGCGCGATGCCGTTGCCGACCCCGGCCAGCGCCAGGGCCAGCGCATCGAGCCAGGTCGGCGGGCGGAACCCGAACGGCAGCAGGAACAGCGTGCAGACCGTAATCACGATCATCTGGTAGAGGGTCAGGGTCTCGGTCGATTCGGTGACGCTCATCCGCCGGATCGCCACCGCGACCGAGGAGATCAGCACCGCATTGGCGAGTGCGAAAAGGGCGCCGCCCCGGAGCATCCCCGCCCCCGGCTCGGTGACGATGACGACGCCGACAAAGCCGACGATCAGCGCCGACCAGCGGTGCACCCCGACCGGCTCCTTGAGCAAGGTCGCCGACAGCAAGGTGGTGAACAGCGGCGCGGCGAAGCTGACCGCGATCGCCGAGCCCAGCGGCATCAGGCTGAAGGCCAGGAACATGCAGGTCATCGAGCCGAACTGCGAGGCCCCGCGCTGTAGATGCGCGAGATAACGGCGGGTGCGGAACACGGCGATGCCGGTGCGCGGCAGTACGATCACCGACACCGCAACGAGCGCGAACAGGGCGCGGTAGAACGCCACCTCGCCGATCGGGTAGAGCGCCACCTCCCATTTGACGATGGCGTTGACCCCGGCGAACATCACCGTCGAGATCACCATGTAGAAAATGCCGCGCGGGATCTGGTTCTGCCGCGCCAGCGGGTCTAGCGCGGTCATCAGGCGAGCCGGGCGGCGATCACGATGTTTCGATTGTGCTGCATGGACCCGACCGCCGTATATTGCGCGCAGCTAACGAAAATAAGCGGATGCGCGGGTTGTAACTGGGCACAGTACGGAACCCGCGATCGGCCGGATCACGTCATCACGAAGCGAGGAGAAGATCATGCGCGTTGAAAACAGCATCACCCGGTTGCTCGGCGCTTCAGCGCTGTCGCTCAGCCTGTGTCTTGGGACGGCCGGCATGGCGTTCGCCATGGGCAGCAGCCAGCCGGACACGCCGACCTGCCCGCGCGGCCAAGTCTATAACAGCAGCACGAAGCAGTGCCAGGCGCAGCAGGCCGGCGTACTGCCCGACCACGAGCTGGCGGACTACGCCCATGTGCTGGCCAAGGCCGGACGCTACGACGAGGCGCTCGAGGTCCTCAATTTGATGAAAAACCCGAACACGGCTGAGGGGCTCAACTATCGCGGCTACGCGACGCGCCATCTCGGGCGGCTCGACGAGGGGATCGGCTATTACCTGCAATCGGTGAAGCTCGACCCGAAATACGCCATGGTGCGCGAGTATCTCGGCGAGGCCTATGTCATCAAGGGCGATATCGCGAAAGCCAAGGAGCAGCTCGCGGTAATCCAGACGATCTGCAGCACCAAGTGCGAGGAATACGAGGACCTCGCCGAGGCGATCGGACAGAAGAAGTCCTAACCCGACGCGGGCTCGCCCTCGCCAGCACGACGCGGCATCCGCAGCACATTCTCGTCCAGCCGGGTCATGACTTTCCACGAATGAGGAGGGGATTATGGACGCGACACCGGAGATGCTCGATTGGCGGCCGCGTTGGCGCTGGCGTTCGGCCTGTGTCTGACGGCGCCCGGCCTAGTTCGCGCCGATGGCGGCGGTGGCGGGGGCGGCGGCGGCAACACGGACGGCCCGAGCTGCGGGCGCGGCGAGTACTGGAGCGACCGGACCCGTCGATGCGAGAAGATCCAGGCCGGGATCCTGCCCGACAAGGAACTGGCCCGATACGCCGTCGTCCTGTCCAAGGCGAAGCGCTATGACGAGGCCTTGGACGTCTTCAAGACGATGCACAACCCGAACGATGCGGTGACGCTGCTGCCCGACGCTGACCTCGCCGAATACGCGATCGTGCTGGCCAAGGCCGAGCGTTACGGCGAGGCTCTCGCCGTCCTCAACAAAATGAAAAACTCGAACACGGCAGTCGCGCTCAACTATCGCGGCTACGTCACGCGCCATCTCGGGCGCGTGGACGAGGGGATCGGCTACTACCTGCGCTCGGTCAAACTCGATCCGCGTTACGCGCAGGTCCGCGAATACCTCGGCGAGGCCTATGTCATCAAGGGCGACATGGCGAAAGCAAAGGAACAGCTCGCGGTGATCCGGACGCTCTGCGGCAACACCGAGTGCGAGGAATACGAGGATCTCGCCAAGGCGATCGCAGGCTAGCCATCGGCGGAACGCGGTGGTGTGGCCGGACTGGAAGGGGTGGCTGATTCGACGCAGAGATCGCGGCTCAATGCACGCAGGAAGGGTCGCCTTCCTTGCAGTTGAGCTGGCGGGTCAGCTCGGCGGTGTGGATATTGGTCTTCTCGTCGAGGCAACCGGTCTCGATCAGCGGGTGGATCGAGCCGCCAACCGTCTCGCTGCTCTGGAACGCGCAAAATTTATCGCGGTAGGCGACCCAGGCGCGCTCGGCCGCGACCAGCATTTCCGTCTGTGCCGGGTCTTTGAGCTTGGCCAGCAGCTGCTGGTAGATGTCGTTCATCGCGACGTCGTGCTTTTTATATTCGCGGGCCGCGCACTCGTTCATCTCCATCTGGGTCTGCGCCGCCGCGCAAGCGGGCGCCTGCGCGCGCGCCGGCAACGCCGCCAGCAGCACCAGCGCAAAGGCGGTCGGCCGGACCATCACGCCGCGACGGCGGGTTGCGCGCGCGCGTCCTCGCGGATCATCGCCGCGCCCTTTTCGCCGATCATGATGGTCGGCGCGTTGGTGTTGCCGGTGGTGACCGCCGGCATCACCGAGGCGTCGATCACCCGCAACCCTTCGAGCCCGATCACCTTGAGCCGCGGGTCGACCACCGCCATCGGGTCGGTGCCCATCTTGCAGGTGCCGACCGGGTGAAAGACGTTGGTGCCGGCCTTGCGCGCGAACTCGCCGAACTGCTCGTCGGTGGCGACGCCCGGCCCTGGCAGGGTTTCCTCGACGCTGTAGGGCGCCATCGCCGGTTGGGCAAAGATCTTGCGGGTGTGGGCGATGCCGGCGATCAGCACGCGCAAATCGCTCGGCGCGGATAGGTAATTCGGACGGATCGCCGGATAGACCAGCGGGTCGGGCGATTGCGCCATGATCGTGCCGCGGCTTTCCGGCCGCACCGGGCAGACCGCGACGGTCATCCCCGGCTCGCGCTCCAGCTGACGGAAGACGCCCTGGGCGTAGCTCGCCGGGGTGAACAGCAGCTGGAGGTCGGGGCTGGCGAGGCCCTCGCGGCTGCGGCAGAACACCATCGCCGAGGTCACGCCGAAGGTCAGTGCGCCGTTGCCGACCGTGGCGAACTTCACCACCTCCCGCATCAGCCGCGCCCCACGGGCGAGCTGGTTGATCGTCACCGCGTCGCGCACCCGGTGCGAGACGCGTACGACGTAATGGTCATTGAGGTTGGCCCCGACCCCCGGTAGGTCGTGCAGCACCGGCACGCCGATCGAGTGCAGGTGCGCGGCCGGGCCGATGCCGGAAATCTGCAGGACATGCGGCGAGTTGACCGCGCCGCCGCACAAGATCACCTCCCGCGCCGCGGTCTCGATGCGGTCGACCCCACCTTGGCGGAAGGCGACGCCGGTGCAGCGCTTGCCGTCGAACAGCAGCTTGGTGGCGATCGCGTCGGTCTCGATCTTGAGGTTCTTGCGGCCCCGCGCCTGCGCGAGGAAGGTGCGCGCGGTCGAGCCGCGCAGCCGACCGCGCCGCGTCATCTGCGAATAGGCGACGCCTTCCTGGGTCTTGCCGTTGTAATCGGGGGTAAACGGGAACCCGGCCTGCTTGGCCGCTTCGACAAAATGGTGGGTGAGGCCGAGGATCGTGCGGTAATCCTCGACGATCAGCCGCCCGCCCTTGCTGCGGTACTCGGGGTCGCCGTTGCCGCGATAGGTCTCCGACTTCTTGAAGAACGGCAGCACCTCGTCATAGCTCCAGCCGCGGCAGCCCATCTGCGCCCAATTGTCGTAATCGGCCGGGTTGCCGCGGACATAGAGCATGCCGTTGATCGAGCTGGTGCCGCCGAGCGTCTTGCCGCGCGGCCATTGCAGCTGGCGGCCGTCGGTGCCGGGCTCGCCTTCGCTGATGAAGTTCCAGTTGATCTTGGCGTTGTTGAGGACGCGCAGCACCCCGGCAGGGATGTGGATCATCGGGTCGTGGTCGGGCGGCCCCGCTTCGAGCAGGGTCACGCGCGAGCCGTCCTCCGAGAGGCGGCTGGCGACCACGCACCCCGCCGACCCGGCCCCGATCACAATGTAATCCGCTGCCATATCGGCCCCTTCCCAGCTGTCATTGCGAGCCCCCGGGTCGGCGCTGCGCGCCGCCCGAGGACAGGCTCCGCGAAGCAATCTCGTAGGAACCTTATCCCGTTCTTTGAGATTGCCGCGTCGCTACACTCCTCGCAATGACGAGATCAGCGCGCGGACGGTGGCCTCTGGGTCGGCGGCACGCATGACCTCGCCCATTACCGCGATGCCGGCCGCCCCGGCCTCGAGGCAGGAGGCAGCGTTGGCCGGGGTGATGCCGGCGAGCGCGACGACCGGCCCTCTGGCCGCGGCGACCGCGGTGGCGAG
>JBBRPG010000090.1:0-14757 GCA_038228485.1 Alphaproteobacteria bacterium
GAAGCGCTGCGGCCGCTTCTTCCGTGAACGGCACGATATGCGGTTCCGGTGGTTGCCAGGGCAGTGAGGCGAGCCGGCAGAACGCCGCTGTAGCGCCTTTGTGGTCGGGAACTGCGACCGGCCGTTGCGGCAGTCGGTGGGCTGGCCAGCCGAACAAGTGGCGAGCCGCAAGGCCGTCATCATCGCCAGCAAGCATTTGACTTGCTACCCGATCAGGCTGGATGCCACCGCAAACACCCCATAGCAGGTGGGGAACCACCACCTCGCGGTCGCCATCCTTGACCCGGTCAGGAGTCCAACGTCGTCCGCCATAAGCCTGGAGCCAAAACGCCCGGTCGCCGCCCTTGCCCCCCGAGTAGCGGTCCATGCTGCCGATCCACCCAGCAAGCTCGTCGCGCACCAGGAGCAAACCGCGCGGGTTGGCGTGTGATAGACGAGCCGCCTTCTCGATAGTTGGCTCGGTACTGAGCAGGCGGCGCCGCTGCGGCGCCTCGGGATAGTCGGCACCAATCGGCATGTCGGGTGCTGTACGCCCGAACCTGACCGCGGTCTTTACCTCGTCCTCCCATTTGCCATGCTTTTCTTTAGCAGTGGCGAGGTCACGCGCGTGGGATCTGCGCCGCTCATCCCAATCCAAGTTGAGGTCGGCTTCGAGGCTCGCGAGGACGTTGGTGATGATGTCGAGGCCAGGCGATTTGCCTGAGGACGGACGACCAACCAAGCCGACGAACAGCGTGGCTGGCTCGGTCCAACCCGACCAAGGCTGAGCCCACCGCTGATTGCCGATCAGCGTTCCCGTGCCAGCTAAGAGCGACAATGCGACGTAATCGATCGGACACCCAGCGGCGTCTGCCGAGGCGCGCGCCCATTTCATCCAGTTCTCTGTGAGCAACTCGGGAAATGCCGGCGCAGAGATGACCTGCGCGTCGAGTAGTGATGGGTCGGGCATTTCCGGCTTCTTTTGCCTGGCCGTCTTATCGGAGGCGTGCTCACCGTTGGGTTGGTCATTCGCGCCGTTAGCGCCACCACCGGGTGCCTGCTCAGGATCATCAGGCTGCTCTTCAAGGTGTTTGTCGCCATCAAGTCCGGCTTTGAGCGCAGTTTCCTCGATCTCGCGCTGAAGGTCGGCGAAGACCGGGAACGATCCGTTGTTAGCTCGACGCAGGTGGTAGCCGATCCGCTGCTTCATCAGGCTCTCGCCGCGACCGTCCGCTTCGAGGCTGAGGCCGCGTGCCTTGGTGTTGCGACTGTAGGTCGGCCAGGCTTCGCGGAATAATTCGTCCGGGTCGGGCAGCGCACCGTTCTCTCTGACGTAAGTGCCGATACAACCGCAGATCACTCGCACCATGTATTTTTCGCGGCCATCTCTGACAAAGCCGAACGGGTCAATTTCAGCTTGGTTAGCGCTAGTACCTGCAGTAGCGGCGCTACTATTGGGGCGCGCTGTATCATTACGGATTAGTTCGAGTAGCCATTGCGGCGCCGGCTGCGGCTTAATTCTCTCAGGATGATAATTCTCATCCCATACATAATAATTACCGGACTGATGAAGCGACGGCGCTGCTACAAAATAACCGCCGCTACCGCGTGTATCGACACCGGGGCCGAGGATATTGCGATCGGTTTTAACAACGAACCCTTCGGGCGCGATCAGCATAATGTGCCGGCCACCACCGCCGGTACGCGCCTGCGTCGTATCGGGCAGGTCTTCGTACTTCATCTGCAGCGCCATCAATGTTTCCGACCCTGGTTTGCCGGGGCCTTCATCAACATCGACGACAAAGAGATTGCCGCTAGCAGCGCCAGTGACGATCCCGACATTGTAATCGCGGTATGGACCGTCTTTACCGAACCAGCGATGAAGCTGTTGTTCGTCGGCGCGGACCTTTTGATACTGCGTCCAGGCGATAGCAGGATGTTTGCCGGGGCTGACGCAGTTCTTCTTGTGCGAGCAGGTGCAGACGCCGTCGATCAGCTTATGTCCCGGCACCACTGACCAGCCGAGCTTGCAATAATAGAGTGCCCAGTCGAGTACGATGTTACGGTCCGCCGGCACAGCGGCGGTAGCGGCGGCGTTCATTGGTCAGCCCCGGCAAAGGGAGGGCTCGACAACAGGCGAGCGTAGTCCACCGCCGCCTCGAATACCGCCATGACCGGGACGCCGAGCCACAGATACCCAGCAACCGCGGGATCTTTCAGAAACTGATCCAGGCAACCCGCCTCGATTATCCACATCGCGTGCATGGTCTGCCGAGACGACAGCAGATGACCGAGATCGTGTTCGCCCTCAGGCACCAGCGCCGCCACACCGGCAACCCTGACAATGCCGCGCGCGATTGCAGCAAAACGGACCGTGGCCATCTGTTCGCGCGACACAGCCGCCACCACGCGATCGTTATCGATCAGGCGATAAGGCGGCATCGGGCCGCTGTTCGGGGCGGCCATTAAGACTGCCCCCGCGTTCCCGGAAGCGTCGACGCCATACCGAAAATTTTTGGATTTTGATGCGTGCGTTCCCGACCGCGGATTCGGTGTTTCTGCGGCTGGTCCAGGGGGGTGCCCGCCACCTCGGCGTTTTCGCCCGAACCGCTTTTCCCCAGCCGGTTTTTTCCCGAGCCCGCGCGCACCAGGTCAATGCCAGCGGCAGTTCCGGCGTCCCCAGCAGCGGGCTGCACCGCCGGCTCGACACCGTCGTGCGTCTGACCCGGTTCGATCGCCGGCGCGCTCGCGAGCCAGCGCTCGGCATCCTCCCAGCGGATCAACGTGCGGCGGCCAACCTTCTTGGCAATGAGCCGCCCGGCATTGACCTCGTCGTAGATAAGCTGTCGGCCGGTGCTGGTGGCCCGACCCAGCTCGGTGATTGAAAACGCTAGCCGATCGTCGGCCGGATCAAGTTCACCGCCGCGGCGCGACGGGCGACCTTTAGCCGATCTACAGGCAGCACGAGCAGCAGCCTCTACGGCAGCGAGCAGCTCGGGTGTTAAAATTGAAGCCGACGACCGATCATCGTGATCGTCCGGGTTCGATGATTTGGGTGTGACCACAACAACCTCTCCCATGCGGCGTGGCGCGCATGGCAGAGCGAGACGGGGTGCCTCACTGGCTGCCTTGCGGCGGTCAGCGTTTGCACGTTTGCAGCGGTTGAGGTTTGCGACGATTGACGCGACTCGGCGCACCGGTCGACATTCAATATAGCAGCACTCGTAACAGCAATCAACAGACTTTGGGGTGTCTCCGCGCGTCCAATGCTAATGGCAGGCGGAATTGAAACGAGATGCACTGTAGAAGGGGCCAGCCTAAGTTACGGAGACTGTCGTCGCCGATGATGCTTTCCTTGTTGCTGCTCGATCCTAAGCTATTCGATAACTTGGCGCTGCGTCTTCGCCGACGCTACGCGCTCGTGGAACCTGGTGTCCGGCGCACCGCGATTACACCGATTCCAACCGGCCCATTGTCACGAGCTTAAAGAGAAGATGCAGCCAGTCAGGGCGACTATATAGTCAGCGGGCAGGCCCAGATCGAAGCGCTTCTACAAGGATACGCGGTCGGGTTGCCGCGATGGAGCTGTCGCGTCCGGCCGCATGACCCGCCGATCCGACGAGGTTCTCAATACCGCGGCCGATGCACGGGCGCAACCGCATTGCTACCTCACCATTGGAGTCGAAATTGGCCGAGCCGATTTTTCAGGACGCTGATACCGGCAGGACACAGCCGGGACACCAGTTTCCGCTTACCCTCTATAACGTATTGATATAGTTGGCGTCCCCAAGGGGATTCGAACCCCTGTTACCGCCGTGAAAGGGCGGTGTCCTAGGCCTCTAGACGATGGGGACGTACCGGCGTTCGGCGAGTGATCTAGCCGCAGAACGGCAGGAAATCAACTTTTGCCGCATCCCCGTCGCGGCGGCAGGGTCGCGATGATCGGGAATTTACTGCCCCGCTTTTGCCTCCGCCGGCTCGGCGGGCGGCGAGCGGCGTCAGCCAATCGCCTTTTCCAGCAGGGTCAGCGCCTCGATCGAGAAGGTGCGCATGTTGTCGACCCGGTCGTCCTTGCCGGTTTCGATGGTGATCGCACGCTCGCCGTTGGGGCCGATCACCCCGACGCAGGAATGCCCTGCGGCATGGCCATAGCGGCTGCCGGTCGGTCCCGCCGTCCCGGTTTCGCCCACCGCCCAGTTGGTCGACAGGCGCTCGCGGATTTTGCGGGCAAAGAGCAGCGCGTAGGGCTCGGTCGACGGGGTGATCCCGGCCATTGCCGCGAATTCTTCCTCGGTCACTCGCAGCAATTCGGTGCGCGAGACGCGGGTATAGACGACCGCGCCACCAACGAAATAGGCCGAGGCGCCGGGAACCGCGAGCAACGCCGCGGAAATCAGCCCGGCGGTCGAGGATTCGCCGACGCTGATCGTCTCCTTGCGGGCTTTCAGCTTTGCCGCGATCCGTTCCGCGTAGGGCAACAAATCCTGTAACATCGCGCTTCTCCTTGAGGCCGGGCTGGTGCGGGGCGAAACCTTCCCAGTTCCACGGCCCCGAAGGCAAGAGGTTGTCGCGGCATTTGAGGACATCATGATCGCCGAACTGTCGCAACCCGGCATCATCGAACCCCGCCAGCCGACGGACCGGTCGAAGGGGCGCAGGCTCGACTTGCGCCTGTTGCGCCCGTGACCAACACGCTGCTCACCCTGCACGACCCGGCGGCGGCGCGGCGCTATTACGCCGCCGGGCTGTGGCGGGAGGACACACTCTACACGCTGCTCGCCCAACACGCCGAAGAACGGCCGGGTGCCCCCGCCCTGCGCGACGCCAATCGCCGGCTGACCTGGCGCAAGCTGCTCGCCTCGGTCGATGCGGTGGCGGCCGATCTCGACGCGGCCGGGTTGAAGCGCGGCGAGCGGGTTGCGGTGTGGCTGCCCAACCGGGTCGAGGCGGTGATCGTCTTTCTCGCCTGCTCACGCCAGGGATACGTCTGCAACCCGTCGCTGCACCAGAACTACACGGTCGCCGAGATCGTCGCCCTGCTGGCCCGCACCGAGGCGAGCGCGCTTTTCGCCCAGCCCGGCTACGGCGCCGACGCCCGCACCGCCGACATTTTCGCCGCGGCCGCGGAGCTGCCGTCGCTGCGTCGCATCTATACGCTCGGCGCCGGCCCCGCTTCGGCCTCACCCTTTCCGACCGAGCCCGGCCCCCTGCCCCCGGTCGAGGCCAACCCCGACAAGATCGTCTATCTCGCCTTCACCTCGGGCACGACCGGCATCACCACAGGGGTGATGCATTCCGACAACACGCTGCTCGCCAACGGCCGCGCGATGGTGGCCGATTGGCATCACGACAGCAGCACCGTCCTGCTCAGCCTCAGCCCGCTCAGTCATCACATCGCCACCGTCGCGATCGAGCAGATGATGGCGGCCGGCATGGAGCTGGTGGTAAATGCACCGCCCGCCGGCATGACCCCGCTCGACTGGATCATCGAGACCGGTGCGACCTATGTAATGGGGGTGCCGACCCACGCGATGGACATCCTCGCCGAGTTGCGCCGCCGCAATCTCGTCAATCCAAATGAAGGGCGCCTCGGCAAGGTGAAGACGTTCTACATGGCCGGGTCGGTGATCCCGCGCGAGGTCGCGCAGGCCTTTCTCGACCGGGGCGTCATCCCGCAAAACGTCTACGGCATGAGCGAGAACGGCTCGCACCAGTACACCTTGCCGAGCGACAGCCCCGAGACCATCGTCGCTACCTGCGGGCGCGCCTGCGCCGCCTACGAGATCAGGCTCTGGGACCAGGAAAACCCCGACATCGAGGCCGGCCCCGGCGAAATCGGCGAGATCGGCGGCCGCGGCGCCTGCCTGACGCTCGGCTATTTCGACAACCAGCGCGCCACCGAGGATTCGTTCAACCGCTCCGGCTGGTTCATGTCGGGCGATCTTGGGAGGCTCGATGCCAACGGCAATCTCGAGATCGTCGGCCGCAAGAAAGACCTCATCATCCGCGGCGGCCACAACATCCACCCGTCGCGCATCGAGGAATTGGCCATGCGTCACAAATCGGTCGCGCGCTGCGCCGCCTTTGCGGTTGCCGACCCGCGCCTCGGCGAGAAAGTGTGCCTCTCGGTGATCTGCCACGACGGCAGCAGCGCCGATGCCGAGGCGATGCTGGCGCATCTCCACGCCGAAGGCCTGTCGCGCTACGACATGCCCGAATACTTCATTCAGATGGACGCCTACCCGTTGACCGCGAGCGGCAAAATCCTCAAGCGGGAATTGGTGGAATGGACGAAATCGGGCCGCATCGCGCCGACCCCGGTACGCTGGACGGGATCGAGTCGATGACCGTTCACCTCACTCGTAACGACGAATTCGCGCTGCTGACCCTCGACCGGCCCGAGGCGCTCAACGCGCTGTCGTTCGCCACGCTCCGCGAAATCGATGCGAAGCTCGACGAGGTCGCCGCCGGCGACGCCCGCGCGCTCTTCGTCACCGGCGCGGGCGACCGCGCCTTTTGCGCCGGCGCCGACATCAAGGAATTGATGGGCCGCAAGCTCGCCCAGCAGCGCCGCGACGCCGCCAACGGCCAGCGCGTCGTCTCGCGCTTCGGCAGCTTGCCGATGCCGTCGATCGCGCTGATCAACGGCTACGCCTTCGGCGGCGGCTTGGAGCTGGCGCTCGCCTGCAATTTCCGCCTCGCGCTGAAAACCGCCCGGCTCGGCCTGCCCGAGATCAAGCTCGGCCTTATCCCCGGTTATGGCGGCACGCAGCGCCTCCCGCGGCTGGTCGGCGAAGCGCGCGCGCTGGAGATCATCATGACCGGCCGCACCGTCGGCGCCGACGAGGCCGAGCGCATCGGCCTCGTCCACCGCCTCGTCGATGGCGAGTTGATCGAGGCCGGCAAGGCGTTCGCCCGCGAGATGACCGGCTACAGCCTCCCTGCCCTCGCCCTCGCGCGCGACGCGGTGACCCGCGCCCTCGACGCGCCGCTCGACGAGGGCCTCAAGCTCGAAGCCGACCTCAACACCCTCGCCTTCCAGACCGAAGACGCGGTGGAAGGCATGACCGCCTTCATCGAAAAGCGCAAAGCGGTCTTCAAGGATGAGTGACAAACCATGGACCGCGGGCGTCCCGCCCGCTCTTCCGGACTTCCAGGGCGGCCGAGACGGCCGCGGTCCAAGATGACCCCCCTCTTCGCCCGTCTCGACGCGCTGCCGCCGCTATCGCCGGAGGAGCGGCAGCTGCTCGACAGCGTCCGCGCGCTCGCCCGCGACGAGATCGCGCCGCGCGCCGCCGACTACGACCGGTCCGGCGAGTTCCCCTGGGACAACGTCAAGGCGATCAACGCGCTCGGCCTCAACGCGATGTTCGTGCCCGAGGAATACGGCGGCGCCGGTCTCTCCTACGCCGCCTACCTCGCCTGCGTGCGCGAGATCAGCGCGGCCTGCGCCTCGACCGGCATCATCTGGGCAACCAATTTCCACGCGATCAAGCCGCTGATCGATTTCGGCGCGGAGGAACAGAAACAGCGCTTTCTGCCCCGCCTGGTCGAGGGCGCGCTCTGCGCGCTGGCGATCACCGAGCCCGACGCCGGCTCCGACGCGACGCACATGACCACACGCTTCACCCCGAACGGCGACAGCATCGTCGTCGATGGCGGCAAGATTTTCATCACCAATGGCGATGTCGCCGATCTGATCCTGCTGTTCGGTAAATGGAGCGAGATCTTCGCGGGGGATAAGAATGGCCGCGGCGCGATCACCGCCCTGATCCTCGAAAAGGACACGCCCGGTCTCACCGTGCTGCGCAAGGAGGACAAGCTCGGCCACCGCGCCTCGTCGACCGCGGCATTGGCGTTCGACAATTGCCGTGTACCGCGCGCCAACCTGCTCGGCGAGCCGGGCCGAGGCCTCGCGCTGCTGCTCGCCGCGCTCAACAAGTCGCGGCCGAGCGTCGCCGCACACGCGCTCGGCATCGCCCGCGCCGCCTTCGACGACGCGGTCGCCTACATCAACGAGCGCCGGCAATCCGGCCGCCGCATCGTCGAGTTCCAGGGCATCCAGTTTCTGCTCGCCGACCTCGCTACCGATCTGGCGATGTGCGAGGCCTGGCTGTGGCACGTCGCAGGCCTTGTCGATGCGGGGGTCAGCGATATCGGGCCCGAAGCCTCGATGCTGAAGATGCGCGCTTCCGACTTGGCGATGCGCATCGCCACCGAGGCGGTGCAGCTCTACGGCGGTTACGGCTACATCAAGGACAACCGGGTCGAGCGGCTCATGCGCGACGCCAAGATCACCCAGATTTGGGAAGGCACCAACCAGATCCACCGCCAGCTGATCGGCCGCAGCTTTATCGAGCGCAAATAAAACGGCGCCCGCCGCGAGGCGAGCGCCGTCCTATTCGGCTCAGTTGCAGTCAGGCGACGACGAGGTCGGCGCTCATCTCCTTGCCATGCGTTTCAGGGCCGCACAACAGCGCGATGACAAAGCTGACGTAGCCGCCGCCCGTGGCGATCAGCATCGGCCAGGCAAAGCCAAAGCCCAGATCGACCGCGAAGTAGCTCAGCACCGGCGCCAGGACACCGGCGAAGATCGCGCCCTGGTGGTAGCAGAATCCCGCCGCGGTGGCGCGTATCTCGGTCGGGAACCGCTCGTTGAGGTAGCTCGGGTTCTGGCCGTAGATGCCGCCGCCGAACGCGCCCTGCAGCACGAACGCAAAGATGATCAGCGTCAGGTTCGAGGTCAGCAGATAAAGCGGCGCGATCGGGATCGCAATCAGCGCCGGGATGATCATCGCCCAGCGCCGGCCGATCCTATCGGCGCACCAGCCCCAGAACCCCATGCTGAGGAATACCAGCAGGTTCGACCAGAAAATCGGCGAGGCGACCGCCTTGGCGTCGAACCCGAGATCCTTTTGCAGATGGGTCGCGAACAGCGCGTTGATCGAGTAGTAGACGATAAAGCTGCTCGCCATCCACCAGCACGCCGTGGCGGTATTGCCCAGCATCCCGCGCTTGAAGATCTTGGCCAGCGGCACATGCACCTCGCGCTGCTGGGCCTTTTGCAGCTTGCGGTTTTCCTGCCAGACTTCCGGCTCCTTGACGAAGAACCGCACATAGACGACCGACAGTGCCGGCAGCACGCCGAGCATCAGCAAGCCGCGCCAGCCGATCCATAAAGCCGAGACCCCAGGAACCCTGCAGCACGCCGCTCATGAAACCGCGCGAGCGGGTCGGCCAGGTCTCCATCGCCAGCGCCGCGCCGGCCGGCCATTCGGCGCCCATGCCGATGCCCAGCAATGCCCGGAACAGAAACAGGAACCAGAAGGTCGGCGAGAAACCGGCGATGAAATTGCAGGCGGAATACCAGATGATCGAGATCATCAGCGGCGCCTTGCGCCCCATCCGGTCGGCCATCCAGCCGGCCGCCGTCGCGCCAAGCAGGCGCATCCACAAGGTCACGGTAAAGACCACCGTCACCTCGGTTATCGGCACGTTAAACTCTTTGGCGATCGGCACCATGATCAGCAAGAAAATCGTGAAATCGAACGCGTCGAGCGTCCAGCCCAACCAGGCGGCCACATAAGCCAGCCATTGATCCTTGGTGGGTTCCTTCCACCACGGCATCGCCCCAGACGCTGCACTATTCGCCATAACTTCCCTCCCCTGATCATAACGGCGGATCAATTGAACGTGCCGTGCCCAAGCCGCGTTTCGTCGCAGCATTTTGGTGTAGATCAACAACAAACGATCATAATAGGGGAAGTTGCGCCACCGCAAGACGAGCGTGACGCGGCCGCGTCCAGAGCACGGGCCGCTCGCCCGTGGCATCTCAACCGCGGGCGAGCGCTTTATAAGCAGCTAGGCGACAACCAGCTCAGATGTCAGCTCCTTGCCCTTGGTCTCAGGGCTGATCAGCAGCGCGACGACGACGCTCGACGCCGCGACCACGGTTCCTATCAGCATCGGCACCGAGAAGCTGACGTTGTAGGTGAGCGCGCAGTAGGTCAGCACGGGCGGCACGAAACCGCCGAAGATCGCCCCCTGGTGGTAGCAGAAGCCGGCCGCGGTGGCGCGCACCTCGGTCGGAAACCGCTCCGACAGATAGCTCGGCAACTGGCTGTAGAGAGCGCCACCACAGGCGCCCTGCAACAGGAAGCCGGTGGCGATCCAGGTCCAGTCGTTGGTCATCAGGTACATCGGCGCAATCGGCACCGCGAGCGCCGCCGGGATGATCATCGCCCAGCGTCGGCCGAGACGTTCGGCGACATAGCCCCAGAACGCCATCGCGAGAAACCCGATCAGGTTCGAGTAGAGCAGCAACTGCCCGACCGCGGCGGTGCTCATGTTGAGGTCGTTTTGCAGGTGCGTCGCGAACAGCGCATAGATCGAGTAGTAGACGACGAAGTTGCTCGCCATCCACCAGCACGCCGTCAGGGTGTTGCCGATCATGCCGCGCTTGAAGATGCTGAGCAGCGGAGCATGGACTTCACGCTTGTTTTCGCGCTGCTGGCGGCGGTTCTCGACCCAAACCTCCGGCTCCTTGACGAAATAGCGGATGTAGATGACCGACAACGCCGGGAGGACGCCGACCCAGAGCATGCCGCGCCAGCCGAAGCGGTCGAAACCCAGCCAATAGATCAGGCTCGATATCGCAAAGCCCAGCCCCCAAGAACCTTGCAGCACGCCGCTCATAAAGCCGCGGGTGCGGATCGGCCATTGCTCCATCGCCAGCGCCGCGCCGGCCGGCCATTCCGCGCCCATGAAGATGCCGAGCAGCGCACGGAAGAAGAACAGAAAGAAGAAGGTCGGCGAAAATCCGGCGATGAAGTTGCACGCCGAATAGCCGATGATCGAGATCATCAGCGGCAGCTTGCGACCGACCCGGTCGGCGACCCACCCTGACGCCACCGCGCCGATAAGACGCATCCACAATGTAATGGTGAAGACCGCGGTCACCTCGGTCAGAGGGACGTTAAATTCCTTGGCGATCGGCACCATGATCAACAGGAACACGGTGAAATCGAATGCGTCGAGCGTCCATCCGAGCCAGGCGGCGATATAGGCGTACCATTGATCCTTGGTCGGCTCCCGCCACCAGGCGACTTGAGTTACCACGTCCGCGTTTGCCATTGTGTCACTCCCCTGTTCACTTCATGCGGCCCGAATTGGTTCGGGCTCGCCGCTCGGTTGAGCGAGTTATTATAAAATGATCATTTGAAATGATCATTTTAGGCAGCACTCATTACGCGATCGAGTATGCGGCGTTACTTGTCAGACCGCAAGCACAGCCGGCACGGCAAAGAATTTGCCCCGCCATGTCGCGGCGCTGTCCGATAACCGTGGGTTGGTCGCCCGCGCGGCGCGGCATCCTTGTCAAGCACACGCGCCGATGCGCTCTTGAATAGAACCAAGCGGCGACTAAGTTGTTGGTTCTAGTTAGCGGTTAGCGCCGTGAAGGACGGGGCGCCGCCCGATCGCAGCAAAAACAGGAGACAGCGATGTCGAAAACAATGCGTCTGACCGCTAGTGCTATCGTCGCCCTGACCGGCCTCGCCGCGCTCGCCGGAACCGCCTCTGCACAGGGTAGCGCGGTTAAAGTCGGGAACCTGACCTGCAACGTGTCGAGCGGCTTTGGCTTTATTTTCGGCTCGTCCAAGGCGCTCAACTGCACCTATGCCGGCGTCGGCGGCCGACAAGAGCATTATACCGGCACCATCAACAAGTTCGGCGCCGATATCGGCTACACCTCGGGCGGCGTGCTGGTGTGGACTGTGGTCGCGCCGGTCGGGGTGATGCAGCCGGGCGCGCTGGCTGGCTCGTACGCCGGCGGCACCGCCAGCGCGACGGTCGGCGTCGGCGTCGGCGCCAATGCGCTGGTCGGCGGCTCCAACAACACCGTGGCTTTGCAGCCGCTAAGCATCGAGGGCAATCAGGGTCTCAACGTCGCGGCGGGCATCGCCTCGATCACCCTCGCACCGGCGCCGTAAGCCGGGACATGACGGCGGCGCGGCAGGCGGGCAACCGCCGTCGCGCCGCCGGCTACTTGAGAGCGAACTAAAGGAACAGTTTCAAACCTCAGCGTTCGCCCAGAGCGGTGAGCGGCATACGTCTTAAGTGCTGTCCAACAGCTGAAGGAAGTCCCTGATGACGCTCAGCATTGCCCATCTGCAGCCGCTCGTGGCGATCTTGGCCGGCGTGCTGATCCTGCTGGTGCCGCGCATCCTCAACTACGTCGTCGCAATCTATTTGATCTTCATCGGGATCATGGGCCTAGGCCTGCTCCACTAGAAATCGGCCGTCACGGGCGGTTTCCGGCAAAGCGGTGCAGTTCGTCAAAGACCAGCTGGTCGATATCGAGGCCCGCCTTCGACAGCCGCTCGCGATTGCGCGCCGAGTTTTCGCCGGGAATGCGGATTTCCGTGACCCCAGCGGCACGTGGGACCGCCTTGACGCGGGCGATTAGCGCGCTGACCTCGCGCTTGCACTGTTCGAGCGGGATCAGCAGATCCGGCCGGAAAGCGACGAACAGGTAGCCGTCCTCCGCTCCCGGCACCATGCCGGCCCCGCCCAGCACCCCGAGGGCCTGCACCACCAGCCCGAGCCCAAATCCCTTGTAGCCGGCGAACGGCAGCAACGCGCCGGCCCGCGCCTCGGCCGGGTCGGTCGTCGGCTTGCCGTCGCGGTCGATCGCTACCCCTTCGGGCAGCTTCTCATTGAGGCGCACGCGCAGTTGCAGCTCGGTCGCCATAAAGGCCGAGGTTCCCATGTCGAGGATCAGCGCCCCTTCCTCGGTCGGGATCGCGAAAGCGATGGGATTGGTGCCGAGGATCGGCTTGATCCCGCCCAGCGGCGCCACCGCGCCGCCGCTGCTCGCGGTGTGGATCGCGACCAGCCCGGCATTGGCGATCATTTCCACGAAATAGGCATTGCGCCCGCTCATCCAGGTGTTGGTGACGCCGACGATGGCCAGCCCATGCGCCTGCGCCTTGGCGATCGTCGCCTTCGCCGCGTGATGGATCGCCAGCATCCCGACATTGTTGCCGCCGTCGTAGAGCGCCGAGACCTCGGTCTCGTGCAGCACCCGCATCGGCCCGCGCGGCAGGTCGAAGCGGCGGTGCTCGGGGATGTTGAGGAGCTTGGCGAGACCCGAATACTCATAGCCGCACAGCGCCGCGTCGATGACGTGGTCGGTGACGATCGCTGCCTCCTCGGGTTCGTAGCCCATCCCGCGCATCGCCCGCTCGCCGAGGCTGCGCGCTTCGTCGACGCTCAAATGGACGCGGCCTGCCGGCATCGGATGTCTCCTTCTCAGGGTTTCTTGGCGACGAACAGCTCGACCGTCGCGATGTCGGGGATCGCGTTGCTGGCGGTGAGCCCGGTCTGGTAGGGAATATTGAAGCGGGTAAACGCGTCGATCAGGATTTTTGCCGCGTCGGCCGTGCGCGGGTCCCGCACGTAAAGGCTGACCCCCATCGCCACCGCCTCGTCGGAGGCGGCCGTCACCTCCGGACCGCGCGCATCCCAGCCCGCCATCCTCAGGATCGTGACCAGCTGGTTGGCATAGGTAAACGCCTCCAGGTCGTTCGGCACGCAGGAGACGATGACGCGGTTGCCGCTGTACTGGCGCAGATAGTCGACCAGCTTCGCCGCTGCGTCGTCACCGATCGAGCGGCCCTTCGTCTGTTCCTTGAGCGCGGCGATCCGCGCGGCGATCTGCGCATCGACGCTGGCGACCTTGGCGCTCAACGACGCCAGCGCGTCGTTGACGCTGTCGAACGCGGCGGCTGGCGCCTCTCCCGCCGGGGGTAAAGCGTGGGAGATGGCATCCCATTGCGCCCACAACCCTTTCAGCTGGGCGAGCTGGGCGCCGAGCTCGGCTTGGCTCACTCGGCCCAGTTCGGCCTGAAGCGCCTGGTCGCGCCGCAGCGACAGGGTGAGCGCGAGCGCGCCGCAGGCGATGCCGCACCCGATCACCGCCAGTGCCCAAAATCCCTTGGCCCAGAGCCGCGCCGGCAGAACCACCGCTTGGACTAAAGCCACCACCACGATTGGGATAATCGGGACCAGCGGTGCCCAGCGCGCCGGTTCGCCGGCCCAAGACGTCAGATGTTCCAACATCGCTCAGGCGTCGGGAACGCCTCGTTCGAGCTCTTCCAGCCAGACCCCGGCATGCGAGTCGGACGGCGCACGCCAATCGCCGCGCGGCGACAGCGAGCCGCCCGACGAGATCTTCGGGCCGTTGGGGAGCGCGGAACGCTTGAACTGGCTCTGCTCGAAAAAGCGGGTGAGGAAGACGCGCATCCATTTCTTGATGTCGGGAAGGTCGAATGCCCGATGCGCGGTCGCGGGAGTATTCGCCGGCCACGCGCCGCACTCTGCATTGTGCCAGGCATTCCAGGCCAGATAGGCAATCTTCGACGGCGCAAACCCATAGCGGGTCACGTAAAACAAGGTGAAATCCTGCAGCGCATAGGGCCCGACAACGCTCTCGGTCGACTGGATCGCACCATCCTCGCCGGCCGGCACCAGCTCGGGCGAGATTTCCGTGGCGAGGATGTCTTCGAGGATTGCGGCGGTGTCGGCGGTCACATCCCCACTGTTGGCGACGAAGCGGATCAGGTGCTGGATCAGCGTCTTCGACACCGAAGCATTGGGGTTGTAGTGCGACATGTGGTCGCCGACGCCGTAGGTGCACCAGCCGAGCGCCAACTCGGACAGATCGCCGGTGCCGACGACCAACGCGCCATTATGGTTGGCGAGCCGGAACAGGTAATC
>JBBRPG010000091.1:0-14626 GCA_038228485.1 Alphaproteobacteria bacterium
CCAAGCCTACAATTACGCCAGGCGGCTCAAGACCCTCAAAGGCCTCACCCCCTACGAGTTCATCTGCAAAGCCTGGACAAAAGAGTCGGCCAGATTTACCCTCGATCCAACCCATCAAATGCCGGGACTAAACATCTAGCGGCTTTATCGGCCGCGCGGTGACGCGCAGCCTGATCAAGCGCGGCGATCGGGTGGTGGCGCTGACACGCGATCCCGCGAGAGCCGCCTATCTGTTTGGCCCGCAGGTCGAAGCCTGCAGCGATCTCGGCACGATGCCGTCGTCCCGTCGCATCGACGCGATCGTCAACCTTGCCGGCGAACCGCTAATCGGCAGTTTGTGGACACGTAGGCGCAAACAGCGCTTTGTCGTCAGCCGGATCGGCACCACCGAAGCCCTCGCTGCATTGATCGAGCGGCTCGAACGCAAACCTGACGTGCTGATCAGTGGCTCGGCAATCGGCTATTACGGCGATCGCGGCGAAGACAAGCTCGAGGAGAGCGAACCGCCGCAACCGATGTTCATGTCCGAGTTGTGCCGCCGTTGGGAAGAGGCGGCGCGCTGCGCCGAAGCCCATGGTCTGCGGGTGTGCCGGCTACGCATCGGACTGGTGCTGGGCCGTAATGGTGGTGCGTTGCCGGCGATGGCGCTCGCCGCTTGGCTCGGCCTCGGCGCCGTGATTGGCACCGGACGACAATACGTCTCGTGGATCCATCTGCGCGATCTGGTACGGCTGATCCTGTTCGCGCTCGACGACACGCGGCTCAGCGGCGCGGTCAACGCCGTCAGCCCAAATCCCGCCACCCAGCACGATTACACCCAGGCCCTGGCGGGCAACTGGCATCGTCCGGTGCTGCTCAGGATGCCGGGCCGTCTGTTGCGCGCGATGATCGGCGAACTCTCAGACCTGCTGCTGACCAGTCAGCGTGTCGTACCGGCGGCGGCCGTGGCGCGCGGGTTTCACTTTGCGCATCCCGATCTCGCCGAGGCAGTAGCCGATATCTTCGCGCCGCCGCCGCCCCTGCAGCCGCCGCTGTGGGTTTATTTCAACGAGTCGTGCCCGGTTTGCCGCACCGAGATGGACCATTACCGAACCGAGGCCGACCGCACCGATTGCCCGTTCGAATTCAAACCCATCGGCGCATCGGCCTACGATGCCAGTGCCTATGGCCTAACCGACTCCAACCTGCGCCACCGCCTCTAGGTGAGCGACGCCGAGGGGAACATGGTCAGCGGCATCGACGCTTTCATCGCGTTGTGGAGCACCTTGCCGCGGCATCAGTGGGCAGCGAGGCTGCTGCAGCGGCGTGCATTAGGTGCCGTTGCACATCTCGCTTATGAAGGCATCTGCGTCCCGGTGCTTGCGATGGTCAACCGCCGCCGAGCCGATACCGGCGACTCGATTGGTGCCGAGCTCGATGCCGGCAGCACGCGCCATGTGAGTGAGCGTGCTGCAGCGGATCTGCGGTGATGCTCGGGCGATCTTCACTCGGCCGCGACTTCTGCGGCATCCTCGCCGCTACCCTATTGAGTGTCGTGGCAATCGGGTTGCTGTGCGAACCGGACAGGACGAGGCCGTAAGCGCCTATTCCACCGGCAACTGCGGCGACACCGAAGTATTCGTCAGGGTCAAGATTCACCGGCGGTGGTCAGATCGGCGAGGGGAGGCAGTCGGCTACAGTATTGGCGGCCGCACAATCGGAGCCTTCTCGGCGATCTACGACGTGACCGACAGCGGTATCAGCGCTGGAGGGGAAACGGCAGCGCCGATTTCGATCCACTGCCGCCCGCTGACCTCGGTCTCGAAACGCGCGTTTTTGAGCTGCCCGGCAGGACCTACAATCGCGACTCGCCTTCGCGCGAAAGTCCGCCGTTGATGAACATATTCTTCGACCCGCAGCAGCAACCGATGAACGCCGGGAACGGTCACTCATCCAAAGGAAGCTACCAGTCACTGTCGAACGCGGGATCGCGCATAAGTATTGACGATGTATTAATTAAATGATTTCGACTTCGCCATGTCCGATCAAAGTCATTTACTCTCATGCCGTTGTATTAACAGCCTGCCGTGTTGAGCCGCAACCTCGCCCAATACTGTCGCCGCGGCGGCTCACTGACCATGCGCTTTTGCCTCGCCGCTGTGCCGATGGTTTCATAGAGAAGCCGGCTGCCCTCAGCACGTCAGCAGCTCGACGTGACCGCAGACGTAAAGGGCAGCCTCTTTCCAGCTATCGAGGTTGGCCGAGCCTGGTTAGCCGGGCGGGAAGCCGTGTCGCGTCAGGTAGTCGCCTCCTGCCAGCCACAACAGGATCCCGAGCCAGAAAAACCCCGCGACGGCGAAGACGCGCGCCAGTCGCGGCCCCTCCCACAGCCGCATGAACACTATCAGCACCAAAGCGGCCTTGATCGCAGCGATGGTCAGCGCGAGCGCGATGTTGAAGCGGCCGATCGGCAGATAGGCGCCGCCCGTCGTCGCCCCGAGCAGGACCAGCAGCGCCAGCCAGACGAGCAGGTTCGCGCGCAGGCCGCTCACGGGGCCACTAACCTCATCCCGACCGCCCGCCGAGGTACAGCAGCGGAAACAGGAAGATCCAGACGATGTCGACGAAATGCCAATAGAGGCCGGCGATTTCGACCGTGGTCGACCGCGGGCCGAGATAGCGGTCGTGCCGGCTCCGCGCCGCCAGCACCAGCATCACCACGATCCCGATCGTCAGATGGATCGCGTGCAGCCCGGTCGTCGCGAAATAGATCAGGAAGAACAGCTCGGCCGGGCCGGCCAGGCGCGGTTCGAAGGTGAAGTTCAGCGCCGGCACGAGATGCTCGTGCCAATCCTTGAGGTATTCGGCCGCCTTGATGCCGAGAAAGGCGCAGCCCAGCGCCGCTGTCGCCAGCAACAGCAAAACCAGCAACCGCCGGCGGCGCGCTTCCGCGGCGGCGACGGCGAGCGCCATCGTCAGGCTGCTGGTCAGCAATACCGCGGTATTGGCGGTGCCGAGGACGATCGCGGTATGCCGCCCCGCCGCGGCGAAGGCCTCTGGGTAGCTCCAGCGATAGACCGCGTAGCCCAGGATCATGCCGCCGAAGAACAACACCTCGGTGGCGAGAAACACCCAGATCCCCAGGGTCGCGGCCTCGCGCTGCTGCGCCAGGGTGACGAATTGAATCGCCGAGGCCTCGACGCTTCTAGGCATCCGCCACCGTCTGCGGCACCGGCTCGGGGCCGGAGTAGACATAAGGTCCGCGCCTTACCACCGGCGTCTCGGCAAAATTATGGGTCGGCGGCGGCGAACTCGTCTGCCATTCGAGACCGGTCGCGCCCCACGGGTTCGCCTCGGCCCGCCGCCCGAAGAACAGCGACCAAACCAGATAGACCAGCGGCATCAGATAGGCGAGCGCGAGGATCGTCGAGCCCGCCGTCGACAGCACATTCCATACCTGGAACTCCGGCGGGTACGACGCATAGCGCCGCGGCATGCCGAGATAGCCCAGCACGAAATGCGGAAAGAAGGTCAGGTTGAAGCCGAAGAAAATCAGGATCGCAGCCGCCCGCGCCAGATACTCGGGGTAATGCCGGCCGGTAATCTTCGCCCACCAGAAATGCAGCCCGCCGAAATAGGCGGTCACCATCCCGCCGACCATGATGTAGTGGAAATGACCGATGACGAAATAGGTGTCGGTGACGTGGACGTCGATCGCCAGCGCGGCGAGGAACAGCCCGGTCAGACCGCCGATCGTGAACCCGATAAACGCCAGCGCATAGAGCATCGGCGCGTCGAAGCGGATCCAGCCCTTGTGCAGGGTGGCGGTCCAGTTGAACACCTTGATCGCCGAGGGCACCGCGACGGCGAAGCTGAGAAACGAGAACACCAGCCCGGCCGACATCGACTGGCCGCTGACGAACATGTGGTGGCCCCAGACCAGGAACCCGAGCCCGGCGATGGCGACGCTGCACCAGGCGACGAAATGGTAGCCGAACAGACTTTTGCGGGCAAAACAGGGGATCAGCTCGCTGACCACCCCCATCCCGGGCAGGATCATGATGTAGACCGCCGGGTGTGAGTAGAACCAGAACAGGTGCTGGAACAGCAGCGGGTCGCCCCCGAGCTTTGGGTCGAAGATGCCGATGCCGACGATGCGCTCGAGCGCGACCAGCATCAGCGTGATCGCCAATACCGGGGTCGCCAGCACCAGGATGACGCTGGTCGAATACAGCGACCAGACAAAGATCGGCAGCCGGTACCAGCCGAGCCCCGGCGCGCGCATCCGGTGGATGGTGACGATGAAGTTGAGCCCGGTTAGGATCGACGAGAACCCGGCGACGACGACGCCGGTCAGCGCCAGCACGACATGGCCCTGGGCTGCGCGCTTGCCTGCCAGGCCGAGAACAACGTGCCGGTCGTCGGCCGCGAGCAGGTGCTGATCGGCCGGGCGATGCATTGGCTGCGCATCGCCCGTTACTACCGCGGCGGCACCGAGAACCCCGAGACCTTGTTCCAACCGGTGCCGTGCAACGACACGGTCGAAATCAGCGCGCGCGCCGGACTGCCGCCGACCTACACCTGCATGACCTGTCATTCGCAGATCTGGACCAATGCCGAAATCCTCGCGCCGGTGCGGCAAAGCCTGGCTTCGGGCAAAGCGATCGAGTGGCGTCGGGTCGCCCGTCTGCCGGATTATGTCTACTTCCAGCACGACATTCACATCGCCAAGGGCGTCGGCTGCGTCACCTGTCACGGCCGCATCGACGAAATGCCGCTGACCTACCGGGCGATCGCATTCCCGATGAAATTCTGTCTCGATTGTCACCGCGATCCAGCACCTAATTTGCGGCCGCGCGAGTTGGTCACCGATATGGCATGGCAGCCGCCGGCCGACCGGCGCGCGCTTGGCGAGAAGCTGATCGGCCAATACGGCGTCCGCGTCGGCGAGCTGACCTCTTGCACCGTGTGCCATCGATGAAGGCGCGCAACACGGCATGGAAGGCGAAGATCTGGTGCTGACCGTCGCGCCCGGCGCCGCCGTGCCGCGGCCTCAAACCCCGCCGACGGCGCGTCGGGGAAGACCGCGGCGATGACCGGGCTCATGCTCGACAGCGGGCTCGCGATCGATAGTCAGCCGCCGGTCTTTCACGACGCCCAGCGCCTCGTCTGGCGCAGCGCGGCGGCCGACAGGTTGCCGGCGCCAGCCGAAACGCGCCTCGTTCCCGAGGAAACGCCCGTGGCCTTCGCCTATGAAGGCGCGAGCTACGCCGTGATGATGGCGACCCCGGCCGACCTCGCCGATTTTGCCCTCGGGTTAAGTCTCAACGAAGGGGTGATCCGCGCGCCCGGCGATATCGAGGCGCTCGACATCGTCCCGGGCGATGACGGCATCCTGTTGCGGATGGCTCTCTCCCGCGCTCCGGCGTCATCCTTTTGGGAGCGGCGGCGCTATCTCGCCGGCCCCAGCGGCTGCGGCTTGTGCGGGCTCGAAAGCCTCGCCGAAGCGTCCCGTCGACCGCCGTTTGTGGAGGGCGGCATCCGCGTAACGGGCGATGAGATCTCCGAGGCAATGGCGCTGCTCCCGGGTCTGCAAAAGATGAACCGGCTGACCGGCGCGCTCCATGCGGCCGCGTTCTGGACGCCGCGAGACGGCATTGTCGCGGTGCGCGAGGATGTCGGACGGCACAACGCGCTCGACAAGCTGACCGGCGCTGTCGCCGCGGTAGGGCTGTCGCCCAGCGAGGGCGCGGTGTTGCTGACCAGCCGCGTCTCGGTCGAGATGATCCAAAAGGCGGCGTCGCTGGGTGCGCCCATCGTGGTCGCGGTGTCGGCGCCGACCGCGCTGGCGGTGCGGGCGGCGGAAGCCGCGGGGATCACTCTCATCGCGGTGGCGCGGTGCGACGGGTTCGAGACCTTTACCCATCCGCAGCGGATTCTGATTGGGTAGCCCTCGAGGCCATCAAGATACCGAGCGCTGCCCCAATCAGCCATCCGCGCAACCCGCCACAGCTTCAGACACGTATCAATAGCTCGGCTTGGTGGGAAACGGCGTGAGCTGGAGCTCGTGGGTCCAGCACGACCGGTCCTGGGTATGCAGGTAATAGAACGCCTCGGCGATCTTGACCGGATTGATGATGAGATCGGGTCGGTTCTGGTTCCGCGGCATCGCCCTTGTGCCGGGCGAGTCGATGGTGCCGTCGATCACCACATTGGCGACGTGCACGCCGTGCTCGGAGTACTCCTCGGTCAGCACCTGCGCCAAGGTGCGCATCATCACCCGGGGATAATACAGCGACTGCCCGGTCATGCGCTTCTTTCCGCGCAGCGAGCTGGAGTTGTTGGAGAAGAAAAACGACCCTTCGCCTTTCTTGCGCATCGCCGGCAACACCTCCTTGGCGACGAGAAAGGGCCCACGGCAGGCGATGTGCTGGGTGGTGTCGAACATCTCCACCGGGATGTGTTCGAGCAGTTCTTTCTCCGGCGGCAGATCGCGGCCTTCCAGATAGCCCGCGTTGTAGACCAGGACTTCCGGATCACCGGCCTCGCGGCGGATCGTGGCGAACGCCGCCGAGATCGAGTCCTGTGAGACCAGATCGAGTTCGACGGTCATGCAGTCGCCGCCCTGGCCCCGGATGGCCTCTTCCAGCGCCGAAGCATTGGCTTGGGTCCGAGTCGTCAGCACGACGAAGAAACCTTCTTGCGCGAATTTCTGGGCAACGGCGCCGCCGACGCCCCAGCGCACGCCGACCGGCAGGTCGCTGTCGTCCAGCGCCTTGCCGTGGGCAAGCTTGGTATTGCGGCCGTCCGACTGCCATTTGGAGGTGGCGCCGATCACCACGGCGACTTTCTTGCCTTTTGTGTTCGTTTTCATTCGCAATTTCCTTTTTGTGTAGCGATCGGATGGATGGAGAGCCCGTTCCAGTCGGGCTGCGAAGCCTGTTAAGCTGCTCGGTCCCAGCCCCACCAGGCACAGAGCGCCTCTCCCATGACGAGACGCTTGTCCTGGTCGCTGAGCCAGGGCAGCTCTTCGGTGAACATCGTCACGCATTGTCGCCAGGAACAGGGCATCTTGGTGATGTCCGTGCCCCAGAACATCCGGTGCGGGCCGAAGGCATCGTAGATCTGCTGCAGATAGGTGTGCATCGCCGGAAACGGGTAGGCCCGGCTGGAATAGCCCGGTGCGCCGGTCGCCTTGACCGCTACATTGGGAAACCTGGCCAATGCCAGGAGCTCCGGCATGTGGGTCATGGCTTCGGCGTCTTTCAGCGTGGTCGTGCCGCCTCTGCCGCCCAGATGGTCGATGGTCAAGCGCAGTCCGGGGTGGCGCTCGGCGACCCGGCCGAGTTCGGTCAGCGAGCCCGTCGCCAGCGCGGCGATCGGCACGCCGGCCTTTTCGGCCTCCGCCCACAGCCAGTCGATTGTGCCGTCGTGCAGCCATCGCCGCGCGGGATCGCCGAGGAACCCGTACCGCAGGCCGAGCATGCCGGGTTGTTCTCTCCAGCTGGCGATGCGCTCGCGAGATTCCGGTCGATCGAGCGGCACCGATCCCATGATCGCGAACCGGCCGGGGTAGTTGCGCACCGCCGCCAGCGCCATGTCGGTCGAACCCGGGTCCCAACCCGGCGGATGAATGACTGCGGCGTCGACGCCGCCTTCGTCCATCAGGGCGATGGCCTCTTCGGCAGTGAATGCCGTCACCTGCCGATGCGACAGGTTGCTGGGCAACCCGCTGCCCCAGAGGTGAATTTGGGCGTCGACGATCTGCATCGCGTCCTCTCCCTGCATTTTTCGCATCGGGCAGAGCAGCACCCCAAACGCTCGGTCCGGAATCCTAGCGGCAATACCCCTGGCTGTCAGCTATCGCTGCCGCCGGTCAGCGTTTCGCTACTGCTTACCTGCACGAAGAGCGGCGACGCTTTGTCGTCCGGCCTCAACGCAAGGCGTCGGCCGATTATAGTTACGATTTGCTAACCTAATAGTCGGACAATTCGGTCAAATGGACGAGGAACGATCCAATGGCCGAAGTACGGAAGGGCGTTATCACCGCCATTATGTTGCGTTTGGTGATACGGGCCAAGCTCCGGCCGATGGACCATTTTCGTTTTTCTTGCGCACGCGCCGCCGCGCACTTGTAGAGCGCGGCCGACAGCACCCGTCGGTCGCCCTTATCGGGGCGCCCATCGGTCAGGAGCCTTTCCCGTGATGACGTTTGGCCCGATGGAGGCGTAGGCTCATGAGGGTACGTTTCTGGGGCACGCGGGGGTCGATCGCCACGCCCGGACCGAGCACGCATTATTTCGGCGGCAATACCTCCTGCGTCGAGCTCACGACTGACGCCGGCGACCTGCTGATTTTCGACTGCGGCACCGGTGCGCACACGCTGGCCGTCGAGCTGATGTCCCAAGGCGACAAGCCCATCAACGCGAACATCCTGCTCGGGCATATGCATTGGGACCACATCCAAGGCTTTCCCTTCTTCAGCCCGGCCTTTGTCGAAAGAAACTCGGTCGCGATTTACGGCCCGCAAGGCAGCCGCGGCTCGCTGCAGGAGGTCCTGGCCGGCCAGATGGAGTTCACCTACTTCCCGGTCGAGCTGGGCGAGCTGCCGGCCAAAATCTCGTATCAGGACCTGACCGAGGGCAGCCACACGATCGGCAGCGCGCGGGTCGCGACGCAATTTCTCCATCATCCGGCGATGACGCTGGGCTACCGCGTCGAGGCCGACGGCGTGGCGGTGGTGTACCTTGTCGATCATGAGCCGTTTGCCGACGAACTCTGGCGCGCCGGCGCCGAGCCAGGCCTCATCGAGTCGATCCTTCACGAGGGCGACCGCCAGCACGCAAAATTCATGGAGGGCGCCGATCTGGTGATCCACGACGCCCAATACACGCCCGAGGAGTACGTTCATAAGAAAAACTGGGGACACAGCACCTACGACTACGTGGTGCAGATTGCGGCGGCGGCCAATGTGCGGCGGGTCGCGCTGACCCACCACGATCCAGGCCATGACGACCGCTTTGTCGCCGACATCGAGTGCCGGGCCCGCGCACTGGCCTTGCAGCTCGGGAAGGGGCTGGATGTCCTTTGCGCCTATGAAGGCTGCGAACTGATCCTGGAACCGCGCCCGGCGTCAAAGCCGTTCGCCACGGCGACGCACGCCCGGGCGCCCGCCGTGCAGCGCCGCTTTCACATCCTGGTGGTCGATGGCGAGCCCGATGTGCTCACGGTCGTCGCTCGGGCGCTGGGGGACCAGTACACGGTTAGCCAGGCGGCGAGCGGCCGGGAGGCGCTGCGGATGATCGACGACCGCGTGCCGGACCTTCTCGTGCTGGATTACAAGATGCCCGGCATGGACGGCATCGAGGTCGTGAAAACCCTCCGCGCCAAGCCCGCGACGCAGGCGCTGCCGGTGCTGATGCTGACCGCGATGGCCGATGAGGCAAGCACCCGCGCCGGTTTCGAAGCAGGGGTGACGGATTACGCGACCAAGCCGTTCTCGATACCTCAGGTTACCGCGCGCGTCCGCGTCCTGCTCGCCAGAATCCAGCCCTGCAACCAAATGACGGTTTAGCCGATCCCGCAGCAGGTCAGGCGCTCGCCGCACGGATCGCGCGCCACAAGCGCTCCGGGGTCGCCGGCATCGCGACCTCGCGGATGCCGAGCGGCTTCAGCGCATCGACCAGCGCGTTGCCGACCGCCGGCATCGCCCCGACCGCGCCCGCCTCGCCGGCGCCCTTGATGCCGAGCGGGTTGGTCTTGGTCGGCACCGGGTTGCTCTCGCAATGGATCGGCGAGAAATTGTCGGCGCGCGGCATCGCGTAATCCATGAACGAGCCGGTCAAGAGTTGGCCCGACTCGTCGTCGAAGCGGATGTCCTCGAGCAAAATCTGCCCGAGCCCCTGGGCGATGCCGCCGATGATCTGTCCTTCGAGCAGCAGCGGGTTCATCACCGTGCCGACATCGTCGACGACGCTGTAGCGGCAAATCTCGACCATGCCCGTGTCGGGGTCGATTTCCAGCTCGCAGATGTGGCAGCCATTGGGAAAATTCTGCCCCTTGGCGCTGTAGGCGGCGTTGCTGATAAGACCGGGTTCCATGTCGGGCGGCAGACTGGCCGGGGTCCATGCCTCGCCGGCGATCTCGCCGAGCGACAGCGCCCGGTTCGAGCGCGGCGCGGTGAACATGCCGTCCTCGAAATTGACCTCTTCGGCCGCAGCGCCGAGCATGTGCGCGGCGATGGCCCGCGCCTTGACGACGATCTTCTCGGTCGCGAGCATCACCGCCGAGCCGCCCAGCGCGGCCGAACGCGAGCCGCCGGTGCCCTCGCCGATCGCCACCTTGTCGGTGTCGCCCTGGATGTATTGCACCTGGTCGGGGTGGATGCCGAGCCGGTCGCACAGCAGCTGCTTGTAGACCGTCTCGTGCCCCATGCCCTGGGTGATCGAGCCCGAGAGCAAGGTCACGGTGCCGCCCTTGTCGAAGCGTACCTCGGCGGCCTCGAAGCCGCCGGCGGCGGCGCGCTCGATGGTGTTGGAAAGGCCGATACCGCGCAGCTTGCCGCGCGTCTTGGCCTCGGCGCGGCGTGTCTCGAACCCGGCGAAATCGGCGAGCTTCAGCGCCAGGTCGAGGTTTTTGGCGAACTCGCCGCAATCGTAGGTAAAGGTGAGGCCCGATTTGAACGGCATCGCCTCGGGCGGGATCATGTTGCGGTGGCGCAGCTCGATGGGGTCGAGGCCGAGCTCGGCGGCGGCCTCGTCGACCATGCGCTCGATGACGTAGGCGAATTCGGGACGGCCGTTGCCGCGATAAGGCCGCATCGGATTGGTGTTGGTGAACACCGCGGTGACCTCGGCAAAGACCGCCGGGGTGCGGTAGACCCCGGCCAGGGTGCCGAGGTTCATCACGAACACATTGGAATTGGCCTGGGCATAGGCGCCGACCGCGGCGGTGACCTTCACCCGGAAGCCGAGGAAATGGCCGTCCTTGTCGAGCGCCAGCTCGGCCTCGGTGACGTGGTCGCGCGCCTGCGCGTCGCTGAGGAACGCCTCCGATCGGGTGCTTGTCCATTTGACCGGGCGGCCGAGCAGCTTCGAGGCCAGCACGGTCAGCGCGACCTCGTTGTAGACCGCCGATTTCATCCCGAAACTGCCGCCGATATCGCCGGCGACGACGCGGATCTTACTCTCCAGCACGTTCATGATGCCGGCGAGGTCGGCGCGGTAGCCGTGGGCGCGCTGCAGCACGGTGTAGACGGTGTAGCGGTCCTCGGCCGGGTTGTAGTCGGCGACCGCGCCGCGCGGCTCCATCGCCGCCGCAGTGACCCGGTTGATCACCATCCGGCGCTTGACGATGTGGTCGGCGCGGGCGAGCGCCGCGTCGGCGGCCGCGCGGTTGCCCTCGGGATGGACAAAGCAGACGTTGTCGGGCCGGTCGTCCCACACCAGCGGGGAGCCGGGGTCGAGCGCGCCCGCCGTGGAGGTAACGGAGGATAGCGTCTCGTAATCGACTTCGATCAGCTCGGCGGCGTCCTGCGCCTGGTGCAAGGTATCGGCGACGACAAAGGCGACGTAATCGCCGACCCAGCGCACCTTGTCGCTAGTCAGCGCCGGGAAGCGGATTTTGCCGGCGGGGGCGCCGCCGCGGCGCTTGAGCCCGCCCGGCGTCGGCAGATCGTTCCAGCCCGAGGCGGCCCAATCCGCGCCGGTCAGCACCAGCAGCACCCCCGGCGCCGCCTTGACCGCGCTGGTGTCGATCGCGCGGATGCGGGCATGCGCATGCGGCGAGCGCAGCACGTAGCTGTAGGCCATGCGCGGCAGCACCATGTCGTCGACATAGCGGCCGCCGCCGCGAATGAGCCGCGGATCCTCGAACCGCGGCACCGGCTGGCCTAACGCGAACTCACCCATTACCGCCTCTCAATCGAGGATGAAGATTGTCGCGCCGGTCGGGGAGCGAACGCGGTGGGGCGTTCCCTCGTGGTCCGCCACATGCCCGCTCATCCCCGCCGAAAGCCCGTACGCCGCTTGGCCGTCGCGATGCTCAATGGCGAGCTCACCGGAGACGACGTAGAGGATGTGGCCCTTCGAGCACCAATGATCGGCGAGGTAGCCGGGGGCATACTCGACCATCCGCAACTGAATGTCGCCGAGCTGACGAGCCCGCGCACTCGCCGCGGCGGTAGCCCCGGGCACCGTGGCCGCCGATATCCGCGACCAGTCGATCACCCCCTCGGGGATGTTCGTCAGCTTCACGATCGGCCCCTGCCGGCTTCACACAAGGCGCGGTTTGTCGCCCTCGACCAGGATGCGCCACAGCACCCGGCTCTGGCTGCGGTCGTAGTCGCCGTGAGCGCGATGGAGCGTGGCGCGGTCGTCGAAGATCAGCACGTCGCCCTTTTTCCAGGCGTGATGATAGGTGATCTCCGGCTTGATCATCCGTCCCAGCAGATCCTCCATGTACGCGCGGCTGAGATCGGGGCTCATGCCCTCGATGTTCTGCACTTTGGTGATGTGGAAGAACACAGCGCGCGTGCCGTGCACGGGGTGCGTGCGCACCATCGGGTGCACCACCGGCTTGCCGTATTTCTCCTCGTCCTCGGCGCGGGTGTTCTCGCGGCCGATGTCGAGCATGTTGACCGACCGCATCGCCGAAAGGCGCTCCCGCTCGTCTGTGTCGAGCGCGTCATAGGCCGCGCGCATGCTGGCGATGCTGGTGCCGCCTCCGGCCGAGGGGATTTCGACCCCGTAAAGCATCGTCGCCAAGGGCGGCTTCTCGTGGTTGGTGTGGTCGGTGTGCCAGTTCTCCGAGACTTTCTGGCCGTTCTTGTGATGGACGAGGCCGATGTTCTCGTGGCCGGGCATGTGGTTCTGCGAATAGTGCTGGCGCATCACCGGGCCGAACGCGGTCGCCGCGGTCAGGTATTGGTCTGGGTTCAAATTCTGGTTGGGAAAGACCAGCGCCAGGTGCTCGGACAGCGCCTGCGACAGCGCCTCACGGGTTTCGGCATCGGCCGGCTCGGCGAGGTTGATCCCGGTCACTTCCGCCCCGATTACCGGGTGCAGCTTTCTGATCGTCAGTTCCGGCATCGAACCCTCCCGCGACATGCTCGCGGGAATGGTAACGCCGCGGCGGCCGCATCGAAAGTGGCTTTGGCGCGGGGCTCGGTTGCCTACTCGGCTTCCATCTGCCGCCGATGGGCGATGAAGGCGGCGCGGTCGGTCAGGTAGTCTGCCGGCTCGTAAGGGCGGTCGCAGAACACCATCAGCACCGAGCCCGGCGCCAGGTAGCGCTCGGTGGCGAAAATCCCCGGTGGAACATGCACCGCCTGCCCCTCGGTCAGGGGGATCGAGCGCTCGGAGACGCCGTCGAACATCTCGACCGACACCGACCCGGTGACGCAGACCAGAAATTGTTGGCAGAATTTATGAGCGTGTGAACCTCGTGCTGTACCCGCCGGCACGTCGTAGACCCAGAACGTGCGCGCGACGGGAAACGGCACCGCGCTCGGCAGGTCGAGCGCGACCAACGCGCCGCGCTCGTCGCGGAAGCAGCGGAAGGCCACGGGCTTGAGGGCATCGACAGTGGGAGGCGTCATGTCACCAAAAGAACGGGTGGCGCGAAGAGATAATCCGCTTTCGACTGATTAGCGGGAATGAGCGCCGTTTCTCGGCCCCGGCCGATTGGCTATGATGCGGCATGACCGTTTATCCGGAAATCACCATCGACGACCGGCTCGAGAACACGACTGCGGAGCCGGCCACCTATCATGACGTGATCCGCCTCAACCCCGGCGCGCGCATCATCAAGTCGCGCCTTTTGGGTCCGGTGTTTCTCAACCGGCTGTCGCAGATCGGCCCGGACGTCGTCTTCGGCAAGTATTCCGGGATGAACGAGAACTGCTATGTCGCGAGGGCGACGGTCGGCGCCTACTGCGCGATCGGCGCGCGCACCGCGATCAACCCGTTCAACCACCCGGTCGACTGGCTCAGCATCAACGAGTTCCAGTACCACCCGAATTCGTTCGACTGGGTGCCGGAATACCGCGACTTCGACCGGCTGGAGCGCACCCCCGACATGTTCCGTCACGCCGCTATCGGCAACGACGTATGGACCGGCCACAACGTCAACATCATGGCGGGGGTCTCGGTCGGCGACGGCGCGATCGTCGGCGCCGGCTCGGTCGTGACCAAGGACGTGCCGCCCTTCGCCATCGTCGCCGGGGTGCCGGCGCGGGTGGTGCGGATGCGGTTCTCCGACGCCGTCATCGAGCGCCTGCTGCGGGTAAAATGGTGGGACCTCGAGCTATCGGAATTGAGCGGGCTGCCGTTCCGCGATGTCGAGCGCTGTCTCGACCGGATCGAGGAGATCCGCGAGCGTAGAGGCCGATGACCGCGGTCGATTCGAAGCGCGAAGCGGCGCGGCTGCTGGATGAAGCGCGCATCCCGCCCGACGGCGTGCTGTTCATGCACAGCGCCTTCCGCAACCTCGCGAGCCAGGGTTTCCGCGCCGAGCCGTTCATCGAGGGGCTGATCGACTATATGCGCGCCGGCACGCTGGTGATGCCGACGATGACATGGCGCGTCGTCACCCCGGAAAGCCCGGTGTTCGACGAAATCGCAACCGTCTCGCATGTCGGCGCCATTCC
>JBBRPG010000092.1:0-14612 GCA_038228485.1 Alphaproteobacteria bacterium
CGCCGGCGGCCGCCGGCGGCGCGGTGGCGGCCGCCGGGACAGCAGCTCCAGCGCCCGCGGAGGCGCGCGCCTGCAGCTGCTGCTCGATCCAGCCGAGGCTTTCTTCGAACCGCGCCGGGTCGTGCAGCGCGGCGCGGGCCGTTTCGAGCCGCGCGGCCGCCGCCTGCCAATCGCCGCGCGAGACCGCCGTCCAGGCGTGCTCGACCGCCAGATCGGCGTTGTCGGGGAAGCGAGTCAACGCCTCGCTCGCCACCGTCTCCGCCTCGTCGAACCGGCCGACCATGCGCAGCGCCTGAACCGTGCCGATCGCCGCATCGAGCCGCTCCGGGTTCGGCTCGTAGACCAGCTGCCAACGGCGCAGCGCCTCCGGCCAATCGCGGCGCGCGGCCGCGACCCAGGCGGATTCTGCCAGCGCGCCGGTGTCGTCGGGAAAGCGCTCGACCGCCTCGGCCGCCATCGCTTCGGCTTCGTCGGGCCGCTCCGATTGCCACAAGGCGCGGGCGGCCCAGATATAGGCGTCGGCCCGCTCCGGCGAGCGTTCACGCGCCGACTCCCACCATTGTAGCGCCTCGTCCCAACGCTGCCGCGACATCGCGATCCAGGCATATTGGGCGAGCAGGTCCGGGTTGTCGGGAAAGCGCGCGAAGGCTTCCGCCGCCGCCGCCTCGGCGTCGTCGATCCGGCCGCCCTGCCACAGCAGGTGGACCGGCCAGACATGCCCGTCGGCACGCTCGGGAAACTGCCGGCGCACCCGCTCCCACAGGCGCAGCGCCTCGTCGGCATCCTGGCGGGTCATCGCCGCCCAGGCTTCTCCCGCCATCTCGTCGGCATGGATCGCCGGGTATTCGGCCGGGTATTCGATTGTATCGTCCACCGATTTTCCTCAGTCCCGCTGCGGCTTGCGCGCCTTCCCGGCTTGGCGATGGGAGGCGTCTCGCCGGCCTGACCGCCATTGTACTACCGCGAAAAAATTAAACCGACCTTGCCCGGCGCGGCCGTCCGCCGCTGCGGGCAGGATAGCCGAGCCGGCGATTTGTGGGTAGCGGCCCTCGCGGCGACAAAATTCGCGGCGTATCGTATGCCATATAGGAGCGACGATATCGGCTGCCAGTACCAAGGCCAGCCGGGGAGGGGCGCATGACCAGCACCCAGCACGCGATCGCGAGCGGCCCGCTGACGCTGAAGCGCCGGCGTCCGCCGGCCTGGGCGCGGCACCTGCACGGCTCCGAGTTCACCTGGGCGATCGCCTTTGTCGTGCCCTATGCCGCCGTGCTGCTGTTCTTCGCGGTCTACCCTGTGGCTTACGGTTTCTGGACCGCCAGCGATTGGTCGCTCTACGACAAGCTGCTCGATAGCGACGAATACATCGATGCGGTGGTCACGACGCTGCTCTATGTCGGCATCGGCGTGAACCTCAACATGTTCCTGGCGCTGATGATCTCGGGGTTTTTCATGCGCCGGCGCTGGTGGGTCAAGGCGCTGCTGGTGATCTCGATGCTGCCCTGGGCGCTGCCGGCGCAGGTCGCGTTCATCTCCTGGCACTGGATGCTGATCTATCCGGGCTTTCTCGACAGCCTGTCGTGGCACCTGTTCGGCGTCGACGGCCCGGATTTTTTCAACAATTACTGGTCGGCGCTCGCCTCCAACATCGTCGCCTATAGCTGGAAGATGGTGCCGTTCTGGACCTTGATCCTTTACGCCGGGCGGATCGCCATTCCCGAAGAGCTTTACGACGCCGCCGCGATCGACGGCGCCACCGGGTTTCGCCGCTTTATCCATCTGGTGATCCCGCTGCTGGCGAACCTCTATCTGGTTTGCACGCTGCTTTCGACGATCTGGATGATCGGCGATTTCAACACGGTGGAGATGGTGTCGAGCGGCGCGCCCAATGGCGACACCGACGTGCTGGCGACGCTCGGCGTCGATACGCTCTTGGAGCACGGCCAGCCGGCGCTCGGCGTGGCGACGGTGATGTCGGCGCTGCCGCTGCTGATCCCGATCGGGATCCTGCTGATGCGCCGGCTGCAGGTGCGGGAGGTGCAGCTATGAGCGTCGCCCTGGCTCCTGTCCGGCCCACGCACAGGCCCCGCCATCGCCTGCGCCGCTCGCTCGGCGAGGCCGGGGCGATCGCGTTCGGGGTGCTGCTGCTGATCTGGTGGCTGCTGCCGATCTACAACATGGTGCTGATCGCGATCGACCCGAACGGCGCGACCGAGTTCGCCGGCTATATCTGGCCGCCGGCGCCGACGCTCGAAGCCTTCGACGCGGTGCTGTTCCAGGGCTACTGGTACCTCAAGGATTTATGGCATCAGCTCGGCAACAGCTTTTATATCGGGCTGGCGACGATGGCGCTGACGGTGGCGGTCAGCTCGCTGGCCGGGTTCGCCCTCGGCCGGATGCGGCTGAGCCGGGGCTGGCTGATCTCCAACGCGGCGCTGCTGATCTACACGGTGCCGGCCTATTTCCTGGTGATCCCCTATTACCGGCTGATGCACACCTACGGGCTGATGGACAATCTGTGGGCGATCATCGCGGTCAACGTGACCTTTACCGCCCCCTACGCGCTGATCATCCTGCAATGGTACGGGCGGCTGATCCCGCTCGAGCTCGACGAGGCGGCGCGGATCGACGGCGCCACCCCGCTCCAGGTGTACCTGAAGATTTACCTGCCGCTGATGGCCCCGGCCTTGGCCGCGGTCGGCACCTACGCGCTGCTGGTCGCCTGGAACGAGTACCTCTACCAGTTCCTGCTGCTGAACTCGCGCGGCAACAAGACGGTGGCGATCACCATCGCCGAGTTCTTCGAGAACGACGACTCGCCGTGGAACTACATGGTGGCCGCGGCGCTGGTCTACTCGTTGCCGCCGATCGCGATCTTCTACGCGCTGCGCCGCTACATGGCGGCGGGGCTGACCCTAGGCGCGGTCAAGGGCTAGAACTTGACCCGGAGGCCGCCATAGGCAGCGAGCGGCGGCGCGACGCTGACAAAGCGCGGATCGCTCGGGTTCGCCACCCCCGGCAGCGGCGATCTGGTCGGGTCGTTTAAGATGCCGTAGGTCGCATATTTGTTGTCCGCGATGTTTTTGATCAGCGCAAAAACCTCAAGATTATCGAATATTTTGTACGACGAGCGCAGGTTGGCGACGACATAGCCGGGCAGTTGCGGGTTTTGGTTCGACTGGTCGTTAAAGTAATATTGGCTGCTGAAATAAATGATGTCGCCGCCGACCGACCATTTGTCGGTGATCGCATAGTCGATGTTGATCTTGACGCGATGCTGGGGGATGCCGGGAAGGTGGTCGCCCGGCTTGACCTGGATGTCGCCGTCGTCATCGGCAAAGGGGTTGTTGGGCGAGCTCAGCGTGACGGCGCTGCGGAAGGTCGCGTCGACATAGCTGTAATTGGCGCCCACCCGCCATTTCTCGTCCCGGTAGGCGACGCCGGCCTCGATCCCCTGCCGCCTGGTGCCGCCGACATTCTGGAAGAACCCGGTGCTGATGATGTCGCTCGGCACGGTGAGGATGTCGTTGTCGAGGTTGGTGCGGAACAGGCCGAAATTCCAGTCGATTTTGCCGGCCGGATCGATCAGCTGGAGGTCGAGCTTGCCGCGCAGGCCCGCCTCGTAATTGTGGGCGACGACCTGTTGCAATCCCGGCGGGTCGGCGCTGACAAAGGTGTCGAGCGTGCAGGGCCGCGCCGGGTCGGAGCAGCCGAGCTCGCCGGCGGTCGGGGTGCGGTTGGCCTCGGCATAGCCGAGATAGCCGGTCACGTTTGGGGTGATCTTATAGGTCACCCCGGCGGCGGGGTTGAACCGGCTGAACCGGTTGTTGCCGTTGAGCGCGGTGCCCAGCCTGTCGGTCAGATGGATCAGCGCGACGTTGTAGCGTCCGCCCAGGGTCAGCGCGAGGTTCGGGGTCACGTCGAACGTGTCGCTGGCGTAGATGCCGTAATAGGAGTTGGTGGTGTTGAGCGAGACCGGCCCGAGCGAGCCGTCGGGCTGCGCGATGACGATGCCGGTGCCTTGCGTCACCAGGTTGACCGGGTTGATCGTCGCCACCTCGTTGGTCGAAGTGAAGTCGACATCGCCGTGATCGATGCTGAAGCCGACGACCAGGTGGTTGCCGTGGTCGAACAGCGTCTCGGTGTAGGTGCCCTGCAGCGAGCCGCCGAGCCCCGTCGAGGTGGTCCAGGTGACGTCGTTCTCCCCCGGCGTCGCGCCGCCGAGGATGTTCGGCACCGCCCGCCCGGTCGTGTCGAACAGCACGGTAAAGGGGTCGCCCAAACACAGCGTGTCCGGGATCGACGAGTCGCAGACCTGCGCGCCGGTAATGTTGCCGGCGTTGGACTTGCGTCCGGAGCTGCGCATGTAGAAGTTGCTTTGGAACGACAGCGTGTCGGTCGCAAAATAATTCGCGGTCACGGTCGGCATCAGCACGGTGTCGCGGAAGGTCTGCGGCGACACGAACACCGCGCTGCGGTCGATGTCGACCAGCTGGATCGGGGTCGGGCCGATGCCGGCGAGGACATTGTTGGCGCCGGTAAAGCTGAAATGCAGGCTGCCCTTGTCGCTCTCGGCGCCGATATCGGCATAGAGCTGGCGGACCTGCGACGGCGACAGCTTGCGAAAACCCTCGTCGTTGGCCGCGTTGAGACCGATATAGGCGCCGATATTGCCGATTTGCTTGCCGTACTGCAGCGTGACTTGGCGGTGGCCGAACGACCCGCCGGAAAGCTCCAGCTCACCGCCCTGGAAGTTGAACCCGTTCTTCATGTTGAGGACGAGCGCACCGCCCAGCGCGTTGAGCCCATAGACCGGGTTGGTCGGAATGATGCTGAGCCGGTCGATGGCGAAGTCGGGAACCAAATCCCAGGTGAGGTTGTCGCCGAACGGCTCGTTCAGCCGCACCCCGTTCTGGTAAACCGCAAGCCCGGTCGGCGTCCCCAGAACCGGCGAGGCGGTAAAGCCGCGATACTGCACATCGGGCTGGTAGGAATTGTCCTCGTTGTCGTTGAGGTTGACGCTGCTCAGACGCTGGCCGAGGCCCGAGACCAGCGCCGCAGGACCTTGCTTCACCAGGTCGGGCGCATCCAGGGTCTGGACGTTGAACGGCACCTTGTCGCGGTCGATGCCGATCCCGGCGAGGGGGGAAGTGCCGATCACGTCGACCGTCCCCAGAGTCACCGGCGCCGCGGGAGCCGCGGGCTCGGTCTGGGCAAACGCGCTTGGGGCGAACGATGTCAGAACGGCAAGCGCAGCGGTGACGCGGCGCCTCCGGAGGCAAGCGGCGGGGAGGCGCTGGGAGCTGAGCCGGGACGGCCGCGGAAAAGACCAATGCTGCGCGTGGGAAAGACGGCGCACGACGGTCGCAGGAGATGACGGGCGCAGCACTCAGGATCCCGTGATTGAGAATTATTTGCAACGAGCGTAGCGGCAGCTTATTGCGGAGTCCACAACCGCTTCCCACCGGCGGGGCGGTGCAGGCGGCGGGGCCAGGCAAAACAAAGGGCCGGCTTGTGCCGACCCTTTATTTCATCGCGCGTACCTGAGGGCCTCTAACCCTTGACGCCGCCCATGGTCAGACCGGCGGTCATGCGGCCGCGCACCATGTAGTAGATCGTGACCGGCAGCAGCGCGTAGACGATCGCGGTCGCCATCATGTAGTTCCACGGCGCCTCGTCGCTGTTGAGGAACGAGGCCAGCGCCACCGGCACGGTCATGCTCCGCTTATCCGACAGCATCAGGAACTGATAGAGGTACTCGTTCCAGGCGAGCAGCAGCGCGTAGGTGCCGATCGCGACCAGCGCCGGCGCCATCAGCGGCAGGTAGATCTTGTAATAGATCTGGAACGGGGAGGCGCCGTCGATCCGGGCCGACTCGTCGAGCTCGATCGGGATGCTGCGGCCGTATTGCTGGAAGATGAACATCGCGTAGGGCGTCGCGAAAGTGACCAGCGCGGCGATCACCGACCACAGATTGTTGGTCAGCCCGTAATTCTGCATGATCCGGTAGAACGGGATCGCCAGGAACGATTGCGGGATGACATAGGTCATCAGCGCCGCATTCGACAGCAGCCAGCCGTGGCGGATGCGCATCCGCGAGATCGAGAAGCTCGCCGCCGACGCGATCAGCAGCGTCAGAAAGGTCACCGCCGCCCCGACATAGATGCTGTTGCCGAACTGGTGCCAGAAATTCTCCAGGTACCAGTACCCTTCGGTGAACACCGCCCAATAGCCGTCGACCGAGGGCGAGGCCGGCCAGATGTGGTCGGAAAAGACGTCGCCGTGGCTCTCGAACGAAACCATGACGATGTTGTAGAGCGGCAGCAGGGTCCACACGACCAGCACGCAGCTGATCACCACCGCCGCCGCATTGGACAGATAGCGCCGGCGCCGGGCCGCCCGCCGCATCGCTTCCGATTGCGAGCGGGCGTTCGCCGCCGGTTGGACGTTGCTGAAAGTGGCGGTTGTCATAGCTGCACCTGCGAGGTCTTGAACTTGCGCATCAACATGATCACCAGCGGGATCAGCAGCGGCAGTGCCGAGATCACCGCGGCAACCCCAAGCCGCGGCTGGGCGATGTCGAAGGCGTAACGGATGCCGAGCGTCGCCAGCACATGCGTCGAATCCGCCGGCCCGCCGCCGGAGACGAAATACACCGAGTTGAAGTCGCCGAGCGAGAAGATCGTCGAGAGCAGGGTGCAGATCAGATAGAGGTTGGCGAGCAGCGGGAAATTGACATGGACGAACATGCGGAACCCGGTCGCGCCGTCCACCCGCGCCGCTTCCTGGATCTCCGAGGGGATCGCCATCCGGCCCGCCAACAGGATCACGGTCCAGAACGGCAGCCACTTCCACACATGCGAAACCATGACCGCGCCGAGGGCGGTCCAGCGCTCGGTCAGCCAATCGGGGCCGTTGATGCCAAAGAGATGGTAGAGCAGGTTATTGACCAGGCCCCACTCGCCATTGAGCATCCAATGGATCGAGATGTAGGTCGGCAGCGCCGGCACCGCCCAAGGCAGAACGAACACCATCAGCAGCGCTTTGGTCCACCAGCCCCGGCGCATGAAGAAGCCCGACAGCAGCAGTGCGAGAAACAGTTTGACGTTGATCGCGATGCCCAGGAACAGCGCGGTGTTGACTACCGTCTCCCAGTAGATCGGATCGTTGAACAGCCGCGGGTACAAGGCCGGATCGCTGCCCATCCAGATGCCGAAGGCCACGGGGTAGACGACGAAAGCGAAGAATATCGCGACGTACGGCACGCAAAACGCCAGCGCCCAGGCGTATTCCGATCCCTGCAGGTGGCCGCGCCACCTGCGGCTCTGCGCCGCTACCGCCGCAAAGGCCTGCCCGGGCAGGACTTCACGGGTATGGATGACGTCTGCCATGGCTCCCTCTCAAGCTTTGATCTGGAACGTCGCAAAAATCTCATCGATCCGCTTGAACGCCTTGTCGACCGCTTCCTTAGCATTGATCTTGCCGGTGGTAACGTCGTGCATGGCGACGTTGAAGGGGTGCTCGCTGCGTACCTGCGCCCACCCCGGGTTATAGACGAAGTAGAACGGGATCAGCTCATTGCCGCCAAAGGCCTGCTGCACATAGGGCGGCCGATGCGGATCCACCTTGGGGTCGGTCCAGAACGGGTCGGACTTGACCAACTCGGGATAGATCGGCAGCCAGCGGCCGAGCCCGCCCTTGAGGAACTTCCCGTTGACCTCGGGCTGGAGCATGTATTTGGCGATATCCTTCGCCACCTCGACGTTCTTGGCGCCCTTCGGGATCATCAGGCAGTTGATGCCGTATCCGCAGGGCATCGGCGAGCCGTCGTTCATCTTCGGCGGCGCAGCGGTGATGACGTCGTTGTACTCGGCCTTCTGTTTGGAGAGCATCCCCAGCTCGGTCGACAAGGTGCCGTCGAAATCCATGACGCAGAGCTTGGAGTGGAAGGCGTTGTTGTCGTCGGCGTCGTTCCAGTTGATCGAGCTCGGCGGGATGAAGCCGTCCTTGTAGAGGCTCGACAGCCGGTCCACCGCCTTGATCACCGCTTCTTGGACTTGCGGGTCGTTGCCGTTGAATTTTCCGTCCTTGCCGACAAGGTTCTTACCGCCATAGGCGAAGATGAATTGCTCCATCGTGTTGGTCGGGTCGTTGCCGATGGTGCTGACCACAAAGGCGGTGGCATAGGTATGCCGCATGCCCTGTTCCTGCAGCTTCTTTTGCACCGGCTTGAAGAAATCGATAAAGGCATCCCACTTGTCGGGGATGTCCGTCTCCTTGTACCCGGCTTTTTCGACCAGCGGCCGCCAGATGTGAAACGGCACCACCGAGCCTTGATAGGGAACGCTGTAATAGGCGCGCTGCTTGGTGACGTTGTTGTAGCAATAGGCCGAGGCGGACGCGAGCGGCAGCATCTTCGACTTCTGGGTCTCGACGATATCGGTGACATCGAGCAGCTTGTCGTCCCAGGCTTGCAGCGGCACCACCTCGGGCGGGGTCGCGCTGATCAGATCGGGAACCACGCCGCTGGTAATCGCCGAGATGATCTTCTGCCGCAGCGGCGCAAAAGGAATGATGCTGAGATCGATCGTGTTGCCGCTAAGCTTTTGATAGTCATTGACGAATTCGTGCAGCGATTCGTCCTCCTGCGGGACGAAGCCTTGGGGATGCCAAAAGACCGCGGTCTTTGCCTGGGCGTTCGCGATGTAAGGGCGCGCGAAGGTTCCGGCTGCCGCCGCTCCCATCGATGCGCGAAGCATCGAACGCCGGGTCAGATTGATCATCTCCGCCTCCCTTTTCCTATTCGTACTAGCCCGTTTAAGCAGGCTCGTTCCTTACATTAATGGGCTTCTCTGTAAGGCGCGCATCTTGTTGAGTCCGACCAATGGGGTCAACCGTTTACTTATTACACCAAGACAACGAATTTAGCCGGGGATTTAGCCGGGGATTTAGCCGGGGGATTTAGCCGGGAGCAAGTCGCGCGGCGCCGACGCGATCCTGCCTCATTGTCGGCCCGCCCGCCAGGATTTGTACGACCCCGGCGCCAAAACCGATCAGCACGCCGATCTGCCAGGCGTGGTCGTAATTGCCGAAGGCGGTGAAGATCAGCCCGCCGCCCCAGGCGCCGAGCGACGATCCGACCTGGTGCATGACAAAGGCGATGCCGAGCAGCGTCGCCATGTAGCGGGTGCCGAACATCTCGGCGACGAGGCCGCTGACCAGCGGCGCGACACTAAGCCACAGCATTCCCATCGCCGCCGCGAACACCAGCGTGCTCGCCGGGGTCGGCGGCATCGCGAAATAGGCGGTGAAGACAAACGCCCGCAGGATGTAGAGCAGGCCGAGCAGGATATGCTTTGGATAGCGGGCGCCGAGCCAGCCGGCGGCAAGCGAGCCGACGCAGTTCATCCCGCCGATCACCGCCAGCGCCTCGGCGCTCAAAAACGGGTCCTGGCCGCAGATCGCCAGATAGGTCGGCAGGTGCGTCGTCAGGAACACCAGGTTGAGGCCGCAGACGAAATAGGCGCCCGACATCACCAGGAACGGACGGTGCCGCGCGGCCTGGCCCAGCATTGCCCGCATCGTCGTCTTGCCGCCGCCGGGACCTGGCATCTTGTCGGCGCCGCCGGCGAGAAAGCCGAACGGCAGCATCGCCAGCGCCAGCGCCACAAAAAACAGCGCGCCGAGCTGCCAGGCATGGCTCGCCAGGATCGACTGGGTGGTGATCGGCACCATCAGGGTCCCGAGCGAGCCGACGGCCGAGACCAGGCCCAGGATCGTGCTGCGGCGCGCCTCCGATACGCTGCGGGCGACCGCGGTCATCACCAGCGACGAGGCGGTGCACGACAGCGCGATCCCGATCAGCGCGCCCGACACGATCAGCGACGCCTCGCCGCCGGCGGTCGCCATCACCCCGAGCCCGGCGACATAGATCGCAGCGCCGGCCATCATCGTCATGCGCAGCCCGAAGCGGTCGGCGATCGCGCCGACCGGCGCCTGCGAGAGGCCCCAGACGATGTTCTGCACCGCGATGGCGAGGGTGAAGTCGGCCGCGGTCAGCGCCAGGTCGCGCGTCACCGGGGTGAGGAACAGGCCGAGGCTCTGCCGCAGCCCCATGCCGAGGCTGAGCAGCACGGCAGCGCCGATCAGGATCAGCCCGGTCGGGTTGCGGGTCGCGGCGGCGATGGAGGACATGCTCGAACCGTGGCGTCAATGTGCGTGCGCCACTGTGCCCGATCTGCCGCGCCGCACCGAGCGGATAGTGCCCATCGACCGGGCATGGCTGACCGGCGCGTCCCTTGCGGCGATTGAGCCGCGCTGCGCTTAATCCGTCGGCTGCGGCAGAAAGATCGTCGGGACCCACGGCGGCGGCAACCCTTCGACGCGGTCGCGCCGCCGCCGTTCGGCGTCGTCGGCGTCCTCGCCCCCCGCCGGCGCATCGCCGGCCCCGTCGGTCGGGGTATTCTCCTCGCGCTCGCGGCGCAACTGTTCGAGGCGCTCGCGGATCACGTCGAAATCGTCGGCGGCGCGGGGCTGGGTCACTGTTCCTCCTTGGGCATGGCTCAACCCTGGGCAGCGGTCGTCGCGAATTATGGTGTTTAAGATGCTAGTATGCAAATCGTCACGGCAGGTAACACGCTGGTTCTTGGCCGAAGCCGCCAGTCTGCGCTATCGTCGTTTAGTTGAACTTTAAAAGGCAGGGGCCAAGAATTAGTGAGCGTCGCCCCCAGGCCGTCGATATCGGCGGCACCGGCATCAAGTTTGCCTCCCTCGACGATTCCGGGCAAATCGTCGGTGAACGGGCGCGGGTCCCAACCCCGCCGAAACCGGTGCAGCCGCAACAGGTTGTCGCCATCGTCGAATCGACATCGGCGACATTGGGCGATTTCGACCGCGTGTCGGTGGGTTTCCCCGGCATGGTCCGGGGCGGCAAGGTGTTGACCGCGCCCAATCTCGGCACCGAGCTGTGGGCCGGGTTCGACCTGCAGGGCGTTCTCGCCAGCCGGTTGAAAAAGCCGGTGCGGGTGATGAACGACGCCGACGTCCAGGGTTACGGCGCGATCGACGGCAAGGGCGTCGAGATGGTGCTGACCCTCGGTACCGGCGCCGGCACCTCGCTGTTCGACAACGGCAAGATCCTGCCGCATTTCGAATTGGCGCATCACCCGCTGTTCAAGGACAAGACCTATGACCAGTGCCTGGGCAACGCGGCGCTGACCGTCAAGGGCAAGAAGAAATGGAGCAAGCAGGTCGAAAAGACGATTGCGGTGCTGCGCACGGTGATCAATTTCGACCACCTCTACCTCGGCGGCGGCAACGCCAAGAAGATCAAGTTCGACCTGCCCAAGGACATCACCGTCGTGCCCAACACCGACGGGCTCACCGGCGGCATCCGCCTGTGGCACGACGAGGAGGCGGCAAAGCCCAGGACCGCTGCGCCGAAACGCGCGAAGGCCCAAGCCGCTGCGAAGAATGCCGCTGCGAAGAATGCTGCTGCGAAGATTACGGTCTCGGCCAAGAAGCCGGCCGCCGCAAAAAAAAAGCGCGCGGCAGCCTAGCCGCGGCTAGCGCCGCCGCCCCGACCGGCAGAGCACGGGCCGTCGGGCGGCCCGTAGGGCGCGCGACTAACCGGAGGCGGGCGGCCGAGCCCGCGGCGGTGTCGATTTCCCGGGCCGCGCGAGTGCCGGCGGCTCCGACTAACCCGGCGGCTCCGACTAACAAGGCACGGGCCGCGCAAATCCCGGCGGGCCGCACGCTCGCGCCGTCGCAGCCCAAGACCGCGGTCGGCTTCCGCGTCCCGCCCGGCTCGTGCGATTGCCATGTCCACGTCTTCGCCACCGCGGCCGAGTTCCCGTTCGCCGCGTCGCGCGGCTACACCCCGCCGCCGGCCACCGCCGACGATTTGTTGCGGCTGCAGAACGCGCTGTCGTTGTCGCGCGTCGTCATCGTCCAGCCGAGCGTCTACGGCGCCGACAATTCCTGCACCCTCGACGGCATGCGCCGGCTCGGGCCGGAGCGGGCGCGCGGGGTCGCGGTGATCGACGCCGACACCACCGACGCGGCGCTGAAAGACATGCATGCGGCCGGCATTCGCGGCGTGCGGGTCAATCTCGAAACCGCCGGCCAGACCGATCCGGCGCTGTTGCGGCGCAACCTCGCCGCGGCGCTGAAGCGGGTGACGCCGCTCGGCTGGCATGTCCAGGTCTACACTCGGCTCTCGGTGGTCGAAGCCGTCCACGACGACGTGCTGAACGCCGATGTGCCGGTGGTCTTCGACCATTTCGGCGGGGCGCAGGCGGCGGGCGGGGTCGAGCAGCCGGGTTTCGCCGCGCTGTTGGCGCTGGTCCGGGCCGGCAAGGCCTATGTCAAGATCTCCGGCCACTACCGCAGCTCGCTGAAGGCCCCGGCCTTTGACGATGTCGCGCCGCTGGCGCGGGCGCTGATCGCCGCCAATTCCGACCGCATCGTCTGGGGCACCGACTGGCCGCACCCGCATCATGCCGAGCCCGGCAAGGAATTGAGCGAGCTCACCCCGGCCTTCGACATCGACGACGGGCTGGCGCTGGCGCAGCTGTCGCGCTGGGCGCCGACCGCAGCCACCCGCCGCAAGATCCTCGTCGACAACCCCGCCCGACTCTACGATTTTTAGGCTTCTTTATGATTTCTAGGCTCGGGAGGGCCGTCGCCGCCGCCCTGCTGCTGGCGCTCGCGGCGTGCGGGGGCGGCGGCGCTGTCACGGCGCCGAGCGTGAGCACGCCGCCCGACATCCACATCCCGCCCTTCGCCAAGCGGCCTTACCAGCCGTTCTCGCGCGAGGCGGCGGTGCAGATCGCCTATCGGGAATGGCGCGCCTTTGGGCAAAAGCTGGTGACCTCGCCCAAATACGAAAGCCCCGACAGCCGCGAGCGCGACGAGGGGCTGTGGCAGCGGGTCGGCGAGTATTGGTGGCTCGGGCTCGATTACGGCGCGCGCGACGGGGCCTGGACCGGCCTCCACGACGCCAACGGCATCGAGTTCCCGCGCGGCCGCGACGGCGAGTTCGCCTGGTCGGCGGCGTTCGTCAGCTATGTCATGCGCATGGCCGGGGCGGGCCGGCGGTTTCCCTATTCGTCGAACCACAGCGACTACATCAACGCTGCGCGCACTCAGCCGGGGCTGGCGGTCAGCGCTCAGCGGCTCGACCAATACGCGCCGCAATTGGGCGACCTCGTCTGCATGTGGCGCGCCAACACCCCGGTGCGGTTCGAGGATTTGCCGGCGGGTCTTTTCCCCGGCCATTGCGACATCGTCGTCGCCCGCAATTCCGGCGCGCTCGACGTGATCGGCGGCAATGTCGACAACGCGGTGGCGATGAAGCGCGTGCCGGTCGGCGCCGACGGCCGCCTCGTCGGCCCGAGCGGCGCCGTGGTCGACCCCGACTATCCCTGGTTTGTCGCGCTGAGCGTCAATTACCAGCGCTGAGCTTCCGCCAGCGTTACCTCGCGGTCCCGCCCGCCCTCGCGCAGCCGCTGCCCGAAATCCGGGTCCGCCGCGAGAACCCGGCGGTACTGCGCCACGACCCCGGCGGCGAGCGCGCCGTTGCGCCCCAGCGCGCGGTCGCCGAGCTCGAGCAGCCGCAAATTGGGCCACGCCCGCGGACGCAGCCGGGCGATGTCGTCAAAGATCGCGCCGGCCGCGCGGCTTGGGTCTGCCTGCGCGAACAGTAGCGCGGTCGCGGCGGTCGAGCGCGACACCCCGGCATGGCAATGCACGAGCAGGTGGGCGGCCGTTTCCAGCGCCGCCACCTCCCGCCCGAACGCCAGCAGCCGGGCGACATGCTCTCCGCTCGGCACGATCGTGCTGCCGGAAACCCGCGCGAGCACATCGTGAAAGCGCAGCTCCAGCCGGCGATGCGGATCGAACCGCAGAAACGCTTCCGGCTCCGGCCAATCGGGGTCGAGGATCGACAGCACATGCGTAACCCCGGCGGCACCGTGCAGCGGCAGCTCGTCGATGCCGCAGATGGTGACGCGGAACAGCGGAGCGGCGGCGATCATTTGCCTTTGCCCCAGGCCGTCATCCCGCCGCGCAGCACGGCGGAATCGCTCAGCCCCACCTTGACCATCGTCGCGGCCGCGGCCGAAGACCGCTTGTCGGTCAGGCACACGAACACCACCGGGCGATGTGCGCCGATGATTTCGCCTTGGTGCGAGCGCAAGTCCGGGAACGGGATGTTCCATGCCCCCTCGATGTGACCGAGCGGTCCTTCGAACTCGTCGCGGCCGCGCACGTCGACGACGAGCGGCGGCGGCGGGGTCTCCAGGCGGCGGCGCAGCTCGTCGATCTCGATCCAGTGCGGTTCGGGCGATGCTTCCCTGCGAAACAGGCGGGAGAGGGCTTGGAGCACGCGGGTCATGGTCCCATCGTCTAAGCGGCGCGCGCCGGCGCCGTCGCAGGCACGCTGCCCGACTGGCCGCCGCCGGCGGGGTGCGGCTCATGCAGGCTCGGCGCCTGGTTGCCGACCATGATCGCCTCGCTGATCTGGCGCGACAGGTCGGCCGCGCCGCCCGGCGAATGCGGCAGGAACACGGTGGTGGCGCGGCTCGACGCGCCGATTGCCCGCAGCGTGTCGA
>JBBRPG010000093.1:0-14566 GCA_038228485.1 Alphaproteobacteria bacterium
CCGCTGGTGCCGGCGGCGCACATGAACACCCGCCACATCGTCACCCGCAAGGCGTGGTTCGGCGGCGGCGCCGACCTCACCCCGATCTACCCGGACGAGCCGGCGGCGGCGGCGTTTCACGCGGCGCTGCGCGGCGCCTGTGACGCCTACGCGCCCCACGCCTACGCTAAATACAAGAAATGGTGCGACGAATATTTCTTCCTGCCGCACCGCAACGAGCCGCGCGGCGCCGGCGGCATCTTTTTCGATTATCTCGACGGCGGCGATTGGCAGCGCGATTTCGGTTTGGTGCAGACGGTCGGCGAGGCGTTCCGCGCCGCCTACGCCGGCATTGTCAGGGCGCGGATGGGCCTGCCCTGGACCGACGAGCAGCGTCGGCACCAGCTGATCCGCCGCGGCCGCTACGTCGAATTCAACCTGCTCTACGACCGCGGCACCCGGTTCGGGCTGCGGACCGGGGGCAATGTCGAGGCTATCCTGATGTCGCTGCCCCCCGAGGTCGCCTGGCCGTAAGGAACGCCGGGGCTCCCGCTAGCGTTGGGCGGACATGGCCACAGCAAACGTCAACGACCGCGGCTCCCTCGAACGCGCTTACCCGGAAGACGGGTTCGCCAACGACGCCGCGCAGAACGACCAGGCAAAAGCCGAGGTCTTTCACGGCGTCCACATCGCATCGGCGCCGGACAAGGACGGAAATTTCGAGCTGCAGCGCGCCACCCGTCATGTCGGCGAACCGCCCTCGGCCGATTACCTCACGCCGGTCCGGCGCACCGAGGAACCGCTCGATCAAGCCCATAACGAGCCGGCTCAGGTGTCCCGTCCAGAGCCCGCGCGCGGCTATGCGCAGTTTCTCGACGATATCGTCAACGCGGCCCAGCGCTTCGGCTATCGGGCGGACGAATCCCCCGGCCCCGGCGATCCGCGGCTGCGCGGCCTGCGCCAATAGGAATAAGACTGCTGGCGCTAGACCTGCTGGATCGCGGACAGCAGCCACTGCCCGCCGCGGCGGCGGACAAAGGTCCACACTTCTTCGGCCTCGGTTGGAATCCGCGCGTCGCCGCTGACCAGCGCCCCGGCGCTGCCCGGCGCCGCGCCGAGCCGCACGGTGTAGTCGAGCGCGGTCCACCGCATATAGGCGGTGGCGTATTCCATGTCGCCTTCCTCCCAGCTCTCGGCCAGCTCGGCCTTCACCAGGTTGACGTTGGAGACGATGTTCTGCACGCCTTGGCTGGTATTCCGGGTCAGCTCCTCGTTGAAGTAGCTGAGCATCTCCGGCGTCATAAGCTGGCGCATCTGGCCGAGGTCGCTGCGGCCCCAGGCCTCCTGGATCGCCGCATGCAGCGACTGGAAGGCGTTGAGGTCGGCGTCGCCGACGGTGATGTCGCGGCCGCGGTAGCGCTGTTGCGCCGGCGCCGCGGCGGCGCCGACCGAGCGCGCCGCCATCCCGCCTCCCGCCGAAGCAAAACCGCCGGTGAGCAGCCGGATCAGGAAAAACACCGCGACGCCGATGATCAGCAGGGTAAACAGCCCGCCAAAGGCGTGGCCGAAAAATCCGCCGCCGAACAGCATCGAGCCGATGAACCCGCCAAACAGCCCGGTCATGAACGGGTGCCGCGAGAAAAATCCGCCACCCAGGCCCGGCATGACGCCGCCGGCGGCCGAGGGCGCCTCGCTATGCATCGTGCGGCCCATCGGGGCGGCGCCGTTATTCTCGAAGGTGCGCGAGCCGCGGCTGCCCATCCCCGAAGAGAACCCACCGCCGCCACCGCCGCCGGCGCGTGCCTCGGCAAGGGTCGGGGCTAAGGCCAGGGTCAGGCAGAACATCAGGGCGAACAGCGTGCGCCAGGGGGTTTGACGCTGGGTCAATAGTCTCGTCATCGGTGTATCCATCCGCGTCGAGAAAGGTTCGAACCGCATCCATATAGGAAGTGCCAACGGTTTACAAAAGCATGTCGCGAACGATTGCGCGATTGGCGCCAGCGGGCGCTCGCTTGATTGGCGCTTGGGGGCTCCCCAAATAGGACGTGCAGTCATCCTCTCGCCGGGTGCCGCATTCGGGTCCGGCGCGAGGTCTCGCTCAATGAGGAGAACCGCCATGCCGCGACTGTCGCTGTTCAATTCACCGCTGCTGCTCGGCTTCGACCATTTCGAGCGGGCGCTCGACCGGGTCAGCAAGGTCTCGAGCGACGGCTATCCGCCCTACAATATCGAGCAGGTCAGCGAGAACGCGCTGCGCATCAGTCTGGCCGTCGCCGGCTTCGCGATGGACGACCTGAAGCTGACCATCGAGGACAACCAGCTTGTCGTGCGCGGCAAGCAGACCGACGACGAGAACCGCCTGTACCTGCATCGCGGCATCGCCGCGCGCCAATTCCAGCGCTCTTTCGTGCTGGCCGAAGGCATCGAGGTGCGCGGCGCGTGGCTCGATAACGGGCTCTTGCACATCGATCTGATGCGGCCGCCGGTCGAGACGCGGGTGCGCACCATTGAGATCAAGGAATCTGCCGGCAAGGACGGCGCCGTCGAATTCCAGAGAACCGCTCCCGCTTTGGTGCGTTCATCCAAATAGTTGGCACCGAATTCGCACCCCGGATCACGGCTGCACACGAACTTTTAAACCGCCTGCCGCGGCCCGTGCCGCCGCGGTAGCGGGAGGTAGAGATGCAAACGATCGAACAAATGCGTCAAATGACCACCAACGACCTTGCGATTCTCGGCGTCCAGGACATCGCCTATGTCAGGCCGGTGGTTCTCGAGGGCACCACCGGATACGCGATCTGCGCCGCAGACGGCACGCAGATGGCGCTGACCGCCGACCGCGACTTGGCCTTCGCCGTGGTGCGCCAACACGAGATGGAGCCGGTCAGCGTTCACTGAGGCAGCAGCCGACCGTCGGGCTTACCCCGCCGGTCCGCCGGTCAGCAGCACGTAAAGCGCGTCGGCGCTATTGGCGCCCCGCAACTTTTCGCAAGTGCCCCGGTCCCGCAGCAGGCGCGACATTCGCGCCAGCGCCTTCAGATGATCGGCGCCGGCATCGAGCGGCGCCAGCAGCAGAAACACCAGATCGACCGGCTGGTCGTCGATCGCCTCGAACGCGACCGGCCGCTCCAGCCGGGCGAAGAGACCGTAAAGCCGAGTCAGCTCAGGCAGCCGGCTGTGCGGGATCGCGACCCCAGCGCCGATGCCGGTGGTGCCGAGCCGCTCGCGCTCGGCCAGCGCCTCATAGATGCGGCGGTCCGCGATCCCCGTCACCGTCGCGGCGCGGCGGGCGAGTTCTTGCAGCAGCTGCTTTTTGTTGGCGACGCCGCGCAATTGCGCGATGACGCCGCGCGGCGTCACGAAATCGGCGGCCTCGCCCAGGGGTTGTCCACCTTGCGCCTGTTCCACGGTTATCATGCGCCCCCTCAGCACCGACGGCAGCGCCGCATCCATCCCGACAGCTCAGCAAGCGACATAGGTACGCCCGGCGGGACGATCAACAGGGATGTCCACGCCAGATTACATCGTTCGCAATGGGGGTGCGAAGAGGCATTACAGCGCCATCAGTTTTTCGCGCCGGCGCTGGACCGAAGACGGAATGCGCATCGCCTCGCGGTATTTGGCGACGGTGCGGCGGGCGATGTCGACCCCTTCCGCTTGCAGCAGCTCGACGATGCGCTCGTCGGATAGCGTCGTGCCGGCGGTCTCGCGGTCGATCAGGTGGCGAATCCGATAGCGCACCGCCTCGGCCGAATGCGCCTCGCCGCCGCGCGACCCGGCGATCGACGAGGTGAAGAAATATTTGAGCTCGAACAGCCCGCGCGGAGTGGCGATGTACTTGTTGGTCGTCACCCGGCTGACCGTGCTTTCGTGCATGCCGATCGCGTCGGCGATGTCGCGCAGGATCAGCGGCCGCAGCGACTGCACGCCGTGGCGGAAGAACCCGTGCTGCTGCTCGACGATCTCGCTCGCCACCTTGAGGATCGTCGTGGCGCGCTGGTGCAGCGACTTGACCAGCCAGTTCGCCGCCTGCAGCCGGTCGGTGATGTAGTCGCGCTCGCTCTTGTTGCGGGTCGCCCGGCTGACCCGCGCGTAATAGCGGTTGTTGATCAAGACGCGCGGCAGCGTGTCGGAATTCAATTCGACGATCCAGCTGCCGTCCGGCTGCCCGCGCATCAGGATGTCGGGGACGATCGGCTGCGCCTGGGGCGGGTCGAACGCCAGACCGGGGCGCGGGTCCAACGACTTGATCTCGGCGATCATCTCCGCGAGGTCGTCCGAGTCGACCCGGCAGAGCCGCAACAGGGCCGCGACATTGCGCGCCGCCAACAGCGGCAGATTGTCGAGCAGGGCCTGCATCGCCGGGTCGAGGCGGTTGCGGTCGCGCAGCTGCAGCGCCAGGCATTCGGGCAGGTCGCGGGCAAAGACGCCGGGCGGGTCGAGCTCCTGCAGCCGGTCGAGCACCGGGTCGATCCGCTTGACCGTGCAGCCCAGGCGCGCCGCCACCTCGTCGAGGTCGGCGCGCAGGTAGCCGGTTTCGTCGAGCTGATCGAGCAGATAGGCGGCGATCACCCGGTCGGCGGGGTCGGCAAGGTCGGCGCCGATCTGTTCGATCAGATGCTCGCGCAAGGTTGGCGGCCGCATCGCCGACTGGTCGAGCGTCGGGAAATCATCGCTGTCGGCGTTCCCGTTACGCGTGCGCCACGGCGTTTCGCCGGCGGAAAAATCGGCCGCGCTGTAATCGGCCGAGCCGTCGCCCTCGGCGCCGGAAGCGGCGTCCCAGCGCTCGGCCCCATCGGCGGAAAACTCATCGGTGGCCGCGCCTGTGAGGGTCGTGAGGGCGGGTTCGGCCGCCATGCCGGCCAGCCCCGTCGCGGCAGGCTCCGGTGCGTTAGGTTCCAGTGCCGGTGCGCCGTCCTCGTTTTCGGCCTCGGTGCGCTCGAGCAGCGGGTTCTGCTCGATCTCGGCGTCGACGTAGTCGGCGAGCTCGAGGTTCGAGAGCTGCAGCATCTTGATGGCCTGTTGCAGCTGCGGCGTCATCACCAGCGCTTGCGTCTGGCGAAGTAGCAATTGCTGCGAAAGGCCGATTCTGTTCACTGTCGCTCCGTTCGGAGCGGCTTATAGGCTGAATCTTTCGCCCAGGTAAACGCGCCTCACTTCGGCATCGGCGATGATGGCGTCCGGCGCGCCTTCCATCAGCACGCGTCCCTCGTGCAAGATATATGCCCGATCGACGATCTGAAACGCCTCGCGGACGTTGTGATCGGTGATCAGAACGCCGATGCCGCGGTCTTTCAGGTGCGCCACCAGGTCGCGGATGTCGTTGACTGCGATCGGGTCGATGCCGGCCAGCGGCTCGTCGAGCAGGATGAAATGCGGCTGCGTCGCCAGCGCCCGGGCGATTTCGCAGCGGCGCCGCTCGCCGCCGGACAACGCCATCGCCGGGGCGCGGCGCAAATGGCTGATCGAGAACTCGGCCAGCAGCGAATCGAGCATCGCCTCGCGGGTTTCCGCCACGGGCTCGGCGACTTCGAGGATCGCGCGGATGTTCTGCTCGACGGTCAGCCCGCGAAAGATCGAAGCCTCCTGCGGCAGGTAGCCGATCCCTTGGCGCGCGCGGCGGTACATCGGCAGTTCGGTGATGTCCTCGCCGTCGAGGCTGACCGTGCCGGTATCGGCCGCGATCAGCCCGGTGATGATGTAGAAGCAGGTGGTCTTGCCGGCGCCGTTGGGGCCGAGCAACCCTACGACCTCGCCGCGCTGGACGGAGACATTGACGTCGCGCAACACCGCGCGCCGCTTGAAGCTCTTGCCCAGGCCGCGGCCGACCAGGCCCTTATTGTCCGCGACCAGCCGCGGGCTGAAGCTCGGAGTCTGGATCGGCGTGATCCATTGAGGGATTGGAGCGCCCAAGCCGAATTCGGGTTCGTTGTCTTGATTCATGGGGTCTTGGGCGGGGAGGCCGCCGTCTTTTTTTTGTCGGCGTCGGGCGGCTTTTTGTCGGCGTCGGGTGGTTTTTTATCGGCCGCGGGCTGGCCCGCATTGTCCTGCCGCACAAAGACGCCCTGGACGCGCTGTTGGGTGCTGCCGGGAAGGCTCGACGCCGGCAGGATGTGGCTGATGTTCTTGTTCATGTCCATCACCGCATATTGCCCGGTGATGACGTCCTTGCCACGGGTGATAACGACATTGCCCAACAGCGTACAGATACCGGTGGCCGCATTATAGACCCCGTAATCGCCGTGACCGATATCCTGCGCCGAGACCACCACGACATGACCCTGGGCGTCGAGCCGGTCGATCTTCGACTCCTCGGTGGCGGGCCCGGGTACCGCTGGCGCACCGGGCTTGCCGGGCGCGGCTCCCTTGGCCGGCGTTGCCTTCGCCGGCCCACCGGGCGGTGTGGCCTTGACCATATACGCCGTGAGCGTATCGCCCTTGATCGTCCGCCCGTTATGGACGGCGACCGCATCGCCGCGCGCCACTGCGACCTGCTTGGTGTCGTACCATTCCAGCGTGTCGCGGGCGGTCACGGTATCGGCGGCGGTGGTCATCTTGAGCGCCTTGCCGCGGACGATGCCAACCCCCTGGTCGATGTCATAGTCGGCGTGATCGCCGACGACGATGCGGTTGTCGCGCTTGATCGTGACATTGCCGTCGGCTTCGACCCGATAGATTTCGGTATTGTTTTCCGCGCCTTTCGCCTCGCGGTAATGGGCGATCAGCGTGTCGGCGTGGATCTCGCCGGTGCCCCGCCTGGCCACCGCATTGCCGCGGGCGATGTAGATCTGCTTGTTCTGCTGCCACTCGATGCCGCTGTCGGACTGTACGTTGATCGGGGCGCTGGCGTCGGCGGGCCCGAGCTGGGCGTGAGCCGGAAGGGCAAGAGCCAGCGCCGGCGCGATCGCAGCGAGAATGCACAGCGCCCGGCGATAGGGGAGCGGCATTCTCAGCTCGGCTTCTTGGGCGCCGGCTTCGGGTGGGCCGGTGCGGTCGCGGCGGGGCCAGGCTCGGGCCGCGAGTGTGCTGCCGGCGCCGTCCGAGGCGAACTCGCCGCCGGGGCCACCTTGGTCTCGATCAGGGCCGCCGCCTGAGCGATCGGCGCCGGCACTGCAGGCGGTTGGGCTTTTGGGGCGGCGCCGGCCTTGGCGCCCTTGAGGATCAAGTCGCTCTGCCCGGTGAAGATGACAATTGCGCCCTTGTCGACGATCCGGAAGCCCTGGGCCTTGATGTCGCCCGTCGGGCCGTGCCCTTCCACCGGCTCATGGCCCTCGGCGGCGTTGTTGACGGCGTCGAGCCGGGCCGAGGACGTGACGATCCGGGTGCCGTCCTGGTGCACCATCGTCACGTCGCCGAACGCGTCGAGCAGCTGGGTGCGCGACTGGTAGACCCCGCTGTTGGCGGTGACGACGATATCGGCGCCGCTATGGCTCTTGAGGTCGGCCTGGGGCATTTCCAGCGACATCACGTCGTCGCGGCCCGGCACCTGCCGGCCGATCGATGCGGTGACGACAAACGGATGGTTCGAGCGGTCGGTCCCGGCATAGCGCGGGTTGATCATCCGCAGCTCGCGCGCCTCGCGCAGGTCGATCGCGGAAAACCGCAAGCGGTCGAACAGCGGCGCGATCCGCGGCCACACCGCGACCAAGAGCAGCAGCCCGACGCCGATCGCCGGCAATGCCACCCGCAACAGCGCGACCCGCCGGCTATGGCGATTGCCCGGCAGGTTCGCCAGCCACTCGCTGAAGCTCCACGGCACAAAGCCGAACCACGACGTGCGTCCGGTTGCGCCGATCGCCCGCGGCCAACCTCGGATCATGCCGTCCCCATCACGCGAGCGGCCTCATGCGACCCCGGCCCGCAGGCAATCGTGCATGTGCAGGAAGCCGGTCGGCCGCCGGCTCTCGTCGACGACGAACAATGCGGTTATTTCGTACCGGTTCATGATCCCCAGCGCCTCGACGGCAAAGTTGCCGGCGCCGATGGTCTTCGGCTCGGGGTGCATGATTTCGGCGACGGCGCGGTCGAGGATGTGGTCGTCCATGTGCCGGCGCAGGTCGCCGTCGGTGATGACCCCGACCAGCCTGCCCGCCGCGTCGCAGACGCCGACGCAGCCGAAGCTCTTCGCGGTCATCAACAGGATCGCCTCGGACATCGCGGTATGCGGCCCGGCGAGCGGCACCGCCGCGCCGGTGTGCATGATGTCGCCGACCCGCAGCAGCTTGCGGCCGATATTGCCGCCCGGGTGAAAGACCTGGAACTCGGCGCTGGAAAAGCCTTTGCGTTCGAGCAGGGCGACCGCCAGCGCGTCGCCGAGCGCCAGCATCATCGTCGTCGAGGTGGTCGGGGTCAGTCCCATCGAGCACGCCTCGGCGGCGGCCGGCAGCAGCATCACCACGTCGGCCGCCTCGGCCAAGGTCGAGCGGCGGTCGCCGGTGATCGCCACCAAGGGGATCTTGAACCGGCGCGAATAGGCGATGATGTCGGCCAATTCGGCGCTGTTGCCCGAATTCGACAGCGCCAGCACCACGTCGCCCGCGCCGATCATGCCGAGATCGCCGTGGCTGGCCTCGGCGGGATGGACGAACAGCGCCGGCGAGCCGGTGGAGGCGAGGGTCGCGGCGATCTTGCGCGCGACATGACCGCTCTTGCCGATGCCGGTGACGATCAACCTCCCGGCGGCCCCAGCGCAAAGATCGAGCGCTTCGCCGAGTGCCCCGTCGAGCCCGGCCGCAAGCTGTTGCAGCCCGTCGATTTCGGCACGGATCACCCGGCGCGCGACGGTGAGATCGTACGCTAGGCCCGGCTCCTGCCGGGCGGCGCTCGCCGCCGCCGAAAGGCTTGCGAGAGTGTCGTTCATAAAGACCGTGTGCCCCTGCGCTCGCTATTGGCCGCCGGAAATACGGCATCCCCAAGGCGCTTTACGGCGGCATCGCCGCGCCCTTCAAGCTCAATGTGCGAAGATGTCTTGCTCCGCCCATCCCTCTAGGTCAAGCAAGACCCGAGCCGGCAGGAAGTCGAAAGCCGCGCGGGCCAGCTCGATCCGGCCTTCGCGCGCCAGCATCGCGTCGAGCTTGGCGCGCAGCGCATGCAGGTGCAGCACATCGGTCGCGGCGTATTGGAGCTGCTGGTCGGTCAGAGTGGCGGCGCCCCAGTCCGAGCTTTGCTGCTGCTTCGAGAGGTCGACGTTGAGCACGTCCTTGCACAGATCCCGCAGGCCGTGCCGGTCGGTAAAGGTGCGCGCGATGCGTGAGGCGATCTTGGTGCAATAGACCGGGCCGGTCATGACTCCGAGATATTTGTAGATCATGCCCAAATCGAAGCGGGCGAAGTGGAACAGCTTGGTCACCGCCGGATCGGCCATCAGCGCCTTGAGCCGCGGCGCCGCATAATCGTGGGGCGCCAGCTGAACCAAATGCGCATTGCCGTCGCCGCCCGACAGCTGCACCAGGCATAGCCGATCGCGATGCGGGTTGAGGCCCATCGCCTCGGTGTCGACGGCGACCGCCGTACCGAATTCGATCCCCTCGGGCAGGTCGCCGCGGTGAAGATGATGCGTCATCGGCCGCAGCCGAGCGGCGCCCGGGAGACCATTGCGACTGTTCGAAGATAAGTCATTAATTGGCTAATATTGTCCGCTGCTGGGCTTTGCTTGTTGCCCCGCTAAGTAGCACGTTTCAGCCACCCGGAGTAGCCGCAGGATCGTACAGCGTTCCCACTGCGGGGCTGCCTCGCTGGGAAGTGGTCGGTTCCGAGCGGCGTCAACCGTTGCTACTTTTGAGCCAATCCCGCCGTTTCGGTCGGCAATGACGGCGCTTGGCCGCTGGCGCCGACAGCGGCCGCCGGAGCAACCGGCGGATAGTGTTTGGCAAGCCAATCCAGATCGCGGCGCCCAGGATTTTCCTGATACCAGCCGCCGCGCCAGAACACGTTGTTAACGGAGCAGAAATATTCGTCGTACATCTCGCCGATCCGCTCCAGCGAGAAATTCGTCGCGGCCCATTCTCGGCATGAAGCGGGTTTGATCGTGCCGATATTGTTCGCGGCCCAGACGAATTGTTCAAAGGTGCGGCACCGGTAGCCGGTAATTCCGTGCAGATTGTATTCGGCAAAGGCGCCCCAATCGGTGGTGATGACCGGCGTACCCGACAGCATCGATTCGACCTGCACCCCGCAAAACGGCTCGACAAAGAGCGAAGGCAACAACACCGCCTTGGCTCGCGACAGCAATTTCTTGCGGGTCGCGGTATCGGCCACCCCGACATGCTCGACATATTCCGAGACCGGCCGGCCGGTGCGGCCGCCGAGCCCCTCGATGCTGCCCGGGCCGGCAACGATCAGCCGCCCGCCGACCGCCTCGACGATCTGCATGGCAAGATGAACGCCCTTGCCCACCCCCACCCGGCCCAAGAACAAAAAATAATCGTCTCTTTCCGCTGAGTATTCGAAGTCGGACAGGTCGAAATAATTGGGAATGACGACGTCGTACCACATGTCGTTGCTGACCGACCCCACCATCTTCAGCCCCAGATAGGCGTGCAGCATGGCGTAGGATTCGAAGACCTTGAACGGCGCAAAGTGCCCGCCAGGGTAGCCGATCCCGGGCTCGCAGATGATCATGTCCCGATGCGCCGCGGCGACGTCGCGGTGGCCGACGCCGAACATGCACAAGAGAAAATCGCCCTTCTGCTTGCGCTGCTCGATGGCGGCGATCGCGTTGGCGGTAAAGGCGCGATAGGCGTGATCGCCGATTTGGTAATCGGGAAACCCTTGCCGGCGCCAATCGTGGTCGCCATAGGCCGCAGTCAGGTCGCCCCGGCGGGTGACGACGACGTGCTCGTCACATTCGACATCCGAGTCCTCGTGCCCGTAGTGGATGACGTGGTGGCCGCGCCGCTTGAGCAGCGTGCACAGCCTGACGATTTTTTGGGTAAAGGCGCAGGTGTTGTATTCGCGGGTGGAGATTGTGTGCGGGATGCCGAGGATGTGGAACCGGTAGCGCTCGGCCGTCACGCCGTCCTCCTCCGCGCCGCGGCTATCGAGGCCAATCGCGGCCGCCGCAATCAGCGATGGCCGGCAAAGACGCCTGCGGCATTATAGGTACCCGCTACCGACTGTAAGGAAAAGCTGCCGCCGGTTTCAGGCGGGGTGGCTCCCGGCGCGACCGGGCCGAAAAAACCGCCCTTCACCTGGCCGGTAAAGGTCGGGCCGCTGGGCCCGCTCGCTCCGATTGCGCCTTGGTAGGCCGAGCCGCTAAGCCCGACAACCCCGTTGAGGGTCGGGTTGCCGTCAAACGAGCTGATGTTGAAGAGCGAACCACCGCCGCTGAAGTCGAACGACAGTGAGAAATTGCCCGTCGCGGTATATTGCGAGCCGGCGTTGCTGACCGCGCCGATGACGGATCCGCCATAGTTGCCGATCCCGCTCGTCGGGAAATTGACCGCCGGGATCTGCTGGCCGGCGACCCAGCCCCAGATCGGCGCGGCCGGGTGTGCCGAAATTTGACGTCACCTCGCCGCCCCAGTAACCCCATTGCGTGAACGCGCAGGTGCTGCAAAGCGTGCCGCCGGGCAGTAAAGAACTCGGTATCGGGGCCGCGGCCGCGCTCAACAGATAAAGCTGCTGAGTGCCCGGCTGCGGCGGGCTGACTGAATCGCTGAGCGTCGCGCCGCCCGCTCCTTCGACGGCCCCGTAGATATTCCCGTCGATGATCGTCGAATCCGGCGTGCCGCTTGCGTTTCCGCCAAAGGTCAAGGTGAAATTGGTCAGCCCGCCCGTCGACGCGGATGTTACCGGCAGCGTGTCGGAGGTGAAATTGGCGCGGAACGTGGCGGGGCCGGTCTGCGTGAAACTGGTCGTTCCCGTAATCGGATAGGGCGCTCCGGGGGTCGCCGTCGAATTCATCGAGCCGCCGAAGAAACCGCTGCTCGGGATAAAGCCGGCGCTGGGGTTCGTGCCGAGGCCGGGGCCGACGCCGGCGGGCGTGGTGGTCGCGATCGCCGGGTGGTTGAAGTTGTATCCGGTCGACGGTACCGAAAGCGGGGTTTCGCTGGCGAACGGCGAGGTCGCCCCGAGCGCCGCGCCGGTGAGCCCCGAAGTGCCGTAAAGCCCACCACCCACCCCGTCGGGGAGCGAACCGAATGCCGCATTGATCAGAACCGGCGTTGCGGTCGCCGAAACCAGCGAGGTGCCGCGCAGCGCGCCGACCAGCTGCGGCGAGGCGCCGGCGACGAGCCCGATATCGCTCACGAGAACCGATTGTTGGGCGCCTTGGGTTCCGTTTACAGCCAGGCTGGCTTGCAGCGTGCGCGGCGTGGTCTGCCCGGCCGGGTCCTGCGCGAGGGTGCCCGACGGCGTCACCAGATAGAGCGGCGACACCACCGCACCCGGCAGGTTGCCGCCGGTCGCGTTGCGGATGAACGGGATCGTCGATCCCAGGGCCGGTCCTGCTGGATGTTGAAGGCCAAAACCTGGTTGGCCGTCCCGATCGGCGTGCCGGCCGCGGTAATCGGAATTCCGCCTTGGATCAGCGCGACTTGGCTCGGCGAGCTGACAGAGGTCAAATCGGCAAAAAAGAAGCTGCTGTCGGACGACAGAAAGGCCGTCCCGGTCACCGCGCCGATGGCGTCTGCCCCGTCACCGAGGTCTGGACGCCGGGGGTTAGCGGCGACAAGATTGCCATGCCGCTGCCGATCGGCGCGGTGAAAACTCCGGCTTGCAGGCTGCCGCCGGAAAACGCGGTGGGCGCAGCCGCGTAGCCGTTCTGGGAACTCGCAGCGACGCTGTTGAAAGAGCCAGCATACGGCGCCGGGGTCGGCGTGGGCGTGGGCGTGGGCGTTGGGGTCGGAGTTGGCGTGGGAGTCGGAGTTGGAGTTGGAGTTGGAGTTGGAGTTGGGGTCGGAGTTGGTGTTGGGACTGGCGTTGGGGTCGGAGTTCGTGTGGGTGTTGGGACTGGCGTCGGCGCTGGGGTTGGTGTCGGCGTTGGCGTCTGGGTCTGCTGGGACACCGGCGTGACCGGCGCGCCGCCGGCCGCGGCGGAATTTATCTGAGTGGCGGTTTGAACTCGGCCGGGATCGGCCAACGCCAGGCAGGCGGTTAAAACCGACTGGCACGGCACAACGGCGCCGTTGGGAGCGACGTAATAGTAAAACAGCCGCTGACCGACCCCGCTGACCGCGACGCGGGTGTCGGTCGGGATTTCCGCCGCCCCGCCGGTGCCCCCGGGGCGTCCGTCGAGTGCGGCGTTCAATGCTTGAACCAATGCCGTGGTCGCCCGGTAGGGGTCGGACGGGTCGCCGCCAGGACCGTCGATGGATACCGCAAAGCCGGGCCGCCTGAGCGTCTGGGTATGCCGCCCGTTATGGCCGGTCACGGTCAGGCCCTTGCCGTAAATGAACACGACCTCGAGCCGGTCGCCAATCAGCCGCAGCAGAAAAGCGCCGCCGCGAATGCCGAGCGACCCGACCGGGGTCTGCACCGTCACCGCGCCCTCGACCTTGCTGACCTTGCCGCCGACGTAGCGGAAGACGCCGCGCGTCGCGTTGAATGCCTGCTTGCCGGTATCGGCATGCGGATCGTAGACGAATTCGTCGATGGTTAGGTCCGAATTCGGCCCGACGCTCATCGACGATTCGTCGAGGAAGAGGATCTGCGTCTGACCTTTGGCCTCGGTATTGATCCGCTCGCGAAAGACGATGTCCTGGCCGATCACCAGCTCGCGCCTCGGGGCGTTCGGCGGCGTGCCGGTGCCGGCTTGGTTGACGGCGCTGCTGACGCCGACCCGGTCGTCCGCCGCCGCCGGCCGGTACAGCGCGAGCGCCATCGGCAGAACCAGGGACGCGAGAAGCGGGAGCTTATCGCCGAACCCCGGACCCTTTGCTTGCCCGCCCGGTGGTTGTCCCTGGGCGCGCGGCTTTTGCCTGACTTGCCGGGGCCCTGAGGGCCCGGAGGATTTGGTGCGATCACGCCTCGATCGGTGCATCCCCCGCATTAGACTTTTCCTACCGTGAGACTGTACAAAACGAACATGACAGACCAGGGCGGGGATCGCAAATGACCCGCTATTCACGCGACCCGCTCTGGAAAACGAGCAGCGCCCAAGCCAAATCAAAGGGCGTTTTGTGTCAATGAAAGGAAGTTCCCGTGCGGTCCTCTCTGTTGGTAGCCTCGATGATCGGCGTTGCGGTCGCGATGGACGCCGGAGGCGCCATGGCCGCCTACGGTGCTTTTGCCCTCGACGACGCAGCGCACAAATACGGCTATAGCTGGAACAAAGAGAGCGCCCGGGAGGCCGACGACGCCGCGCTTAAGGGCTGCGCCACCGACAAGTGCAAGGTGGTCTTTCGCGTCGGCCCCAAACAATGCGGCGCAATCGCCATGACGACGGACGGCAAGGCTTGGGGCGGTGCCCAGCGAGACCGGCGCGATGCGGCCGACCTTGCCGCTATCGAGAACTGTCAGAAGCGGACGTCAGGCCAATGCAAAATCCGCGCATCCGAGTGCAATCGGTAGCGGACGGGTTAGAGCCCAAGAAGCGGTGGTGCCCAGGAGAAGATTGCGACTTTCGGAATGTAAGCCTTTGATATTA
>JBBRPG010000094.1:0-14530 GCA_038228485.1 Alphaproteobacteria bacterium
AACCTCGGCGATGTGAGCATCCTCACCCGGCTGGCGGCAAAATAACAAGGCGTTGGCACCCCTTTCTCCCGCTCTCCGGCGACAGCCGGGGCCCATAGCTCAGACGCACGAGCGGCGGGCACGTGGGTCCCGGCTTGCGCCGGGAAGCGGAATGAAAAGGCGGCGATGAGCGACCCCGTCGTCGACAAGATCGTCGCGCATCTGGAGCGCGTGGCCGCCGGCGCGGTGCCGGTTGCGGCTTGCGCCGCTGCCAAGATTTTTTTCGCCGACACGCTGGCGGTGGGCATCGCCGGGGCGCGAGCGCCGTGGCGAGCGGAAGTGCTCGACATGGCGCGCGGCGGCCGGGAAGAAGCGACCGTCTGGGGCAGCGGCGAGAAGCTCCCCCTCGACGCCGCGGCGATGGTCAACGCCTTTCAGACCCATGCGCAGGAATTCGATCCGGTCCACGAAGGCGCGGTGGTGCACGCGATGGCGGCGGTGCTGGCTTGCACGCTCGGCTGGGCCGAGCGCGAGGGTGGCGTCTCCGGCGAATCTCTGATCCGTGCGGTCATCGCCGGGGTCGATGTCGCGGCGACCCTGGGCCTGTGCTCGCGCGCGCCGATGCGCTTCTTTCGGCCGGCGAATTGCGGCGGGTTCGGCGCGGTCACGGCGCTGGCGGTGCTTGCCGGCCTCGACGAGACCCAGACCCGCGACGCGCTCGGCATCTATTACGGCCAATGCGCCGGCACGATGCAGGCGCACATCGAGGCCAGCCCGCAACTGGCGATGCAGATGGGTTTCGCCGCGCGCAATGTGGTCGCCGCGGTCGAGCTGGCGCGGCGCGGCATGCCCGGCCCGCGCGCGCCGATTTCCGGCCAGTTCGGCTATTTCGCGCTGTTCGACGGCAAAGCCGACCCCGCCCCGTTCGACGAGCTCGGCCGCGCCTGGCGCATCTGCGAGCTGAGCCACAAGCCGTTCCCTACCGGCCGCGCCACGCATGGCGGCATCGACGGGCTGCAGGGGCTGATCGCGGCGCACGGAGTCACCGCCGAGCAGGTAAAGACCGGCCGGTTTCTGGTGCCGCCGCTGACCCACCGACTCGTCGGCCGCGCCCCCGAGCCCGGCATGACCGTCGCCTATGCGAGGCTGTGCCTCGCCTATTGCGGCGCGGTTTGCCTGCGGCGAGGCACCGTCGGCCTCGACGATTTTTCGCCATCAGCCCTCGCCGACCCGGACACGCTCGCCCTCGCCACCCGCCTCACCGTTATCGCCGACAACAACCCCGACCCGAACGCGCTGGCGCCCGCCCGGGTCGAGCTCGATCTCGCCGACGGCCGCACCATCGCCCTGGAGGTCACGGACGTCCTCGGCAGCCCCGCCCGCCCGCTCTCGCCCGCAGCCGCCCGCGCAAAATTCGCTGCCTGCGGCGCCCCCGATGCGCTGTGGGACGCGGTTAAGTCACTCGATGACTCGACTGACCTACGATCGATTACGCCAAATTGTAGGATGGGTTGAGCAACGCGAAACCCATCAGCCGCGGCACGACCTTATCTCTCGCCAAATCCGGATGTGGTCTCACGAGCATCGCCGCCCCAATCCGCCGGATAAACACCCAATCGAACCATCCGGTGAAAGGATGAATGCGGCCAATCCTCAACCCGAGGCACGTGGCCGTGCTTGACGGGATTAAAGTGGATGTAATCGAGGTGCCGCCTAAAATCATCGTCGTCGCGGATCGCGTGCTCCCAATAGCGGCGTTGCCAGATGCCGCGCTCGCGTTTGAGCGAGCGGCTGGGTGACACCAACTCGCCATTCGCAAGGCCGCGGGAAAAAGGCTGCCTTTACCAATCGCCAGCGTAACGGAAAGTCGCCATCGCCTTGAGGCAACGTCCATAGCGTATGCAGGTGCTCCGGGAGAATGACGGCTGCTTCGATGGTGAACGGATGCCGATTGCGCATGTAGCGAAATGCATCGCGCAACAACCCGATCCGGTCGGTCAGCAATCGTGATCGGCGATCGGCCAGATTGACTGTGAAGAAAAATGTGCCGCCAGGAAAGAAGACTCGACGATAGTTCGTCACTGGCCGATGTCACGATGGGTTTCGCGTTGCTCAACCCATCCTACAGCATTCAGGAGCGTAGGATGAGTTGAACAATTGCTAATAACTCCGCGGCATGCCCAGCACGTGCTGGCCGATATAGGCCAGGATCAGATTGGTCGAGATCGGCGCGGTCTGGTAGAGCCGCACCTCGCGCCATTTGCGCTCGATGTCGTATTCCTTGGCGAAGGCGAAGCCGCCGAACGTCTGGAACGTCGCGTCGGCGGCGTGCCAGGTCGCCTCGCTCGCCAGCAGCTTCGCCATGTTGGCGTCCGCCCCGCACTCGCGCCCGGCATCGAACAGCGCCGCGGCACGGCGGCAGATCATGTCGGCGGCTTCCAGTTCGGCCCAGGCGCGGGCCAGCGGGAACTGCACCCCCTGGTTCTGGCCGATCGGCCGGTCGAAGACGACCCGCTCCTTGGCGTATTCGACGCCCTTGTTAAGCAGCCAGCGGCCGTCGCCGATGCATTCCTGCGCCACCAGGATGCGCTCGGCGTTCATGCCGTCGAGGATGTAGCGGAACCCCTTGCCTTCCTCGCCGATCAGGCTGTCCGCCGGGATTTTTAGATTGTCGAAGAAGATCTCGGTGGTGTTGTGGTTGATCATCGCCTCGATCGGGCGGATTTCGACCCCCTTGCCGAGGTTTTCCTTGAGGTCGATCAGGAACACCGACAGCCCGTCGGTGCGGCGCTTGACCTCCTCGACCGGCGTGGTGCGCGCCAGCAGCAGCATCAGATCCGAGTGCCGCGCCCGCGAGGTCCACACCTTCTGGCCGTTGACGACGTACCCGGCATTGCCGTCGCGCACCGCCCGCGTCTTGAGCTTGGTGGTGTCGGAGCCGGTGGTCGGCTCGGTGACCCCGAACGCCTGCAGGCGCAATTCGCCGGTGGCGATCTTCGGCAGGTAGCGCTGCTTCTGCGCGTCGCTGCCGTGCCGCAGCACGGTGCCCATGATGTACATCTGGGCGTGACAGGCGCCGGCGTTGCAGCCCGAGCCGTTGATCTCCTCGAGGATCACCGCGGCGGCGCGCAGCGGCAGCCCGGAGCCGCCGTATTCCTCCGGGATCAGCGAGGCGAGAAAGCCGCCCTGGGTCAGTTCGTTGACGAACGCGGTCGGATAGGCCTGCTCGTCTTCGAGCTTGCGCCAATAGGCGCCGGGATAGCCCTCGCAGATCTTGCGGATCGACTCCCTCAGCTCCGGATAGTCCTCGCCGAGCGCCAAGGTCACGGTTTCGTCGGATTGATCGCCATAGGGCATCGCGGAGATCCTCTTGCAAATCGTCCCGCAGGATAGTCCAGCGGCTCGGCGAATTCACCCCGCAGACACGGAGGGCACGGACGAACTATAAGATTTGTCCTGCTCTCCTCGCTGTCTCTTTGGGAAAACGATGTCCAGCACCCGCCCTCTTTCCGGCCTTGTCGTCATCGAGATCGGCCACAGCATCGCCGCCCCCTATGCCGGAATGATCCTCGGCGAGCTCGGCGCCGAGGTCATCAAGGTCGAGAACCCCAAGGGGGGCGACGCCTGCCGCGGCTGGGGCCCGCCCTTCGCCGAGGGCGCGGCAACCTGCTTCCACGCGGTCAACCGCGCCAAGCAGGGCATCGCCATCGACCTCGCCGACCCCCAGGATGCCGCCCGGCTCAAGACGCTGATCCTCGAGCGCGCCGATGTCGTCATCCACAACCTCAAATACGGCGCGCTCGACAAATACGGGCTTTCGGCCGCGGCCCTGACCGCGGAGAAGCCCAGCCTCGTGTGCTGCAACCTCAACGCCTTTGGCGCGGTGGGGCCGTTGCGCGACCGCCCCGGCTACGACCCGATGATGCAGGCCTATAGCGGGCTGATGAGCCTGCTCGGCGAAGACGGCCGCCCGCCGGTGCGGGTCACCGCCTCGATCATCGACATGGGCACCGCCAATTGGGCTGTGGTCGGCATCCTCGCGGCACTGCGGGAGCGCGATTGCACCGGCAAGGGCGGCGTCGTCGACACCTCGCTCTACGAGACCTCGCTCGCCTTGATGAGCATCATGCTCGCCAGCCACCTCGCCAGCGGCGAGTTGCCGGTGCGGCACGGCTCCGGGGTCGAGATGATCGTGCCCTACCAGGCGTTCGAGGCCAGCGACGGCTACCTGATGGTCGCGGCCGGCAACGACAATTTGTTCCGCCGCCTCGCCGCCGCGCTCGGTCGCCCGAGCCTCGCCGAGGACCCGCGTTTCGCCACCAATGGCGAGCGCGTCGTCAACCGCGCCGAGCTGGTTGCGATCCTCGCGGATATCTTTAAAACGGAGCCGGTAAGTCACTGGAGCAGCTTGTTGGAAACCGCCGGCATCCCTAACGGCCCGATCAACGCGATGAACCAGGTCGTCGCCGATGCGCCGACCGCGGCGCTGGGCCAGATCCAGCGACAGGGCGACCTGTCCCTGGTCGGCCTGCCGCTCTCCTTCGACGGCGAGCGCCCGGCCTTCACCAAACGCGCGCCCGCGCTCGGCGAAGACAACAAGTCGGTTCTGGGGGGTCGGGCCTGATGATCCGCAACCTCACCGCTGCCGCCGCCCTGCTGACGCTCGGCGGCTGCGCGATGCTGGCGCCCGCGCCCACGCCGCTGCCGCTGCCGCCGCAGAAGGGCGGCGAAGGCGTCGAAATCACCAAACAGCAGAACGGCCGCTTTGTCGCGTTTGTCAGCCCGCGGCTGCAGCACACCGAGCCGTTCCTCGGCGTCGCCGGCACCAATTTCTTTGCCCTGCGCAGCTGGCTCGACACCAAGACCGGCCAGGCCGCGCACCAGCTTTACGTTGCCGACAGCTATTACGGCGGTCCTTACCGGTGGGATGGCGCCCACAGTTCCGACAACCAGCCGTTGCGCTTTGTCGCGGTCGGCCGCAACGAGATCATTTGCGAGGCCGGGTGCTCCTATTTCGACGAGTTCGCCGCCGTCCTGCCCGAGGATCTGCTGAGATCGCACCAGAACGGGGTTGCCGTCACCTTTACCGCCAACAACAACGGCAAGTCGCTGACGATCGACGTGCCGGGCAGGCTCGTTGTCGAGGAGCTGGCCGCGGTCGACACCGTCCGCGCCGCGCTCCCCAGGGCGGACGCCGCGCCGCCCCCCGCCGCCGGCGCATCGGTCGCGCCGCCAGCCGCGCCGGCGACCGCCATTGCGCCAGCGCGATAGGTCATATCGTTCGGGCGCTTGGATTTCGCGGTCTCGAAAGCGGCCTTAATGAATATCTTCTCAAGGGCCGGTACCTTGGCCGCCCTCCTGGTCGCCGTCATGCCTGCCCAGGCGGCCGATAATCTCGGCATCGAGCGCCTGGCAACGTGTCAGGTCTCCTGGCTCGACTGGAAATCAAGCGATCCCGTTCAATTGAAAAAATTTGCCGACAGTTTCCAGTCGGACTTTTTGCACAAAGACAACGACCCGTTTTTTATTCCAAAATCGAGCCAGACCGTCGCCGGACTTCCTGTTGCGCAAGTCTTTCCTCAAAGTATCGGCATGGGCGTCGGTTTTTCCGTGGTGGTCAACGCAGACTTCGTCAAAACGAAAACCATTATCGAGAAAAAGATCGGCAAGTCGTTCAAAAAATGCGAACCCCCGAGCGATAACATGCGCACGTGCGAACTGGAGATCGGCGAGAAGAAGACCATTGTGCTGATGGCGGAGGACAACGTTAAAGCCACGACAACCCTTTTGGGGTGCTATTACCTCTACGAGAAATGAAAAGACGTAGCTGCACCTTGTCGAGGACCACGAAGCCTTCGCCGAAACCGCAACGCGGGATCAGGAACGCAATTCGGGTACGGGTTCCGCTGCAAAGGCGCCGGTGTGGGGCTGCTCGTATTGCCAACGGTGGGCATACCGCACCAGCGGACCCTCAAAGAAAATCCACGAGAGGGAGGCGATCCCGACCGATACCGCGAAGGCCAATGCAGTTACCGCCGTCTGCTCGAGCGACGCCGGCCCGAGGCTGAAATTGGGCGGAATTCCGCCAAGGATGAGCGCCTGCAACACGCACAATATCGGCAGGTGGATTAAGTAAAGACAATAGGAGATCGTCCCAAAGAAACATAAGACCGGCAAACGCAGCCGCTTTGCCTCGGGGGCACCGTCGGCGATCAACAAGATCAACCCGGCAAAGCTCACACCAAGAGCGAGAAAACCGAGACCATCCCAGACCGGCACCCCAGTGACGTTTTCGACAGCGCTCAGGGCGAGCGATATCAGCAAGCCGAGGATGGTAAATAGTTTTATGCGACTCGAATTATTCTGCGACAGCCAGTGACGCAGCGCCGGGGTTCTTCGCGCATGGGCGGCCAGCACGCCGAGCGCCAGCGCGTCCATGCGCGTCGGCAGCAGCATCTTCCCGTAGAGCTCGTTGGCTCCGGCACCGGCCAGCACACAGCGGCAGACGACCGCCAGCACGATCAGCACCAGCAATACCCGCTCCAAGCGCCAATGGCGCGGCAACGCATACAGCAGCAGCGGAAACAACAGATAGAATTGTTCTTCGATGCACAGGCTCCACACCGGAACCAGCAGGGCATTTCCGTATTCGCCGGAAAACGCCATCGAAAAGTTCACTGTGTAGGTGAGGTACGACCAGAGGGGAAAATAATGCGCGGTCCAGGTACACACCGCCATCGCGAGCGGCGACAGGCCGGTCACCACGTAATAGATCGGGAAGATGCGGAAGGCCCGACGCAGATAAAACGTGCGGAAGTAGGACGGGCTGTCACGGTGGTCGATCAAGATGCCGCCGATCAAATAGCCGGACAGCACGAAAAACATCATCACCCCGACCGCGCCGCTCCCCTCGACCAGCCGCGAAAACGAATATCCGTGGCCGAAATAGTGCGACACCACCACCAGCAAGCAGGCAACGCCACGCATTCCGTCGAACGCGGCAATCCGCGTCGTCGCGCCGGCCGGCGGCCCGGCGACAGCCTCCGTTAGCGTCGCAGCGCTCATCTATTTCTCGGCGGTGGAACCGGGCTGCTTGCCGACCCACAGCATCGCGCCGTCCGCCGGCAGAGCCGGGTCGGCGATGATCGGCAGGAAGATTTCAGCCGAGGCCAGCGCCGTCTTGAGCCGCTTGGCCTTATCGGGCGGCGCCGTTACATCACGCACGACCATCACGAGCCCCGGCAAATCGTCGAAGCCGGCCGGGGTCACCCGCCTGATTTGACTGCCGTCGATTTGCCAGCCGGCCATCTGCAGCTTGGTGGCGATGGCGAGCGCATAATCGCCGGTGTCCTTCCCCGCCGGGTTGGCGACGATGGCGATCTTCTCGCCCGGCTTGCCGACGAGCTGCTGGACGATGGTCTGGCCCTGGTCCGGGGTCAGCGTGCGCGGCGCGCCGCCTTCCGGCGCGCCTTCGACCTCGCTGAGCTTGGCGATGACGATCTCGGGATCGAGCCGGTGCTGCAATATATAGGTCAATACCCCGGCGAGCTGTCCGCCATAGGCCTCGCTGACCCCGACGCAGTTGATCACCGCCACGCCCTGGCCCTGGTTGACCAGCGCGCCGGAAGCGAGGCCGCAGCCTTGCTCCGGCGGCGGGTCATCGGCCCGCGCCGCGCCGGACCCCAGGAAGAGAGAGCAGAGCAAAACCGGTAACAGTCGTTTCATCGCGGGTATCCGCCGTAGGTATGGGCAAGGAGAAACGAGCCGAAAGCCTAGCCGAGCCATGCTTAACAAACTGCTGCATCGGTGCGATTGACAGCGCCGGCCGCGGGCGCTCCCCTGAGCGACGCCCTGACAAAAGGAGTTTCCGATGAACCCACGCCAAGCTTTGCGCCGGCTGATCGCGCGCGACGGCTACACAATGGTGCCGGGGGCCTACGACACCCTGACCGCCCGGCTGGTCGAAGCCGCCGGGTTCGAGGCGGTGTACCTGACCGGCGGGGGCTTTTCGCGGGCGAGCGGCTACCCCGACCTGGGCCTGCTGACCGTGGGAGAGAACGTGCATTTCATCGGCCTTACGGTGGAGGCGGTCGGCATCCCGGTCATCGCCGACGCCGATACCGGCTATGGCAACGCGATCAACGTGATCCGCACCGTGCGCGAATACGAGAAATCCGGGGTCGCCGGGTTTCACATGGAGGACCAGGTGGCGCCCAAGAAATGCGGCCATTACGAGGGCAAGGAGGTGATCCCGGTCGCCGAGATGGTCGGCAAGATCAAGGCCGCGGTCGACACCCGCCGCGACCCGGACATGGTCGTCATCGCCCGCTCGGACGCCCGCGCGGTCGAGGGGCTGCAAGCCGCGATCGACCGGGTCAACGCCTATCTCGAAGCCGGCGCCGATGTCGGCTTTGTCGAGGCGCCGCAGACGGTCGAGGAGCTGCGCATCGTCGGCCGCAGCGTCAACGGCCCGAACCTGGTCAACGTCTTCGAGGGCGGCAAGACGCCGATGCAGTCCGCCGCAGAGCTGGAGGCGATGGGCTTCCGCCTCGGCATCTACCCGTCGCAGACCCACCGCGCTGCAATCCGCGCCGCCCAGCGCGTGCTGGCGGTGCTCAAGGAAGACGGCCACACCACCCGCGTCGAACCCGACCTCGCTACCTTCCAGGAGCGCGAGGACGCGGTCGGCACCGCGGACTGGCGCGCGCTGGAGGAGAAGTATCTGCGGATGGGTTGATGACTGGCCGCATTACCTGGGCGTCATGGCTGGGCTTGCTCCAGCTATGACGCCAGATAGCCCGTCGATAACTCTCTTAACGCGCAGCGTTCCGCGATTGACCATCGTCGCTCATGCCACGCTACACCCGGTGGCCTTCAGATGCACCGATATATGCTTAGATTTGCGGCGAAGTCGCTGGATGAGTCCCGACTACGCGATGTCTTGGAACGGGAATTTCGGCTTTCAGCGATTGCCATCATACGCGATGGCCCGGAAAGCGGCGGCCCGCTCTCAAATCCAGTCAGAGCCAAAAAGCGAGGTCGAATCCGTTCTTCTCAAGTGCCTAGCCGATGGGAAACCGTGGCGACGCAAGGCGCTGATCCAGCGATTCTCACCGACAGCACCAGTTACGACGATACACGGCGCATTGATGCGCCTACAGCGCAGCGGAGCAATCCGAAAGGTCCGACATGGTATCCTGATTTCCGCCGATGCCCCGGAGAGCGCTGAGGCCGAAATCCCACCTCTGAAAATGGACATCGAGCGGCCGACCTACGACAAAGCCGTCGCGATGCTGAAGGAGCCGAAATCAGCGGGCGAACTACGCGAAACCCTAAAGGTAACGCGGCAGAGAATTGATCAGATACTCAAGAAGATGATGAAGGAGGGCAAAGTCCGTCGTTTCGAGGTTGCAGGCGAGAAGGGAGAATTCGTCTACGTTTTGTCAGAGTGTTTCGACAAGGACGCCCTCTTAATTCGGTCACCAATACTTAGAAGTCCACGCGAGCGGCTCCTGTCTTCCCTTTCGCCGGAAACGATGTGTCGGGCGGCCGATTTATCCCTGGTTGCCTTGTCGTCAAGCCCAAAGTTGCGGCAATACCTGGAACAGCTAAGCGCTCTCGGGCTGATTATCACGTTCAAACTCGGCCAACACACCTACGTCGGTATTACCCCCAGAGGCCTGGGCCATCCCCAATACGATTCCGACGCTCCAAAATGCGAGGCCGCTGACATTCTTGCAGATTTTGGGGAAGTTCGGGTTCAGTTTGTCCAGAACCTTGAGCTTCTGGGCTCTGTCCGAACAATCGACCTTACCTATGCCATGCCGAAAGGCTATTTCGACGATAAAGCACATGCGTCGGGTCAAGTCATTCAGGGTTTGGAAAAGGCTGGTATTATCGAGAAGGCAGAGGCCGAGGACGGCAGACACCCACTCTACTCACTGACAGGCAAAGGCCGTTTCATAAGCGGGATACTGGCGCGGGTGAATTCGCCCCCTTCAATCGCACAGCTGCGGCGGATAATCGCCGAGCGACATCGTGAGAAGTCCGAGTTGATGCAGAGTCTCGGACTGAAGAAGGTCAACAGCGAGCTACCGATAGGTTCTCCGACCCAGGCGGCGATAGTCCGCGCACTTGGCGAGGCCGGGCCACTGACGACAACTCAGATAGCCCTCAAAATGGACACCAAATTCAAGAACCCCCGTAGCGTTCACCTGGCACTTCGGACGCTAAAAGAGCGGGGTGTCATTTGCCTCGCGGCAATTGGTCCAAAAAAAGAAAACATTTGGGATTTGCCCAGCTGAACTTGCTAAAACCCGCTCGAGCAACACTCCTGTCACAGACAATCCGGTGCCGGTAATCGAAGATGGCGAAGGTTGCGGCCAGCGGAAACAAACAGAAGCGCAGACCAGAGAGCCGACATCCGCAGCGATAATTAGAAACGACCCCCTCCGCTCCGCTCGGACGATCGCGCCCCCACCGGCTTCCTGCTATTCTTGAGCACGATGTTCTATTTGTGCAGGAAGCCGTTCTTGTGCAAAGCCCTGTTTACGGGGAGAGGGTGCCGAGCGAAGCGAGGCAAGTGAGTGGCCGGTTTCGGCTACACCACCGGCGATCGGCCGCCGTCGACGTTGATCGCGCAGCCGGTGACATAGCCGGCCTGCTCGGACGCCAGGAACGTCGCCACCGCGGCGAATTCCTCGGCCTTGCCCATGCGGCCCATCGGCACCGCCTTGCCGGCCTGGGCGATGAAATCGTCGAGGCTCACATTGGCGCCTTCGCGCTGGTGGCGGCGCACGATCTGGTCGCTGACGATGACGCCGACATGCAGCGAGTTGACCAGCACGTTGTGTGGTGCGCCCTCCATCGACATCGCCTTGGTGAGGGCCATCTGGGCGGCGCGGCTGACCGAGGTCGGGGCGCTGTCGGCGCCCGGCGCCTTGGCGCCGATATTGAGCACGCTGATGATGCGGCCCCATTTGCGCTGCTTCATCTGCGGCATCAGGATGCGGCAGAAGCGGATCTGCGCGAACAGCTTGAGGTCGAGGTCGGACTGCCACTGCTCGTCGGTGATGGTCTCCGACGGGCCGCGGGTCGACTGGCCGGCATTGTTGACGAAGATGTCGACCTTGCCGAATTCGGCGTTGGCCTGGTCGCAGGCGGCCTTGATCGGCCCCGCCTTCGACACGTCGCAGCTGATAGCCAGCACCTTGCCCTTGCCGCCCATCGCCTGGATCGCCGCCTTGGCGTCGTTGAGCGAGGCCTGGTCCCGGGCCAGGATCGCCACGTCGGCGCCGGAGGCCGCATATTCCTTGGCGATCGCGAGGCCCAATCCCTTGCTGCCGCCGGTAACGATCGCGCTTCTGCCGTCCAGCCGAATGTCCATGAGCGTCCTCCTCTAGGTGTCGATCATCCTACACATCTTGGCCATCAGTTTGCCGTCAGCCGGTCGATCTCCGCCAAATCCTCGCTCGTCAGCTTCCAGCTGGTGGCGTGGACGTTGGCCTCCAGCTGCTCGGGCGCGGTGGCGCCGGCGATGATGCTCGACACCCCCGGCCGCGATGCCAGCCAACTCATCGCCAGCTCCAGCATCGTGCGGCCGCGCGCGGCGCAGAAATCGGCGAGCCCTTCGATCGCGTCCCAGTTGCGCTCGGTCAGGTAGCGGTCGGCCATGCGCTGCGTCACGGTCAGCCGCGCCCCCTCGGGCAGCGGCTGGTTGCGCCGGTATTTGCCGGTCAGCAGCCCGTTCGCCAGCGGCGCAAACGGGACGAGCCCGAGCCCGTAGGCCTTGACCATCCGCGCCATGTTCGGTTCATATTCGCGCTCCAGCAGGCTGTAGCGCTCCTGACAGGCGATGAATTGGGTGAGCCCCTGCGACTTGGCGATCCAGTTCGCCTCGACCACCTGCCACGCCAACAGGGTCGAGCAGGCGGTGTAGCGCACCTTGCCCTGGCGCACGAGGTCGTCCATTGCCCGCATCGTTTCCTCGGCCGGGGTGCGCGGGTCTTCGATATGCTGCCAGTAGAGGTCGATGTAGTCGGTCTGCAGCCGTTTGAGGCTCGCCTCGACCGCGTCCATGATGTAGCCGCGCGACGCGCCTTGCAGCTTGCCCGCCGCATCCATCGGCCGGCCGAACTTGGTCGCCAGCACGATGTCACGGCGCCTGGGCCCGAGGATGCGGCCGAGATACTCTTCCGCCCCGCCGCGCTCGCCATAGGTGTCGGCGTTGTCGAACAGCGTGATGCCAAGGTCGAGCGCCTTGTGGACGACCGCGCGGGTCGCCTCGAAATCGATCCGTCCGGCGAAATTGTTGCAGCCGAGCCCGACCAGCGACACCGCCAGCCCCGATCTGCCCAGATTGCGTTGCTCCACTCGATCCCTTTCCCCGCGGCGCGCCGATTACAACCAATTGGGCCCCGAGACTATAGAGTGGCCGGTGGCGAGGCTAGATACATGGCGCAAGGCCCACGGTACGGTTTTGCGCCGCCAATTGGTTTGCAATCGCCGCGGCGATGCGGGACAGTTCTCGGCTAATAAAGCCGCGCGCTTAGCGCTCTGTTCGGCCGGGGGGACGCATGCAAGGCAACGGGTCGGGCGCGAAACCCTCGCGACTCTGGTATCTGCTGTTGCTGGTGCCCTACATCGCGATGATCTGGGTGTCGAGCTACAACAAGGTCGAGCCGTCCTGGGCCGGCATCCCGTTTTTCTATTGGTATCAGCTGCTGTGGATCTTCATTGCGTCGGGATTGACGCTGATCGTCTATCTCGCGCTCCACCGCGGCCAGCGCTGAGCCGGGGGCCGGGCCATGCCGATCGACTGGACCGCCCTCGCCGTCTTCGTCCTGCTGTTTGTCGCCATCACGGTCCTCGGCTTTGTCGCGGTGCATTGGCGCCGCGGCGACCTCGACCTCCTGCACGAATGGGGCCTTGCCGGCGGCCGCTTCGGCACGGTGGTGACCTGGTTCCTGTTGGGCGGCGACCTTTACACCGCCTATACCTTTATCGCGGTGCCGGCGCTGATGTTCGGGGCCGGAGCGATCGCGTTTTTCGCCGTGCCGTACACGATCATGGTCTACCCGTTCGTGTTCGTCGTGTTTCCGCGGCTGTGGTCGGTGGCGCGCGCGAACGGCTACATCACCGCGTCGGACTTCGTGCGGGGGCGCCACGGCAGCCGCTGGCTGGCGCTGGCCGTCGCGGTGACCGGCATCGTCGCGACGATGCCCTACATCGCCTTGCAACTGGTCGGCATCCAGGTGGTGATCGCCGCGCTCGGGCTGGAGGGCAGCGGCTGGATGGCCGATCTGCCGCTGGTCATCGCCTTTGTCATCCTTGCCGCCTTCACCTACACCAGCGGGCTGCGCGCGCCGGCGGCGATCGCCATCGTCAAGGACACGCTGATCTGGCTGACCGTGATCGCGGCAGTGGTCATGATCCCGCTCCAGCTCGGCGGTTACGGCAAGATCTTCGCCGCGATCCCGCAGGCCAAGCTGCTCCTCGCCCCGGGGCCGGCCAACGCGCTGTTGCCCTATAGCGGCTATTTCACCCTGGCGCTCGGCTCGGCGCTGGCGCTGTTCCTCTATCCGCATGCGATGACTGGCGTGCTGAGTGCGAGTTCGCGCGGCGCGATCAGCCGCAACGCAGCGCTGCTGCCGGCCTATTCGTTCCTGCTGGCGCTGATCGCCTTGCTCGGGTTCATGGCGATCGCCGCCGGGGTCGACAAGGCGCCGCAATTCGCCGATCTCGCCAAGGAGTACCCGCGCAATTTCGCGGTGCCGGCGCTGTTCCTGACCGTGTTTCCGTCATGGTTTGTCGGCGTCGCGTTTGCCGCCATCGCGATCGGGGCGCTGGTGCCGGCCGCGATCATGTCGATCGCCGCCGCCAATCTGTGGACCCGCAACATCTACCGCGAGTTCATCAACCCGAACTGCACGCCGGTGCAGGAATCGCAGATGGCGAAAATCGTCTCGCTGCTGGTGAAGTTCGGCGCGTTGGTTTTCATCGTCTTCATCCCGCTGCAATACGCGATCAACCTGCAGCTGCTCGGCGGGGTGTGGATTATCCAGACCCTGCCGGCGGTAGTGATCGGGCTCTACACGCGGTGGTTCCACCAAAAGGCGCTAATGATCGGCTGGTTGGTCGGCATCGTCGTCGGCACGGCGCTGGCGGCGGCGCAGGGCTTCACGCCGATCTACCCGCTGTCGATCGGCGGTTATGTGCTGCCGTCCTATACCGCGCTTATGACGCTGGTCCTCAATTTGATCGTCGCGATCGTGCTGACCCCGATCTTCAACGCGATCGGCGCCGAGCGCTTGCCCGACGAGACCCGGATCGAGCATTACGGTTAACCCGCACCCCGCGGCGGCGGCCTCTGCCGCCGCGTGTTGTGGTTAACAAGACGGTCACGTTCTCGTCCTCAGAGCCGGACTGGAAATGAATTGGGTGATTTCAGTGAGTTGTGGTTCCGTGTTGTTGCCAGACAAACAGGGAGCCACAACATGTGGACTGAAATCACCCGGGCGGAGTATCGACGCGAGGAGCTGCGCTATGCAAG
>JBBRPG010000095.1:0-14481 GCA_038228485.1 Alphaproteobacteria bacterium
ATGCCGCGTACCATCGAATGGGAAATTCCGAACGAGCTGCAGCCCAAGGCTGAGGATTGCGCGTTCGATCTGGACCAGACCCTGACCGGCGTTCTGGGTCTGCAGGCGACGGTCCCCGACGACGCGTTCACCGCGCCGACGCTCGGCACCGAGCGCGCCGGCAGCGGCGTCCTCATCCGCAAGGACGGGCTGGTGCTGACCATCGGCTATCTGATCACCGAGGCGGATTCGATCTGGCTGACGTCGGGTGTCGGCGGCGCGGTGCCGGGCACCGTCATCGGTTACGACCAGGAGACCGGGTTCGGTCTGGTTCAGGCGCTGGGCCGGCTCAACGTGCAGCCGATCGAATTGAGCACCGGCACCAAAGTCGGCGCCGGCGACAAGGTCGTCATCGCCGCCGAGGGCGGACGCCGCCACGCGATCGCGGCCACCGTCGTCGCCCGCCAGGAATTCGCCGGGCACTGGGAATACCTGCTCGACCGGGCGATCTTTACCGCCCCGGCGCACCCGTTCTGGGGCGGAGCCGGGCTGATCGCCGCCGACGGCAGCTTGATCGGCATCGGCTCCTTGCACGTGCAGCGCTCGAACGGCCGCGAGCTGCGCCGCGACGTCAACATGGTGGTGCCGATCGATTTGTTGCCGCCGATCATCGAGGACCTGATGACCTATGGAAAGCCGAACCGGCCGCCGCGGCCATGGCTCGGCCTTTACGCCACCGAGATCGAGGACGAGAACGCAGTCGTCGTCGCCGGCATGTCGGATCGCGGACCGGCAATCAACAGCGGGCTGAAGCCGGGCGACCGCATCCTCGCTGTGCGCGACGACCCGGTGTCGAGCCTCGCCTCGTTCTGGCGCCGGGTGTGGGCCAGCGGCCCCGCCGGCAGCGAGGTCGTGCTGCAGATCATGCGCGACAAGGACCCGATGACCGTGCGGGTGCCCTCGGCCGACCGCACCCGCCTGCTGAAGGCGCCGCGGCTGCATTGATGCGTTGCGTCAACGGCGAGGAGCGCATAGCGCGACGCGTCAATCTCGTGCGGAGAGTCTCGGTACGGACCGAGATTGCTTCGCGACGCTCGCAATGACGACGATTACTTAGCTGCGGCTACTCCGGCACAGGCCGGCGGCAGCTCGCTGACCTTGAGCGGCCGTTCCGGCGGTCCCGGCTTGGGGTGCTTCCCTTCGGCGGTAAACCACCAGGCGAGCTCGCCGCAACCGTCGCCGGGCGGGGGCGGCGCTTGGCTTTCACACAGTGTGTCGCCCGGGGGGCAATTGAGCCGGATGTGGAGATGGTCGTCGTGCCCCCACCACGGCCGCACCTTGCGCAGCCAGTCGCGGTCGTTTCCGGCTTCCCGACACAGCGCCTGCTTGATCGCCGGGTTGACGAACATCCGCGCCAACTCGGGCGCGCGCGCCACCGCCTCGATCATCCGCCGGTGTTGCGGGCCCCAGACGGTGCGGTCGACATCATCGCCGCCAGGGGCGACGATGCTCGGCGCCGCCATGTTGTCGCGCTCGCCGGCGCTGAGACGGCGCTCCGGCATCGGCATGAACCAGATGTCGGCGTCGAGCCCGATCTGGTGCGAGGCGTGGCCGGTGACCATCGGGCCGCCGCGCGGCTGGCCGAGATCGCCGACGAGCCAGCCCGGCCAGCCGCTCGCCGCGGGCAGCGCCGCCGCCAGCCGCTCGATCGTCGCGATCAGCATAGGATGGCCCCAGGCGCGGTTGCGGGCCGGGCGCATGACCTGCCAGTTGGGCCCGTCGGCCGGCAATGGCACAGCGCCGGCGATGCAGCCTTTGGCATAGCCGCCGATCGCCAGCGGCGGCGCGGCGGACGGTGCGGCGGCAAGGCCGAAGACCCGCTTTGCCGCGTCGACCGGAAGCGCCGCGATCAGCGCGCCTCGGCGCGCCGCCTCGACCGCCGCGAAATCTTGCGAGTCTGCCCCGGTCGCGGAGGCGGCGAGGATCAGGGCGGCAATAGCGGCGGAGAAACGCATGCGTTTTCCTTCACTTCCACGGCCAACGCAAATTCGATGGTATTTTTGCTCGATACCCATCAATTTCCCCGCGCCCCCCGATTGACCTGACGCAGTCTACGCCGGTCGGCGCGGCGACGATCGCGACACGCAAAGACAAATCTACCGACACTCAAGACACTTGAGCGATGCTGGGTGCAGATCAACCTCATGCCGCGGCTAAGCGCATCCTCATCGTCGAGGACAACGAGCTCAACATGAAGCTGTTGAACGATGTGCTCGAGGCGCACGGCTACGACGTGCTGTCGACCGCGGAGGGTGCGGTGGCGCTTGAATGGGCCCGGCAATATCGCCCCGACATCATCCTGATGGATTTGCAGCTGCCCGACATGTCGGGGCTCGAAGCGGCGCGGCAGCTCAAGGCGGACCCGAAGACCAACGCCATTCCGGTGGTCGCCGTCACCGCCTTCGCGATGGCGGGCGACGAGAGGAAGGCGCTCGACAACGGCTGCGACGCCTACGTCGCGAAACCCATCGTGCTGCGCGATCTGTTGGACCTGATCGCCGGCTTCATCGGCGCACCGGAGGGTGCGGTCCGCCGCTAATGCGGCATTTCGCCGCTCAGGGGGCGGCTAAAACGAGGGGGATGAGAATGGGGGTCCACCGCATGTTCAAGTGGCTGCTCGTGGTTGCGGTCGTCGCCTTTGCCGGCGGCGTAGCCTCGGTACATCCCGGGGTGTTTGCCGGCATTTGGGAAGAGATTTACCCGAGCGACTCGGTAAAGCGGCAAGCCCTTGAGCTGTGCTTCATGCAGGACCACAACTTCAATCGGCTCGATGCGGCCCAGCGCGAGTCCTGCTATCGACACGCGCGGTTGCCGCTGCAGGCAGCGCTGTCGGGTAACGCCGCTGCCGACATGCTCGCCGCGATGCGGGTCACGCCCAATGCCGTCGATTTGCGGCGCGCCGCCGCCGAAGGCACACTGCCGCGCGACGACATCCGCCGGCTCGAGCAGACCGAAAACGCGCGGCACTCGCTGCACTGACGGCGGGGCATACGGCCCGAGGGGACGATTAACGGCAAAATCGGATCGGCGTCCTTTCCGTCGCGTTGCCGGCGGAGTAGGTTCGCGCGCCGGCAGCCAGGTACCTCGAGTCGTCCCCATGAAACTCTTCGGCTTCTTCCGGTCTTCGGCCGCGTTTCGCGTGCGCATTGCGCTCAACCTCAAGGGCCTTGCTTATGAGGACGCGTTCATCCATCTGCGCCGCGGCGACCAGCGGCAGGACGCTTATCTCGGGGTCAATCCGCAAGGGCTGGTGCCGGCGCTGGAGATCGACGGCGACACGCTGATCCAGTCGCAGGCGATCGTCGAATATCTCGACGAGACCTATCCGGAGCCGCCGCTGCTACCGCCCGATGCGGCGGGCCGCGCGCGGGTGCGGGCGCTGGCGGCGATCGTCGCCTGCGACATCCATCCGATCAACAATCTGCGGGTGCTGCGCTATCTGATGCACGATCTCGGCCACGACCAGGCCGCGGTGGAGGGCTGGTACAATCATTGGATCGCCAGCGGCTTTGCGGCGCTGGAAAGCCTGCTGGCCGGCGACCCACGCACCGGCCGCTACAGTCACGGCGACCGGCCCGGCCTCGCCGACATCGCGCTGGCGCCGCAGGTGGTCAATTCCGAGCGCTACCAGCTCGATCTCAGCCCCTACCCGACCGTCGCCCGCATCCATGGCGAATGCATGAAACTCGACGCCTTCTCTGCCGCGCACCCGAGCAACCAGCTCGACCGCGATGACTGACCGCGGGTATCTGCTTGGCTGGAGCGGCGCGGCGGCGATCGCCGCCGCGTTGAGCTTGGCTGGCTGCCAGCCGGTCGCCGGCGGCGGCACGCCGGCCGGAGCCCCGGCCGATATCGCGCTGATCGAGCGGACCATGCAGGAGGTCCAGCGCAGCTATGTCGAGCCGGTCAAGCCCGACCAGATGGTCACCGGCGCGCTCAAGGGCATGCTGACCCGGCTCGACCCACATTCCGACTACATGGATCAGCGCGAGTTCGTCGACCTGATGGCGACGACGAGCGGCCAGTTCGGCGGCGTCGGTATCGAGATTTCGGTCGATGACGGCGTGCCGCAAGTGCTGTCGGCGATCGAGGGCACCCCGGCCGCCGCGGCTGGGGTCCATCCCGGCGACCGCATCGTCCGCGCCGACGGGACGGCGCTGGTCGGCATGGACATCGAGGAGGTGGTGCGCCGCCTGCGCGGCGCCCCCGGCACGGCCGTCGCCATCACCATCGCGCGCACCGGCCGGCAGCCGTTCGAGCTTAAGATCACGCGGGCAATCATCAAGGTCGAGTCGGTCAAGTCGGCGATGAAGCCGGACAAGATCGGCTATGTCCGGATCAGCACCTTCGACGAGAACACCTCGGCCACGTTGCGCAGCGCGCTGACCCGGCTGCACCAACAGGCCGGCGGCAAGCTGAACGGGTTTGTCCTCGATTTGCGCAACGACGCCGGCGGGCTGCTCGATGCGGCGGTCGAGGCGGCCGCCGATTTTCTCGATTCCGGCACAGTGGTGACGACGCGCGGCCGCGACCCCGACGAGAACCGGGTCTACGAGGCGGCGCCTAACGGCGACCTCATCCGCGGCACGCCGATAGTGGTGCTGATCAACGGCGCCTCGGCCTCTGCGTCGGAAATTGTCGCCGGGGCGCTGCAGGACAACCGCCGCGCCACCCTGTTGGGTACCCGCAGCTTCGGCAAAGGCTCGGTGCAGAGCATCATCCCGATCGAAGGGCACGGCGCCCTGCGGCTGACGACGGCGCTCTATTACACGCCGTCCGGGCGCTCGATCCAGGGTCATGGGATAACCCCGGAGGTCGTCGTTTCGCTGCCCAAGGAGCAGCAGGTCGCCAACGCGCTGGTGACTTACGAAAGCGACCTCTACGGCTCGCTCAAGCCGACCGGCGCGCTCGCCCCGACCAACAAGGTCAAGCCCGTCGATGCAGCCAAGGTGGCGGCCCCGGCGGTCGGCGACCATCCGATCGTGCCCGCGATTATCGGCACCGCGCAGGATGTGCAGCTCAACGCCGCGATCGACTATCTGAAGACCCGCCGCCGCGCCGCGAAATGAGCGCGATCATCGTAGGATGGGTTGAGTGCAACGAAACCCATCCCTTGGCAAAGGCGATGGATATCGCTTCGCTCAGCCCATCCTACGACCCCGCTCGCAACGACGCGTGGGTGGCAGCGGCAGCCGGCGCGGCAGCGAATGGCGCAAACCCCGCCACAGCCAGCGCAGGAACGCGCTTGGCCGCCGCATATGGCCGTAATCGTCGAACTGGAACAGGATGAAGATCGCATAGACCTTGCGCGGGTCGAGCCGGCGCAACAGGCGGATGCGCACGAACATGGTGATGCCGAGGTCGGTCATATGGTCGTTGCGCAATGCTTCCTTGAGGGTCAGCGTCGGCACCGCAATGACAAAATCGCCGTAATCGCCAGCGGGCTCGTCGCGCACCCGCCCGCGTCGCGGCTCGTAGACAAGGCAGCGCCCGCCTGCCTCGAACGCAAACCCTCGCGGAAAAATCGCCCATAACGGCCAGCGCCAGAGGTTGAGCTTGCGTTGGAGCGCGGCGATGTCCTCGGCCGTGATCGTCGCCGCCTGCTCCTCGGCGAGCCGAGCCTCGGTCCGCGCCGCCCGGATCGCCGGCGGCCGCGCCCGGTATTCGGCGGGCGGCGTCGACTCCGCGGCAAGGCTGGCGAGGTCCAGTGTGGTATAGGGCGGCAGCAGGCTGGCCTTGCCCTGCCAGCACCGTTCGAGATCGGCAAAGGTGGTGCGGTGCCGGTTGGCCCATTCGCTGTCGGCGCGCTCGAAGGTGGCCTGGCTGGCGAACGGCAGATACACGTCGGCGCCGAGCCGCTCGCACAGCCGGCATGAATAGGCCGCGTAATGCTCGGGCTTGCGCAGCAGGATCGGCCCGTCTTTGTCGCTGAAGCTGTTGATGACGCTCGCCGGCGAATAGCTCGCCAGCACGATGCGCGGCTTGGCCAGCCGGTCGGCGAGGCGGCGCAGCGCGGTGACCACCGACGGCGCCGGCTTCGCGTCGTTGAGGTTGAGGATCAGCGCCTGCGGCGTGTCGATCAGCAGCAGGCTGTCGTCGTTCCACAGCGGCAGCGATAGGATCGACACGCCCTCGCCGAGCGGCCGCCATGCGAACGGCGGGACGACCTCGGCGTGGTAGCCGCGCTCGCGCAAGTAATCGACGAAGCCGGTCTCGGCCAGCGCCGGGCACAGGTACAGCGGCGCCGGCCCCAGTCGGCGGATCGACGGCATGTGGAAATGGTCGGGGTGCTCGTGGGTCAGATAGACGTTGGCGGCGCCGGCGAGCCAGGCGAGCTCGGCGTCGTCGGGATAATGCTGCAGCCACCAGCTGCGCCAATAGACCGAGCCCACCAGCCAGGGATCGGTCAACAGCAACGGCCGCTCGCCCTCGCGATACAGCGCGATGGTCGCATGGCCGAGGGTACGCAGCTTGAGATCGGTCATCGGACCGCGGCCGTCCCGGCCGCTCTTAGGTCCATAGGGCGGGCGAGACGCCCGCGTTCCGGCTCAGCTCACCTTGGCGATCAGCGGCGCAAGAAAATCACGCAGCACCGGCGCCCATTTCGCGTGCTCCGGCCCGCTCGACGAATGGCCGAGGTCGCTGTCGATCTCGAAATAGCACGCCTCGACCCCGGCGGCGGCCAGCGCCTTCATCACGTCCGGCGCGATCTTCGGCGGGAAGAGGGCGTCGGTGCGGCACAGCACGTAGAGCACCTTGGCCTTGATCGTGTCGAAGATCGGCCGCGTGTCGAAGCCCAGCAGAGCGCGGCGCAGGATAATCAGCGAGTTGGCGTCCCATTTCGCCGCCCAGTCGGCGGCGTTCTTGCGCATCGCCGCGGCGCGCTCGGCGGGGTCGGGAAAGCGCGGCTTCAGCACCTCGTCATTGCCGTAGCGCTTCAGGGTCTCGAGGCGGATCTCAGTCAGGGTGCCCTTGCAGCCGCCGTTATCGTAATAGCGCCCGCCGTTCCATTCCGGGTCGGTGGCGAGCCGAGCCGTCACCTCGGCCAGTTGCCTGTCGGTGTTGACCGAGGCCCAGGGCGCGGTGTTGACCGGCACGATCGCATCCATGAAATCGGGATAGGCGGTCGCCCATTGGAACGCCTGGTAGCCGCCGTAGGACGGCCCGGCAACCGCGACCAGATGCTTGACCCCGATCGAGTCGAGCAGCGCCTTCTGCGCGGCGACGATATCGCGGATGGTGACATTGGGGAAATCAGGACCGTAAGGCTGGCCGGTCTTGGGATTGCGGCTCGCCGCGTTGGTCGAGCCGAACGACGAGCCCAGCATGTTCGAGGCGACGACGAAGAGCTTGTCGGTGTCGATGGGCTTTCCCGGCCCGACCAGCCCGTCCCAGGCGCCGGGATTGTTGGCGTTGGCCGGGTTACGCCCAGCCTGGTGGTGGCTGCTGGTGAAGCCGTGGGTCAGCAGCACCGCGTTGCGGCCATTTTGCGCAAGTTCGCCATAGGTCTCATAGGCGATCGTCGCTTCGGGCAGGACCCCGCCCTTGGTCAGGCGGAAGTCGCGGATGGTGAAGAATTTGTCTTCGACCGTGCCGATCTCGCGGACCGTTGTGGTTGCCCCGTCCATGCGCCTTCTCCCTGCAGCGTTCGAACCCGATAGTGCCATGCCGGTTTCGCCGCTGTCACGGTTCGTGGCGGTGAGGCCGGCGGCCCGATAACTTCCGCTTTGGGCAGCTTCCTCTTTCGGCGTCGCCCGGTTTCGCGCTACACCGCTGAGATAAGCCGATCGCGCCCCATCTGGGCTTTTGGGGGACACGATGCGCCGCCTTCTCTCGATCCTGCCTTGTTTGCTCCTGCTTGCCGCTTGCGACGGCGGGCCGCCGCCCATCTCTCCGGCGCAGCCGGTGATGCAGGCGAGCTTTCCGCGCGGCGGCATCGCCGACGTGATCAAGATCGACACCCGCGATGCGCTGCCCCTGCGCGCCGCCGAGCTCGTCGCCCCCGACGGCACGAGAACGCCGGCGACCGCGCTCGATGCCGTGCGCGCGCCGCGCGTGAGCGGCGGTCAGCAAACGCTGAGAAGCCCCTGGCTCAACTCGCGGTTCGACGAGGAGCCGGTCGCGCTGCCGAATGGCGCGGACGCCACCTATCGCAGCGAGACCCAGGTGTTGGTGATGGTGTCGACGGCGGACATCCCGCTGCCCGACCCGGTAGTCTATCGCCGTGATTGGGCCAATTACCGCATCCGGCTCGGCTTCGACGCGGGAAACGGCCGGCTCGAAACCCGCGAGATCGCGGCCCCCGCGCCGCCACCCGGTTAAGCCCTAGACGTTGGCCATGCTGTGGCCGCCGGGGGTGCCGATCATCGACAGCACCTCGCGCCGGGTCGTCGCGTCGTCGCGGAACACGCCGAGCATCCGGCTTGTCACCATGCTGACCCCGGGCTTATGGACGCCGCGGGTGGTCATGCACTGGTGCGCCGCCTCGATGACGACCGCGACCCCCTTGGGCCGCAGTACCTCGTCGATCGTGTTGGCGACCTGGGCGGTCATCTTCTCCTGGATTTGCAGCCGCTTGGCATAGACTTCGATCAGCCGCGCCAGCTTCGAGATGCCGACGACCCGATCGTTCGGCAGGTAAGCGACATGAGCCTTGCCGATAATCGGCGCCATGTGATGCTCGCAATGCGATTCAAAACGGATGTCCTTCAACAGGACGATCTCGTCGTAGCCGGAGATTTCCTCGAAGGTGCGGTGCAAGAGCTGCACCGGGTCTTCGTCGTAGCCGCTGAAGAATTCCTCATAGGCCCGCACCACCCGGTCCGGGGTGCCGAGCAGCCCCTCGCGGCTGGGGTCGTCGCCGGCCCAGCGCAGGAGGGTGCGCACGGCCTCCATCGCCGCCTCGCGCGACGGGCGGTCTGCTTTGGCAGGGGCCGGCGTGACCAGGGACGGGGTAACGATGTCGTTCATGCCGAGCTCTTTCCCGCCGCATCGGGCGCGGCGCCATTTATCGTTTGGCTGGGTTAGTTGAGGCGCCGCGTTTCCTGCGGGCTGTCGAGCGAAAAAGCGGGGACGCGCGCCAAAAAGTTCTCGCCCCCGTCTGTTTCCATCTCGTAGTCGCCGACCATGAGGCCCGACGGCGTCGTCAGCGGGCAGGAGCTGGTGTATTCGAAGCTCTGGCCCGGCTTCAGCACCGGCTGCTCGCCGACGACGCCGGGGCCGCGCACCTCCTGCAGCCGGCCGAGCGCGTCGGTGATCTGCCAGTGGCGGCGGCGGAGCTGCACGGTCTCGCCGCCCTCGTTCTCGATGCGCACGTGGTAGGCCCAGACAAAGTGGCTCTCGTTTGGCGACGAGTGCTGGTCCAGATAGAAGGGCCGAACCGTGATTTTGATCGATCGGGTTGTTTCGGAATACATCCATTGACTTTCGTTGGCCGTTCCAATGTCGGGCGCGGCGCCGATGTCGTCAAGGTTTAGGGGGTTATATCAGCTGGCCGGAACTTGATTCGCGACCGCGGAAACGGACTTCGCCCGGCGGCTTCAGCCCGGCGCCAACAGCGCGAGCACCTTCTCGTCGGGCTTGCGCGAGCCGTCCGGCGCGATCGACTGAATGCAGACATGATCGGCCCCGGCGTCCCAATATTGCTGCAGCCGGGCGCGGATCTTGCCCTCATCGCCCCAGGCGACGTTCTCGTCGATAAAGCGGTCGGAGCCGCCGCCGGCAAGGTCGTCATCGCCGAAACCGAGCCGCTTCCAGTTGTTGACGTAATTGTCCAGCCGCATGTAGTTGGCGAGCGCCTGACGGCCGAGCGAGCGCGCCTTGGCCGCGTCGGTTTCGAGCAGCACCCAGACTTCGGGGCATAGCAGCTTGCCGGGCCCCATGATCTGCCGCGCCTCGTGGGTGTGCTCCGGGGTGACGTTGTAAGGGTGTGAGCCATCGGCGTGGCTGGCCGACAGCGCCAGCATGCGCGGCCCCAGCGCCGCGAGGATGGTCAGCGGCTTTTCGGCCGGCTCCGGCGCGCCGTAAGGCGACGCCTTCATCGCCTCGAGATAGGTGCGCATCGTCGTCACCGGCTTGCCGTAGACATGGCCGCGCAAGCCCTCGACCGAGGGCACGTGGGATACGCCGAGACCCAGCAGGAACCGCGCGCCCGACTGCTCGGCCAGCGCGCGCTGGCCGTTGGCCATCGCCATCGGGTCGCGGGCGTAGATGTTGGCGATGCCGGGCGCGACGATAAGCCGGGTGGTGTTGGCGAGCAGCCAGGACGAATGCACCAGCACGTTGCGCCCGCGGCTCTCGGGCAGCCACAGCGCGGCATAGCCCCAAGCCTCCACCCGCTTGGCGAAGGCCGCGCCTTCGGCCGCGGTCATCGTGTCCATCGCCGCCCATACGCCAAGCTTGCCGAGCCTCATCGCCGCCCCCTGTCCGCTGGTGCGGCGATATTAGCGCAGGTTGCGGCCGAAGGGGTGATCTTCGCCGGCAGCGGCATTCTCGACAGAATACGGCCCGGGGCTGCGGCAAACCAGAAACCATCACAGTCGGCTGATCCGCCCCGGAGCACGATCGGCGCTTGTTCCGCCAATGCCCGCGCGATATCAACCTCGCCAGAATGCATATTCTTTTCCTCATCGTGCTGGTCGACCTGATCGGGTTCGGCCTGGTCATTCCGCTCCTGCCGTTCTACGCCGTGCAGTTCCATGCCTCGCCGCAGGAAGTGACGGTGCTGATGGCGGTGTTCTCGCTGATGTCGATGCTGACCGCGCCGATCTGGGGCCGGCTCAGCGACCGCGTCGGCCGCCGCCCCGTGCTGATGGTCAGCATGGGCGCCGCCGCGCTCGCCTATCTGTGGATGGGTTTTGCCAGCGCGGTGTGGATGCTGTTCGCGGCGCGGGCGCTGGCCGGGGCCTGCGCCGGCAACATCGCCGCGGCGCAAGCCTACATCGCCGACGTCACCCCACCCGAGAAACGGGCGCGCGGCATGGGGATGATCGGCGCTGCGTTCGGTATCGGCTTCATCATCGGCCCGGCGCTGGGCGGGGTCGTCGCCGGCCACGATCCGGCGACCGCCGATCTGCGCACGCCCGGGCTGATCGCTTGCGCGCTGTCGCTGATAGCGTTTATCGGCGTCGTCTTTTTCTTGAAGGAGAGCCTGCCGGCGGGGCTGCCGCCGCGGCCGCGGCGCGGCCGGTTCGCGGCATTGCACGCGGCGCTCGCCCGCAAGGCGCTGGCGCGGCTGCTGCTGGTGTTCTTCCTGGCGATCCTCGCCTTTGCCGGGATGGAGGCGACGTTCGCGCTGTGGGCGATGGCGCAATTCGGCTGGGGGCCGGCGCAGATCGGCTATGTCTTCACCTATGTCGGGCTGTTGTCGGCGGTGATGCAAGGCGGTCTGATCGGCCGCCTGACCGCGCGGTTCGGCGAGGAGAAGCTGCTTGTCGCCGGGCTGACGCTGATCGCGCTGGGCCTGGCGATATTGCCGTTCGCGCACGGCCTTGCCGTGCTGCTGGCGGCGGTGACGGGCCTCGCGCTCGGCATGGGGGCGATGCAGCCCTCGCTCAACAGCCTGATCTCGCGCCGCGCCGGGGCCGAGGAGCAGGGCGAGGTGATGGGCGTCGCGCAATCGGTCGGCAGCCTGTCGCGCGTGCTGGGACCGCTCTTGGCCGGGGCGCTGTTCGCCGGGCTCGGCCGCAACAGCCCATTCCTCTGCGGCATGGTGCTGGTGGCCGCCGCCGCGCTGGTCGGCTGGCGTTTGCCCGCCGCGGAGCCGGCGGCCGCACCGCAGCCGGCGAAATGAGGCCGCCCCGATGAGTCCCCGGGGCCGCATGCCGCCCTCGGCGATGGCCGGACCCAAGGGAACGCTGGTCGACGGGCTCAAAGCGCTGAAGGGGCTGTTTCCCTATCTGTGGCCGCGCGACTCGCTGGAGCTGCGGGTACGGGTGGTGCTGGCGGTGGCGCTGCTCGCCGGCGGCAAGCTGATCAACATTACCATCCCGTTTTTCTACAAAGGCGCGGTCGATGCGCTGTCGGGCAAGAGTGCGCCGGGGGGCGCCGCCGCAGCAATCGCCGCGGTGCCGGTGATGCTGATCGTCGCGTATGGGGTCGCGCGGCTGTTCTCGGGCTCCTTCAACGAGCTGCGCAACGCGGTCTTTGCCAAGGTCGAGCAGCGCGCCGTGCGGCGCGTGGCACTGTCGGCATTCAAGCACCTGCACACGCTGTCGCTGCGCTTTCATCTTGACCGGCGCACCGGCGGGCTGTCGCGCGCGGTCGAGCGCGGGACCCAAGCGATCGACTTCCTGCTGTCGATCATGCTGTTCAACGTGATCCCGACGCTGATCGAGATCCTGCTGGTCTGTGGCATTCTGTGGCGGGTCTACGACTGGCGCCTCGCCGCAGTCACGTTGACGACGATCGTCCTTTATGTCGGGTTTACCTTTGCCGTGACCGATTGGCGGGTGCGCTTCCGCCGCGAGATGAACGCGCGCGACACCGAGGCCAATACCAAGGCGGTCGACAGCCTGTTGAATTTCGAGACCGTCAAATACTTCGGCAACGAGACGCATGAGGCCGAGCGCTACGACCGCTCGCTGTCAGGTTACGAGCACGCCGCGGTCAAAAGCGAGACGACGCTCGCCGCGCTCAATATCGGCCAGGGGGCGATCATCGCCTGCGGTCTCATCGGCATGATGCTGATCGCCGCCGAGGGGGTCGCCGCCGGGCAGATGACGGTCGGCGACCTGGTGCTGGTCAACGCCTATCTGATCCAGCTCTACATGCCGCTGAATTTCCTCGGCATGGTCTACCGCAACGTAAAGCAGTCGCTGGTCGATCTGGAGCAGATGTTTGGGCTGCTCAAGGTCGCGCCCGAGATCGTCGACCGGCCGGGTGCGGCGGCGCTGGAGGCGCGGCGCGGCGCGGTTGCGTTTCGGCAAGTCGATTTCCGCTACGACCCGCGCCGTCCTATCCTGGAAGATATCGATTTCGATATTCAGCCGGGCCACACCGTCGCCATCGTAGGGCCCAGCGGCGCCGGCAAGTCGACGATCGCGCGGCTGCTGTTCCGCTTCTACGACATCGATGCCGGGACGATCGAGATCGACGGCCAGGACATTCGCGACGTGACGCAAGACAGCCTGCGCCGCGCGATCGGCGTCGTGCCGCAGGACACCGTGCTGTTCAACGACACGATCCTCTACAACATCGCCTATGGCCGCCCGGGCGCCAGCCGTGCCGAGATCGAGGAGGCCGCCCGCTTTGCCCGCATCCACGACTTTGTCGCCGGCCTGCCGGACGGCTACGACACCACAGTCGGCGAGCGGGGGCTGAAGCTCTCGGGCGGCGAAAAGCAGCGCGTCGCCATCGCCCGGGTGATCCTCAAGGCGCCTCAGATATTGATATTTGACGAGGCGACCTCGGCCCTTGACACCAAGACCGAGCGCGAGATCCAGGCGAGCCTCGCGGAAATCGCCGCCGGCCGCACCACCTTGATCATCGCCCACCGCCTGTCGACGATCGTCGATGCCCACCAGATCCTGGTGCTCGACGGCGGCCACATCGTCGAGCGCGGGCATCACCGCGAGCTGATCGCGCAAGGCGGGGTCTACACGGCGATGTGGGCGCGCCAGCAGGAAGCAGCCCGCCGCGAGGCGGCGCTCGCAGCGGAGTGACCCGAGGAACGCGGCCGTCCCGGCCGCATGCGGGCGAGACGCCCGCGTTCCTCGATGCCCTGCGGGCCGGCGACCGGCGAGCGCTGGCGCGGGCGGTGACCTTGGTCGAATCGACCCGCGCCGACCACCGCGAAGAGGCCGAGCGGCTGGTCGAAACCCTGCTGCCGCATACCGGCGGCGCGACCCGGCTCGGCATTTCTGGTCCGCCCGGCGCCGGTAAATCGACCTTTATCGAGCGCTTTGGTCTGGATGGCCTCGCGCGCGGGCACAAGCTCGCGGTGCTGGCGGTCGACCCGGCCTCGAAGCGCGGCGGCGGGGCGATCCTCGGCGACAAGACGCGGATGACCGAGCTGTCGCGCGCGCCGGGCGCCTTCATCCGCCCGTCCCCGGCAGGCGGCGGGATGGGCGGGGTCGGCCGCCGCACCCGCGAGACGATCCTCCTATGCGAGGCGGCCGGGTTCGACACGGTGATCGTCGAAACGGTCGGCGCCGGGCAATCCGAGACCACCGTCGCCGAGATGACCGACATGTTCGTGCTGATCCTGCCGCCCGCCGCCGGCGACGAACTGCAGGGGTTGAAGCGCGGCATCATCGAACTCGCGGATCTCGTCCTCATCAACAAGGCCGATGGCGAGCTGCTCGACCACGCCAACCGCGCCGCCGCCGACTACGCCAACGCGCTGCGCCTAATCCCGCCGGCGGTGCCGGGATGGGAGGCGCCGGTGCGCGCGGTCTCGGCGCTGACCGGCGCGGGGGTCGACGCGGTGTGGGACGATGTCGC
>JBBRPG010000096.1:0-14427 GCA_038228485.1 Alphaproteobacteria bacterium
GCCGGAGGCAGCGACCCAGATCGGCACCTTCTGCTTGGGCTTGTCGTAGATCGTCGCGCTTTCGGTCTTGTAGAACTGGCCGTCCCAGGTAACCCGGTCCTCGGTCCACAGCTTGTTGATCAGGTGGATCGACTCGCGCAGCCGGTCGCGCCGCTCCTTGGCGCCCGGCCAGGTCATGCCGGTGGCCGGCACTTCGTTCAGCGACTCGCCCGTGCCGAGGCCGAGCACGACGCGGCCCGGAAACATCGAGCCCATGGTGCCGAAGGCCTGCGCCACGATCGAGGGGTGATAGCGGAAGGTCGGGGTCGCGACGCTGGTGCCGATGACAACACGCTTGGTGCTGGCGCCAAGCGCGCCGAGCCAGGCGAGCGAGTTCGGCGCGTGCCCGTCGGTGTGTTTCCAGGGCTGGAAATGGTCGCTGACGAAGATCGACTCGAACCCCGCCTCCTCGGCGAGCACCGAGAAATCCAGCAGCTCGCGCGGCCCGAACTGCTCGGCCGACGCCTTGTAACCCAGTTTCAGCAAGGTCTGCTCCTATCGTTCAGCCGGTCATTGCCAGCGTAGCGAAGCAATCTCGATCGCTTGAGGCCCTTACCGCCGAGATTGCTTCGTCGCTGCGCTCCTCGCAATGATAGGCGTAAGACCCGAAACTACACTTTGGCCAGCACATCCTCGCGGAAGCGCCGCATGTTGGCGACGACCTCCGCCGCGTTGGCCCCATCAAAGCTGAAATCGACCGCGACGACGCCGAGATCCTCGAATGCCCGCAGATCGCCGACGAGCTGGTCGTTGCCGCCGGAGAACAGGCGCCGGTCGCCATTATCGGCCTTTTCGGGGACCGCCGCGCCGCGCTGGGTGACCCGGTAGGCGAGCGCAATTTCCTTGGGGTCGCGGCCGGCATCGCGGCAATGGCGGTGCAACCGCTCGATGCCGCCCTTGAAGCGCTCCAGGGTGTCGAGTCGGAATTGCGGGTTGGTGCCGATCGGATACCAGCCGTCGCCGAGCTTGGCGGTGCGGCGCAGCGCCGGTCCGCTCTCGCCGCCGACCCAGATCGGCACCTTCTTCTGCACCGGGCGCGGCTCAAAGAAGATGTCGGAGAACTTGACGTATTTTCCGTCGAACCTGGGGTTCTCGTTGGTCCACAACTCGCGGCAGGCGAGCAGGTATTCGTCGGTGACCGCGCCGCGCTCGGCGAAGGGATCGGTGCCGATCGCCTCGAATTCCTCGCGGCACCAGCCGGCGCCGACGCCAAGCGTCAGCCGCCCCTCGGACAGCACGTCGATCGTCGCCAAAATCTTTGCGGTCAGCACCGCCGGGCGGTGCGGCACCACCATGACCGAGGTGACCAGCCGCAATTTGCTGGTCTTGGCGGCGACGAACGATATCGCGGTCAGCTGCTCGTGGCGGTCGCCGCCGGCGCGCCCGGGAAACTCGCCGGTGTCGGAATAGGGATACTTGGCCTCCAGCTCGCGCGGGATCACGACGTGATCGCTCAGCGTGCAGTAGTCGTAGCCGATCGCCTCGCCCTCGGTGACGACGCTGGTCAGGCTTTTGACCCCCGATAACGGCCCGCTGACCGGCGCGCCAAACCCGTATTCCATCGCGGCCTCCCGCCGTGAATTCGATGGAGGCTAGCCTAGAGCTTTCCAGGCCGGGCGAAAAGGCTAGGGACGAGGGGCGCGGTTCAAAGTTCGAGGATGCGGCGCAACCCGTCCTCGATGGCGCGCAAATCGGTGGAAGAAAGCTGCCCGGCGGTGCGGGTCAGACGTGCCTTGTCGACCGCGCGGGCCTGGTCGCATACCGCCACGCGGCCGTCGCCGGCGGACGGGGTGGCGACGACAAGCGGCGGGCGCGGCTGCGGCCCGGTCGCCAGCGGCACGACGATGACGGTGCGGCGCGCCCGGTTCAGCGCATCGGCGGTGACGACCACGGCCGGCCGCATCTTGCGCATCTCGCCGCCTTCGACCGTATCGAAATCGACCCACCAGACCTCGCCGCGGCGCACGGCCATGCCGCTGTCGGAGGAGGCGGCCATCAGCCTGCCGACCCGTCGCCGGAAGGAACCGAGACCCCATCGTGGATCATCGCCGGCTCCCATTCGGCCATTTCGGCCGCCAGTTGTTCGTCTTTTTCGGCCGCAAGCGCGGCCTGATACAGCGGGTCGGTTTCGACCACCCCGTCGGGCGGCAGCGCCTGCTCCAGCAAATCCTGAATAAACTTGCTGCGCCGGCGCGGCGGCACGGTGCGCTTCAAGCGCCGTATCAACTCATCGGGCAGATGCAACAGAAGTTGTTGCGTTGCCATGCAGCTTTCCTTCGCGAAAGTTCCCGCTATCAATATCGCTAGGACTGTTCGCGGGCAAGGCGACTTCTACCCCGCTTGCCGCAATAGCCGCGGCGCCTAGAACGCCTCGATCAGGCGGATCGCCTCGTCGATGGCCTCATCGCGCGAGGAAAAGTACATCGTCCGCCCGAAGCGTGGAAGGAACGCCGTCCAGCCGCGCGCCTCCTGCAAAGGTAAACACCACGCCCTGATAGATCAGCTGGTTGACCGGCATGGGGGAGTCTCCTGCTGGGCCTATGAGCACCCGCTGGTCGAGCCGCAGGTGTCGCATTTCAAGCAAGTTCCGTTCCGCAACAGGGTGAAGTTGCCGCATTCGCCGCAGCTATCGCCCTCATAGCCCTTCATTCGCGCCACGCGGATCGCTTCGATACGCGGGTCGTGCCTGTGTTCGGCCGTTACGGTCAGTTCAATGGTATCCGTGACAACGGCCAGCGCGCCGTCGGCAAAAAGCGGCATCTCGGCGGCCGGTGCGTCACCCCTGGCCGTTGCCCCGGCGGTGCGCTTGCCGCCATGCAGCACGGTCAGCTTGTTGCGAACATAGCCGTTGGAGGCGACGCGCTGCATCATCGCCGCCACGTCGGCGCCGACCGACTCTGCTTCATCGATCTCGCGCAAATTCGCTTGGGCGACCGCGGTCCTGCCGACGGTGTCGGGCATCAGGTCGGCGGGCTCGACATGGGCAAGATCGTTCCGGCCGAGATAGGACACCGCCAGCTCGCGGAAGAGGTAGTCGAGGATTGAGGTCGCCATCTTGATCGCCTCGTTTCCTTCGACCACGCCCGACGGCTCGAAGCGGGTAAAGGTGAAGGTCTCGACAAATTCCTCGAGCGGCACGCCGTATTGCAGCCCCAAGGAAATCGCAATCGCGAAGCTGTCCATCAGCGAGCGGAAGGCCGAGCCTTCCTTGTGCATGTCGATGAAGACCTCGCCGAGCGAACCGTCCTCATACTCGCCAGTGCGTAAATAGATTTTGTGGCCGCCGACCCGCGCTTTTTGCGTGTAGCCCTTGCGGCGATGCGGCAACTCGCGCCGTTCCGGCCGGGCGATGCGCTCGATGATCCGCTCGACGATGCGCTCGGCGACCAGCGGCACCCGTTCGGCCGGCGATTGGGCGTAGAGGTCGGCGGCCTTGTCCTCGGCCTCCTCGTCGTCGCCGAACAGGTTCGAGGCCAGCGGCTGCGACAGTTTCGAGCCGTCGCGGTAGAGCGCGGTCGCCTTGAGGCCGAGGCGCCAAGACAGCTGGTAGGCGTCCTTGCATTCCTCGACCGTCGCCGCGTTCGGCATGTTGATGGTCTTCGAGATCGCGCCGGTGATGAAGGGCTGCGCGGCCGCCATCATCTTGATATGGCTATCGACCGACAGAGAGCGCTTGCCGATCCGTCCGCACGGGTTGGCGCAATCGAACACCGCCAAATGCTCGGGCTTGAGGAACGGCGCGCCTTCGAGGGTCATCGCGCCGCAGCAATAGGTGTTCGCCGCCTCGAGGTCGGCCCGGCTGAACCCGATCGCCGTCAGCAGGTCGAATGCCGGATCGGCCAGCGCCGCCGGAGCGACGCCCAGCGTTTCGATGCAGAACGCCTCGCCCAAGGTCCATTTGTTGAACGCGAACTTGATATCGAACGCCGAGCCGAGCCCGTTTTCGACCGCGGCCAGCGCGTTCGCGTCGAACCCTTTCTCGATCAAGGTCTCGTGGTTGATGCCCGGCGCGCCCTTGAGGGTGCCGCGGCCGAGCGCATAGCGCTCGATCGCCGCGATCTCGTCCTCGTCATAACCGAGCGTGCGCAGCGCGTCGGGCGCCATGCGGTTGATGATCTTGAAATAGCCGCCGCCCGCCAGCTTCTTGAACTTGACCAGGGCGAAATCGGGTTCGATGCCGGTGGTGTCGCAATCCATCACCAGCCCGATCGTGCCGGTCGGGGCGATCACCGTCGTCTGGGCGTTGCGGAAGCCATGCTTCTCGCCCGTCGCCAGCGCCGCGTCCCAGGCGGCGCGCGCCGCCTCGACCAACGGCCGGTCCGGGCAGGCCGGGCCGTCGAGCGGCACCGGCGTCACCGCGAGGGCCTCATAGCCGTCGCTTTCGCCATGGGCTGCGCGGCGATGGTTGCGGATCACCCGCAGCATGTTGTCGCGGTTCTTGGCGTAGCCCGGGAAGGCCCCGAGCTCGGCTGCCATCTCGGCCGAGGTCGCATAGGTGATTCCGGTCAACAGCGCGGTGATCGAGGCGGCGATCGCGCGGCCCTCGTCGCTGTCATAGGGAATGCCCATCGACATCAACAGGCCACCGAGATTGGCGTAGCCGAGCCCCAAGGTGCGGTAGGCGTAGCTGAGCCGGGCGATCTCCCGTGACGGGAACTGCGCCATCATCACCGAGATTTCGAGAACGATTGTCCACAGCCGGGTGGCATGGCGGAAATCGTCGACCGCGAACCCCTCCGGGCCGCGATAGGTCATCAGGTTGAGCGAGGCGAGATTGCACGCCGTGTCGTCGAGGAACATGTATTCCGAGCACGGGTTCGAGGCGTTGATGCGGCCGCTCTCGGGGCAGGTGTGCCAGTCGTTGATCGTGGTGTCGAACTGCACCCCCGGATCGGCCGAGGCCCAGGCCGCATAGGCGATACGGTCCCACAGCGCGCGGGCCGGCACGGTCTTCGCCACCTTGCCGTCGGTGCGGCGGTGCAGGTCCCAGTCGGCATCCGCCTCCACCGCGGCGAGGAACTCGTCGGTGATCCGCACCGTGTTGTTCGAGTTCTGCCCGGCGACGGTCAGGTATGCCTCGGAATCCCAATCGGTGTCGTAGGTGCGGAAATCGATGGTCTCGTAGCCCTGGCGAGCGAATTGGATGGCCCGCTGGATAATGCTTTCCGGGATCATTACCGCCCGCGCCGCGCGGATTTCGCGTCTCAGCGCCGGGCTTTTCTTCGGGTCGAACGGGTCTTCGGCGGTCGCGTCGCGGCAGGCCGCCATGACCAGGTTCAAATGCTTGGCGCAGAGCTTGGAGCCGGCGACCAGCGCCGCCACCTTCTGCTCCTCGATGACCTTCCAATCGATAAAGGCCTCGATGTCGGGATGGTCGGTGTCGACGATCACCATCTTTGCCGCGCGCCGCGTGGTGCCGCCCGACTTGATCGCGCCGGCGGCCCGATCGCCGATCTTGAGAAAGCTCATCAGTCCCGACGAGCGCCCGCCGCCCGACAGCCGCTCGCCGTCGCCGCGCAGCCGCGAGAAATTGGAGCCGGTGCCCGAGCCGTATTTGAACAGCCGCGCCTCGCGCACCCACAAATCCATGATCCCGCCTTCGTTGACGAGATCGTCGGCGACCGACTGGATAAAGCAGGCGTGCGGCTGGGGGTGCTCGTAGGCGCTCTCGGACGCGCGCACCTTGCCGGTGCGGTGGTCGACATAGAAATGCCCTTGCGCCGGGCCGTCGATGCCGTAGGCCCAATAGAGCCCGGTGTTGAACCATTGCGGCGAGTTGGGCGCACCCATCTGCCGCGCGAGCATGAAGCGCAGCTCGTCGAAATAGGCGCGCGCGTCGTCCTCGGTGTCGAAGTAGCCGCCCTTCCAACCCCAATACGTCCAGGTGCCGGCGAGCCGGTCGAAGCATTGCTTGGCGCTAGTCTCGGCGCTGGCGCGCTCTTCCTTGGGCAGCAGCGCGAGCTTGTCGGAATCGGGCTGGCGGCGCCACAGCCAGTCGGGGACATCCGCCTCCTCGACCGAACTCAGGATTGCCGGCACGCCGGCCTTGCGCAGGTATTTCTGCGCGAGGATGTCGCAGGCGACCTGGCTCCACTCCGCCGGGACCTCGACTCCTTCGGCGGCGAAGACCACCGAGCCGTCGGGGTTGCGGATCTCGCTCGTCGCCGTACGGAAGGCGATGCCTTCGTAGGGATCACGTCCGGAAGTGGTAAAACGACGCGCGATCTGCATAACATTCCCCCGGTTTCACAGATTCCGGTCAGCGTTCCGCGCTAAATCCGGTATTTGTCTTGTCCTTCAGCCACAGGATTATGTGCCTCGCTGAGGGGCCGATCAACATGTATGTATCCAATTTATTAGGACACAACATATGGGATTGGTCTTGACAGACGCGGAGAGCGAGGCGCCGCGCGCTCAACCGGGGCGATGGCAAGTGCTTGCCGAAGCAGCCCTTTACCGGGAGTGGGCGGCGGTGCAATAGTCCGCCCGCCTTACGGAACAGGAATATGACGGCGCTCGGAACGCGACTCCTCACCTGGCTGCGCGGCGAGCTGGTCGGCTCCGACCAGTACGGTAACCGCTATTACCGGCTCAAAGGCGACAAGCCTTCGGGGCGCGGCGGCGGCCGCTTCAGCCGCGAGCGCCGCTGGGTGATCTACCAGGGCGAGCCTGAAGGGTCGAAAGTACCGTCGGAATGGCATGCCTGGCTGCACCACACCGTCAACGAGGTGCCCGGCAACTGGCCGCACTATGCCTGGGAAAAGCCGCATGAGCCCAACATGACCGGCACGCCGCTGGCCTATCATCCCCGCGGCTCGGTATTGCGCGGCGGGCATCGCGCCCGTGCCGCCGGCGACTACCAGCCGTGGACGCCGGAATAGGGCGGACGAACGGCCGGACGATGCGCGGAACCAAACGATGAAAGGCAATGGGCTCGAAACCGTGCTCGGTGCGGTGGTGCTGGTCGTGGCCGCGCTGTTCCTGTTCTTCGCCTACAACAGCAGCCAGCTGCGCGCGGTGAAGGGATACGAGCTCTTGGCCAATTTCGAGCATATCGACGGGATTCGCGACGGCAGCGACGTGCGGGTCAGCGGCATCAAGGTCGGCTCGGTGGTTGAAGCAAAGCTCGATCCGAAGACGTTTCTCGCCACCGTGCGCATGAGCGTCGAGCCCTCGGTCAAGCTGCCCGACGACACGGTCGCCGAGATCGTCTCGTCGAGCTTGCTCGGCGACAAATACATGTCGCTGGTGCCGGGCGGCTCGGACAAGGACTTGCCGGCGGGCGGGCGAATCAAGTTCACCCAATCCTCGGTCAGCCTCGAGCATTTGATCGGGCAGATGATCTTTTCGCCGCCCAAGAAGCCGGGTGAGGGCGACGGTTCCGGCGCCGCGCCGCCGGCCGACGCGCCGGCTAAGTGAAGGGCAGGGTGCGATGGCCGATTCGCCGACAAAGGACTTCCCGGTCTGGCATAGGCCCGAAGGGGACCCCGTATCCTGCGTCGAGAAGATCAAAGTGCTGAACGAGAACCTCGCGGAGTTGCGCGGCCTCGCCCAGGACGCGCTCGAGGACGGGGTGCTGATGGGCGCCGACGAAGCCCAGTTGCGCGAGGTTCTGGCCGGCATCATCGCCGGCCTCGTCAACCCCTACCGTAAATGAGGCTTGGCGTCCTGGCCGTAGCGGCAGGGCTGTTCGCCCACACCGCCGCGGCTCAGATGATCCCGGCGCCGACCGCCTTGCTGCAAGGGCTCGACAAGATTTCGGCCCGGGTCTCGCAGATTGAGGCGCCGGTCGGCGCCTCCGTTACCTTCGGCACCCTCTCGATCCTGGTGCGCGACTGCGAGAAGAGCCGGCCCGAAGACCCGCCCGACAACGCCGCCTTTATCCAGATCTACGAGACGCCGCCCGGCGAGGCCAAGAAACGCCTGTTCAGCGGCTGGATGTTCTCGTCGAGCCCGGCATTGTCGAAACTCGAGCATCCCGTCTACGACGTGATCCTGCTCGGCTGCAAGGCGGCGAGCGCGCCGCCGTCGCCCGCGCCCGTGCCGCCCTCACCCCCGCCGCCAACGCCGAAGCCGCGCGGGAAGACGCCGCGATAGCGCAGCGCGTCGGCGAGCAGCCGGTGATATTGCGTCCGCGGCACCTCGATTGCGCCGAACTGCGCCAGATGGGGGGTGACGAATTGCAGGTCCAAGAGGCGGAAGCCGCCGGCGCGCAGCCGAGCCACCAGATGCACCAGCGCCACCTTGCTGGCGTCCGCGACCCGGCTGAACATGCTCTCGCCGAAGAACGCGCCCCCGATCGATACGCCGTAAAGCCCGCCGACCAGGCGCTCGCCTTGCCAGCACTCGACGCTATGCGCTGCACCGAGCGCGAACAACCCGGTGTAGAGGCGCACGATCTCGTCGTTGATCCAGGTGTTCGGGCGCTTGTCGGTCGCCTCGGCGCAAGCGGCGAGGGTGCCGGCAAAATCGAAATCCACCCGCACCTCGAAGCGGCCCTGGCGCACCACCCGGCGCAGCCGGTGCGACAGGTGGAACCCGTCCAAAGGCAGGATGCCGCGCCGCTCGGGATCGACCCAGAACAGCTCCGGGTCGTCGGCCGATTCGGCCATCGGGAAGATACCGGCCTGATAGGCCCTCAGCAGAATCTCGGGAGATAGCGGGATCAGCGACGGCATCGTCTCAACCGCGGTCGAGAAGCCGTTCGAGCCAGCCGATGTCGTAGGCGCCGCGCTGGAACTCGGCGTTGTCGCCCAGGCGCTGATGCAGCGGGATCGTCGTCTCGATCCCGCCGATCACGTATTCCTCGAGCGCCCGGCGCAGCCGCATCAGGCATTCCGCGCGGTCGCCGCCATAGATGATCAGCTTGGCGATCAGGCTGTCGTAATAGGGCGGCACCGTATAGCCCTGGTACAGCCCGCTATCGACGCGGATGCCGGGGCCGCCCGGCGCGTGGTACTCGCTGATCCGCCCCGGCGAGGGCCGGAAATCGTCCGGGTTTTCGGCGTTGATGCGGCATTCGATGGCATGGCCGCGCAGGTGGATGTCCGATTGACGGTAGCCGAGCGTCTCGCCCGCGGCGATCCGCAGCTGCTCGCGGACGATGTCGATGCCGCTGATCATCTCGCTGATCGGGTGCTCGACCTGGAGCCGCGTGTTCATCTCTATGAAATAGAATTCGCCGTCGCGATAAAGGAACTCGATCGTTCCGGCGCTCTGGTAGCCGAGCTTTTCGAGTGCCGCGACGGCGGTCGCGGTCAGCCGCTCGCGTGCGGCCGGGTCGAGCCCGGGGGAAGGGGTTTCCTCGAGAATCTTCTGGTGCTTGCGCTGCAGCGAGCAATCGCGCTCGCCGAGATGCACGACCCCGCCGCGGCCATCGCCCAGCAACTGAATCTCGATATGGCGCGGCCGGTCGAGGAAACGCTCCAGATAGACCGAAGCGTCGCCAAACGCGGCCTGCGCCTCGGCCTGGGCGAGCGGCACCAGCGAGCGCAGGCCGGCTTCGTCGTGCGCGAGCTTCATGCCGCGCCCGCCGCCGCCCGACACCGCCTTCAGCAGCACCGGATAGCCGATCTCCCGTGCGGCCGCGATCGCCGTATCCATGTCGCGCAGCGCGCCGGCCGAGCCGGGCAGGGTGGGAATGCCGAGCTCGCGCGCCGCCGCCTTGGCCTGCACCTTGTCGCCCATGACGCGGATATGCTCGGGTTTCGGCCCGATAAAGGTAAAGCCGTGCTCGAGCACGACCTCGGCGAAATCCGCGTTCTCCGACAAGAAGCCGATGCCGGGATGGATCGCGTCAGCGCCGGTGATGGTCGCGGCGGACAGGATTGCGGGGATGTTGAGGTAGGAATCGCGCGCCGGCGGTGGGCCGATGCAGACGCTCTCGTCGGCGAGCCGCACGTTCATCGCGTTGGCGTCGGCGGTCGAATGCACCGCCACGGTCTTGATCCCCATGTCGCGGCAGGCGCGGTGGATGCGCAACGCGATCTCGCCGCGGTTGGCGATCAGGACTTTTTCGAGCATCGGACCATGAGGCCTGGCCAGGCGGGCGCGATGCGCCCTATTCGATCAGCATCAGCGCGCTGCCGTATTCGACCGGCTCGGCGTCGCCGACATAGACGCGGGAGACACGGCCGGCGCGCGGCGCGCGAATCTGGTTCATCACCTTCATCGCCTCGATGATCAGCAGCGTCTGGCCTTCGCTGACGCTGTCGCCGACCTTCACATAAGGAGGCGAGCCCGGCTCCCCCGCGAGATAGGCGATGCCGACCAGCGGCGCTTTCAAGGTGCCCGGATTGTCGGCGCCATTTGTCTTGTCATGGCTGTGGGTGTCGTGGCCGTTGGCGCCGTTTAGCGCCGCCGGTTCGGCCGGGCGAGGCGGGACGGCCGCGGCAACCGCCGCCGCTTTGGTCTCGCGGGACACCCGGATGCGCTGATCGCCGACCGCGTACTCGATCTCGCTTAGGCCCGTTTCATCGAGCAGCTTCGCCAGCGAACGGATCAGGTCGGGATCGGGCGCCAGCGGCGGACGGCCGCCGAGCCTCACCGAGGCGCCTCGCTCGATTCGGCCTCGATCACGCTGGCAAGCGCCTCCAGCGCCAGCTCGTAGCCCTGTGGCCCGAGCCCGAAAATGCCGCCGCGCGCGGCCAGACTGACATAGGAGTGGTGGCGAAAGCTCTCGCGCCGGAAGATGTTCGACAAATGCACCTCGATGATCGGCACGTCGGCGGCGTTGAGCGCGTCGAGCACGGCGACCGACGTATGGGTAAAGGCGCCGGCGTTGAGGATGATGCCGTCCGCCGCCTCACGCGCTTCGTGGATCCAGTCGACGAGCTGGCCTTCGTGGTTGGTCTGGCGGAAATCGATGCTGAGGTCGAGCGCCTCGGCGCGCGCGAGGCAGCGCTGCTCGACATCGGCCAGCGTGTCGTAGCCATAGGTCGCCGGCTCGCGCACCCCGAGCAGGTTCAAATTCGGTCCATTCAAAATAAAGACGGTGGGCAAGCGCGCCTCCGCAGCTTGGCCCCGCCTTATAGCATGCGGGCGGCATAGGGCAAGGCGAGGGAGCCTACTCCGTCGGTTCGAACTTTGTATGGCGCGTGCCCCAATCGTAGAGCGCTTTCAGCACCGGCCCGAGCTGTCTGCCTTTTTCGGTCAGCACATATTCCGCGCGGGGTGGGTGCTGCTCATAGAATCGGCGCTCGACGATGCCGGCCTCCTCGAGCCGCTTGAGCCGGGCCGACAAGGTGTTCGGGCTGATGCCGGTCAGCGAGCGCTCGAAATCCTGGAACTTTCGCGGGCCCTGCCGCAGCAAATCGCGCAACACCAGCATCGTCCAGCGTTCGCCGACGATGTCCAGTGTGCGGGCGACGGGGCAATGCAGGAGGTGAGAAGCTACGGGATTGTCGGTCATCGGCAAGACAGCGAGGTTCGCGGGACGGTAAACGGATTGTGAGAGAGAAGATAGTGACTCCTGCAATAGAAGTTAGTATGTATTTAAGAGTCACAACGCGAGGCCGTAGCCATGACTGCCGCAACGCTGACCACCGATACCACCACTCCGGCCCGTAAGCAGGCGCACGCGCCTTCCTATGGGTCGCCATGCTGACCCTGGGATGGCTTATCCTCAATTACTGGTTCCCGGAAATCAACGCGAGCGGCGTCCCGAGCATGACGATGCGGCTCGGGATACACATCGCCATCGCGCTTGGCCTATGGCTCGCGCTGGAACGCACCGACCTCGTTTTCCGGCAGCGCATGACGGTATGGCTCGCTCTGATCGTGCCGTTCACCTTGTGGCTCGCCGTCATCTGGAACGCCGCAATCTTTGCCGTTTTCCGGCCGGCGCCCGGTGATGGCCTACCGCCGTTACCATTGGCGATCTTCGTGCCGGTGATCGTCGGCACGCCGCTCCTGCTGCTGTCGAAGCGGGTCGGACAGGTGCTCGACGCCATGCCGGCGTCATGGCTGATCGCATTGCAAGTCTACCGCGTGTTCGGTGGCGTGTTCCTGGTCGGTTGGCTGCGCGGCCTGGTTTTCGGGCCGTTCGCGCTGCCGGCCGGCATCGGCGACGTCGCGACCGGGCTGATGGCCTTGCCGGTTGCCTATCTGCTGGCCACCGGCACCGACAAAGCCAATCGCGCCGGTGTGTTGTGGAATATTTTCGGCCTCGTCGACTTCGCCGTTGCGATCACGATGGGCACGATCACGGCGCCGGGCTCGCTGCAGCTGATCGTCCCCAACATCCCCAGCATCGCCGCCGGCGCCTATCCGACGGTCCTCATTCCGGCCTTCGCCGTGCCGAGCTCGATTCTCCTGCATGTGCTGTCGCTGCGCCAGCTGAGCCGGCGCAGAGCAGCCGGGTAAGCGGCTATTCCGCAGCGGCGAGGGTAATCTGCGACGTTGCCGTCGCCGGCTCGCGCGACGCCGCCCAGTATCCCACCCCGACGATGCCGGCGCCGCTGACGATGTTGCCGAGCGAAACCCACAGCAGGTTCCACCCCATTCCGGCCCAGGTCACGGTCGGCGGATGCTCGGCGAACAGCGCGATCGCAAAGATCGTCATGTTGGCGATCGAGTGCTCGAACCCGCTGGCGATAAAGGCATAGAGGCACCAGAAGATGGCGATGCATTTCGCGGTGTCGTTGGTCATCCGCGCCGAGGTCCAGATCGCCAGGCAGACCAGCCAGTTGCACAGGATGCCGCGGGCGAACAGCTCGAGCGCCGGCGCGTTCATCTTCGCCGCCGCGACGTTGATCATCAGGTGGCTCTGCGACGACAGCACCACGCCGCCGCCTCCGGCGACAAACAGCGCGCCGAGCACGAGGCAGCCGGCGACGTTGCCGGTCCAGGTCATGCCCCAGCTCGCGCCCAAATCCTTTATGCCAATCCGCTTCTGCAGAACACCGAGCGTCATGAACATCGTATGGCCGGTGAACAGGTCGGATCCGGCGAAGATCACCAGGGTGAGGGCGATCGCGAACGAGGCGCCCATCGCCAATGGCCGGATTCCAGGATCGAGGTTGGAGCCGACGCTGAAGATCAGGATGATGCCGAGCCCGACATAGGCGCCGGCCAGCATCGAGCTGATGAAAAACCCGCCGGGCGACCGCTTCAGATAAGCGGTCTTGGCGACGGCCGTCTTGGCGAACTGATCGACGGTTTCGAGGAACATGCTTGCTCTCCGTTGCGGCTTACGGCCGGGTTAAGCGGTTCGGGGGTTAGTAGACATCGCGCTGGTAGCGCCCCTCGCGGGCGAGGCGGGCGAGATAGGCCTTGGCGCCGGCCGCATCCATGCGGCCTTCCTTGGCGATGATGTAGGCGAGGCCGCGGTCGACATCGCGTGCCATCCGCTCGGCGTCGCCGCAGACATAGAGGTGCGCGCCGTCTTCGAGCCAGGCCCACAGCTCCGCGGCGTTTTCCAGCATGCGGTGCTGCACGTAGATTTTGTGCGCCTGGTCGCGCGAGAACGCGGTATCGAGCCGGGTGAGCAGCCCGTCCTTGCGATACGCGGTCAGCTCGTCCTCGAACAGAAAGTCGCTGCCTTGCTTTGAATTGCCGAAGAACAGCCAGTTGCGCCCGGTCGCGCCGACCGCGCGCCGTTCTTCGAGAAAGGCGCGGAACGGTGCGACCCCGGTGCCGGGGCCGATCATGATCACCGGCTTGTCGGCGGTGGGCAGGCGAAACCCAGCGGCCGGATGGACGTAGACCGACACGGTCTCGCCCAGCGGCAGCCGGTCACTGAGAAAGGTCGAAGCGACGCCGCCGCGCTCGCGCGCCCGCTTTACAAAGCGCACCACCGCCACTGCGAGGTGGATTTCACCGTCCTTGGTCTTGGGCGACGAGGCGATCGAATAGAGCCGCGTCAGCAGCGGGTCGAGCGCCGAGATCAGCTCCGACAACGGCGGCCGCGCCGACGGGAATGCCTGCAGCAGGTCGAGGAGGTCGGCGTCCTCCGGCCCGGCGCCGGGATAGCCCTCGGCCATCGCCTGCAGGACTTGCGACTCGTCGCGGTTGATCGCACGCGACGCCAGCACCTCGATCGCCTGGTCCGACGGTCGGCGAATTTCACAGCATCGCGACAGCGCCTCGATCAGCGGGCGCTCGATGCCATCCGGCGATTGCACCGGGGTCTCCGCCGGCACCGCCAGTCGCTCGATGAGCGCGCTGACGAGCTCGGGGCTGTTGTTGGCGGCGACGCCGAGGCTGTCGCCGACCTGGTACGAAGCCGCGCCGTCGACCGCTTCGAGCACGATGTGCCGCGTGTCCTTTTCGGCGCCGGCGCGGTGCAAGCTCTCGGCCTGGCGCAGCCGGGTGATGAAATTCCCCGGCGCGGCATCCGCCGTCCGGGTGGGCGGCATCGGAGCCGCCGGCAGCGGCGCGGCCGGAACC
>JBBRPG010000097.1:0-14393 GCA_038228485.1 Alphaproteobacteria bacterium
CTTGAGCGCCACCGCTTCCGCCGCCTCGCCGATCGGCACCAACGCAATCGGCCGCGCCGGTTTGGCCGGCTCGTCGATCAGCAAGGCCAGCCGCTCGATCCCGGCGGCCCATCCGACACCGGCCATCGCCGGCCCGCCCATCAGCTCGACCAGCCCGTCATAGCGCCCGCCCGCTAGCACCGTGCCCTGCGCGCCGAGATCGGTGGTAACGAACTCGAACACCGTGTGACAGTAGTAATCGAGCCCGCGCACCAGCCGCGCGTTGAGCCGATATCCGATCCCGAGCCGGTCGAGCCCGTCGCGGACCGCGGCGAAGAATTTTTGCGAAGCGTCATTCAAGTAGCGATCGAATGGCGGTGCGTCGGTGTTTATCCGGATGTCGCCCGCGTCTTTGGAATCGAGGATGCGCAGCGGGTTGGCGTCGAGCCGGCGCTGGCTGTCCTCCGACAGCTCGCCGCGCCGGGCCGAGAAATAGCTCACCAACGCATCGCGATAGGCCGCGCGGCTTACCGGGTCGCCGAGGGTGTTCAGCTCCAGCACCAGCCGGTCGCCGATCCCCAGCGCCTTCAATATGCGATGGCCGAGCGCGATGACTTCAATATCGGCCTGCGCCTGCGGCACGCCGAGCAGCTCGACGCCGATCTGGTGGAACTGCCGGAAGCGGCCCTTTTGCGGCCGCTCGTAGCGGAACATCGGGCCGCTGTAGAAGAACTTGAGCGGCGTCGATTGCGTCAGCGAATTGGACAGCACCGCGCGCACCACGCCAGCGGTGTTCTCCGGCCGCAGGCTCAGCTTCTCGCCCCCGCGGTCCTCCAGCGAATACATCTCCTTGGCGACGATGTCGGTGTGCTCGCCGATCGGCCGGGCGAAGACCTCGGTGAATTCGAAGATCGGCGTGACGATCTCGTCAAACCCGTACAGCGCGGCCATCCGCCGGGCGGTCTCGCTGACTTGGCGGTGGCGGCGGGCGGCATCGGGCAACAAGTCCTGCGTGCCGCGCACCGGCTGCAGAGCTGGCATCAATCTTCTCCAATCGGCCGGACACAACAAGTTAGCCGGCCAGCCAGTTTGAGCGGAGCCGCAAACAACCGGCGACCTTGCGTCGCGTCTCACGCTAATTAAACCTTTTTTTATCCTATGCAGGTCAAATCCGCTGGTCATTCCATCGGCACGTGACCTCATGGATATATCGCTCGTCAACTCCGCCCACAATGAACCGGTGAATGGTTGCGGCGCTCGCCGAGCCGGACGGGGGCCCGTTCCGCCCGGGCAACGGGACGGCGTACCAGCATGAGCTCCGGCCGCTTTTCGGTCTATCGTGTCGCCGCGCCATTCTGCGCGCTGCTGATGTTCCTACTCCTGACCAGCCTCTACTGGGCTGGCCAGTCCGGCCTCTACGCGGCGATCCTAAACGATTGGGGCATTCTGCCGTTTCGCTTTCCATTCCTCGACATCAGCGGATCGCTTGCGGCGTGGGAGTGCGCCCGAAAGGGCATCAACATCGTGTTGGCCGACCCGTGCGATCTGCTCAATCGCCCGTACAACTATTCTCCGTTATGGATGTCTCTGTCGTGGATACCGCTGGGGCCCGCCGACCGGGCAGCCGTCGGCTGGTGGCTCGATCTGCTGGTCATTGCCTCGCTCTATTTTCTGCCGCCGCCGCGCCGGGCGGTCGAGGCGGCGTTGATCGTCGCGGCGACTCTCTCGACGATGGTGGTTTTCGCCCTCGAGCGGGCACAACCCGACATCCTGATGTTTCTGATGGCGATAGGGGTCGGCTACTTGGCCCTAGGCGGGCCGCGCAGCCGGCTCTTCGCTCACGGCCTGGCGCTGTTTGCGGCGCTGATCAAATATTATCCGGTCATGATGCTAGTTCTGGTGTGGAACGAGCGTCCGAGGCGCTTTTACGCGATTTGCGCGGCGATCGCCGGGGTTCTGATCGTCTTCTCGGCGGTCTATTACGCCGACCTGGTGCTCGGCATCCCGACCATCCCGGGTGGTTACTACTTCACCGACATGTTCGGGGCCAAGAACCTACCCTATTTCATCGGCGATATGGTGCAGCAATCGAGCCAGCCAGCGGCATGGGCGGCGCTCGCCGGACGCCTTACCGCGGATGGATTGCTCGCGGTGCTCGGCGGCGGTTGCTGGGCGATTTGCCGCCGCGTGCTGCGCGACAACGAATGGTCCACCGCCTTCTCGGCCCTTAATCGATACGACGCCGTCTTTCTCGTCCTCGGGAGCGCGGTAATCGTAGGCTGCTTCTTCGGCGGCCAGAATGTCGGTTATCGGGGCATATTTCTGCTGTTTGTCGTGCCCGGGTTACTGGCGCTGTCACGCAATGCGTGCGGCCCTTTACGGCGCCTCACGTTGGCGACTGCCGGGGTCATCGTGTTGCTGATGTGGGGCGAATGCCTGCGTCTGGCGCTCTATCGGCTTTTGGACGCCGCCGGCGCCTCGGAGTTCGTCGTCTTTCAGCTAAAATTCTTGTTCTGGCTGGTACGCGAGTTGGGCTGGTGGTGGGCGATCACCGTCATGATCGCCGTCGTCGTGCATTATCTGCGGCATGCCGCAGCCGTCGAGGGGTTGTCGCCGCTGTGGACGCGTTGCTTCGCCCGCCGCGCGGCACGCGAAGCGACCGAGACGGGGCAAGACTAGCCGGATACCAACCTGTTCGGCGAGCCGTTCAGCCGATTTTCCTCGGCAACTGCGGCGATGATCGCGGCGAGCAACAGCAGGATCAGCAACGGCGTTAGCAACCCGATCCGGAACAAGCTTGGCGGGTTGAATAAGGGGCTGATCCACACCGTAGCGGCCAGCGCGCCCCATATCGGGTGGAACGGTCGCATCAACAAGCAGGCCAGGAACAGCGCGGCTGCAAGCCCGATCAGCAAATAATCGGAGGTCGAGGCGTGCGGCGCGGCGAACGTGCTCGCGGCCAGCACGCAGGACAGCGCCAACGTGCTGTTGACCGCGCACCGGCGAAAAACCCAATAGACGCACCCGCCAGCGATCGCCACCGCAGTCCCCTGCGCGAGATTGGCTAGGAACGGCGGAGCGCCGAGCAGACTGGCGCAGGCAAACACGCTGACCCCATTGAGCCGGCCGGCAGTTACCCAAGCGTGATAGGCCTCGCTGTTGCCGCTCATCAGCTCGATCCAGGCGCGCCAGATATCGCTCCCGAACACCACCAGGCTGAGCAGCGCGATCAGCGATGCCATCGCCACCGCGCTCGCCAGGGCGCGCCATTGCCGCGACGCGACCAGCGCGAACGGCACCATCAGCCACATTTGCGGCTTGTAGGTAAGGACGCCGAGAAGCCCCCCGCCGAGAAGCGGGTTCCGCCCCAACAGTCCGAACCCGCCGATCAACAAAGCGCTCGTGAAAAACGCATTCTGCCCGGTCATTACGTTGAATGGTACGGCCGGGCAGAGCAGCAGCGAGAAACCGGCGAGCCAGCGGCCGAGCCCGCGCCCGGCGTAGACCGTCGCTGCCGTGAGAGCCGCGGCAAAGCCGCTCAGCTCGAACACCGCCAGCGATGTCCCCGGCGGCAGCAGCCCGAACGGTAGAAACAGCAGCAGGAAGCTGGGCGGATAGACCCAGGGATGCAGGTTCAGCTCGATCGACATCCAGCTGGAAAAACGGTGGTTCAGCGCCGCCGTGAGTTGCTGGCCGTCGAAGATCAACGGCAGATTCCCGTCTAGATACGCCCGCGCCGCGGTATAAAACACCATCCAATCCTGGCCCGGGTCGCCATGGAGCGCCCAGCCATAAAAGACCCAGCCGGCGATCCCGAACAGGCTGCAGACGGCGCTGGCAAACCAAAGCAACCGCCGGCGCGAGCTGCACGACGCGCCTTCCATCTCCACCGTACCGAGGGGGATCGTCGACGGTTTCCCGGATTCCATGCAGCACCTTTACCCGTCGCTCCCGGACAATGAAAGGACACGGTTAACGCGCCATTAAACCGCGACCGCTAGGGTCGTTCGGGACACCCAAGCGCGGGAGACACGTGTCGTGGTCGCTTCGAGCCGCCTTCCGTCGATCGCGGCAAGCCTTGCCAGCGGCGAGTTTTGGCATCGCGGCCGCGTCGCCCGCTACTGCGGCGTTCTGCTGGCTTTGCAAGTGCTGGTATTCGCCTTCCTCGTCGCCGGCACGCATGGTTGGATCGTTCGGCTGGAGCGTCCGACCACGACCGATTTCGTCAGCTTTTACGCCGCTGGAAGCCTCGCCGATGCCGGAACGCCGGCGCTCGCATACGACCAGACGGCGCACCTCGCCGCCGAGGAGGCGGTGGCCGGCGCCGGAATCGAGTACCAATACTTCAACTACCCCCCGGTCTATCAGGCGCTGTTCATGCCGGTCGCGCGGCTACCTTATCTCCCGGCATTTGTCCTGTTCGAGGTGGCGACCCTGCTGCTCTACCTGTTCATTGCGCGACGGGTTCTCGACGATTACGGCGGAACAGCGCTGCTCGCGCTCGTCGCTTTTCCGATCGTGTGGTGGAATATCGGGCTCGGGCAGAACGCGTTTTTGACCGCGGCATTATTCGGCGCCGCAACCTTGTTCGTCGACCGCCGGCCGGTCCTTGCCGGCGTCTGCTTTGGCGCGCTCTGCTACAAGCCGCACTTCGCGCTGCTGGTGCCCCTGGCCCTAGCGGTCGGAGGGCATTGGCGCGCCTTTTTCGCGGCCGCTGGATCCGCCGCCGCGCTGATGCTGGGATCTTTGGCGCTGCTCGGCTGGGAAACCTGGCACGGTTTTCTTCTGACCGCCGGGGCATCGCATTCGGTGTACGAGTCCGGACGCATCCTTTTCGGTGGCATGGTCAGCCCGTTCGGCGCGGTGAGGCTGATCGGCGGCAGCGTCGCGCTCGCCTACGCGGTGCAGGCGGTATTCACGACCGTCGCGGTTGCCGTGGTGACGGTGGTCTGGCGGCGCGGCGGCTCGCTGCCGGCGCGCAACGCGGTGCTGGCTTCGGCCACCCTGGTCGCGATCCCGCTGGCGCTGCTTTACGATTTGATGCTGGGAACGATCGCCGCCTGCTGGCTGCTGCGCGGCGGCCAGAAGACCGCGATGCAGGGCTGGGAGAAGACGGCGTTGGCGATCCTCTACGCCGCGCTCCTCGATTCCCGCGGCCTTGCCGAGCAATTCTCGCTGCCGGTGACCACGATGGCGGCGCTTGGCCTGTTCGGGCTGGCGACTCACCGCGCCTGGCGCGAGCTTGGCGGGGTCAGGCTTTCGCCGGGGCAGCCGGCCGCGACGCCGACCAGGTGAAGATCGACGACATCGCGTAGTTCCACACCACCGAGACCGCCGCCCCGGCAAGACCCGCCAGCCACCACGAATGACCGCCGGCGATGTAGGCGGCAACCCCGACATTGGCCGCCGCGCCGACGCCGCACACCGCATAGAACGAGCCGAGCCCGCTCAGCAGCCGCCACCCGCGCAGCCGCCGGTCACGGTAAGTGAACAGGTTGTTCAGCAGGAAATTGCCGGTCATAGCGATCACCGTGGCAATGCCTTGGGCGGCCGCGAAACTCGCCTGCGCCGCATTCAGCGCCAGCCATAGCGTCGCCAGATGGGTGACCACTCCCAGCCCGCCGATCAGCGAGAACAGCAGAAACCGCACCGGCACCGCGGGGCCGATCAGCTTCTGCAGCAGCAGCATTAGATATTCCCACGCGACCAGCGTATCGAGCTTGCTTTCACCGTGCAGCCGTTCGCGGAATTTGAGCGGCACTTCGGCGAAGGCAAACGGGCGCGGGGTAGAGGCGAACAAGTCGAGCAGGATCTTGAACCCCTGCCCCGACAGCCGGCGCATCGCCCCGGCAAACGCGGTGCGCTCGACCATGAAGAACCCGCTCATCGGGTCGGTCAGGTCGGCCTTGATCACCAGACGGCTGAGTTTTGTCGCGAAATCGCTGATCGCGACCCGCGATTTCTGCCAATCGCCGAGACTGCCATCGGCGACATGGCGGCTGGCGACGACGATGTCGAGCTTCTCGGCCTTGATCTTGGTCAGCATCTCGGGGAGCAGCGCCTCGTCGTGCTGGAGGTCGCCGTCCATCACCGCGACATAGGGCGCGGCGCTCGACAGGATGCCCTCGATGCAGGCCGAAGCCAGCCCGCGCCGGCCGAGCCGCTGGATGCAGCGGATATTGCCCTGCCGCTGCGCCGCTTCGCGCACCGCATCGGCGGTGCCGTCAGGCGAATCGTCGTCGACGAAGATGGCCTCCCAGACGATGCCGCCGAGCACGCGGTTGAGCCGCTGCACCACGACCGGAACATTGTCGCGCTCGTTGAGGGTCGGAATGACAACGGCAAGCTCGACCGGAGCGATTGCGGGCTGAACCGGCGAGCTGGGCTCCAGCCGGGCAAGGCCGGGGGGCTCTTTCGACCAAAGCTCGGCAATGCTCATGGGGCCGTCCGCATCGTGAGGCGGCGGGGGATGCCGGCCTCGATGCGAACAGGCTAAAGAGCGATGGTTAAAAAGGTCTGAGTCCGAGGATTGATGTCATTCCGCGCCGGCCTGCCAAGACCGGACCCGGAATGACAAACAGCTGCTGATTAGACCCGCTCAATCACCGCGGCGATGCCCTGGCCGACGCCGACGCACATCGCGACGAGCGCGTAGCGCCCGCCGATGCGTTGGAGCTGGCGCGCCGCGGTCAGCGCGATGCGCGGGCCCGAGGCGCCGAGCGGATGGCCGATGGCGATCGCGCCGCCGTTCGGGTTGACGCGGCTGTCGTCAAACGGCACGTCGAGCCCGCGCAGGCAGGCAAGAACCTGTGAGGCAAATGCCTCGTTGATTTCGATCACGTCCATGTCGGCGACCGTGAGCCCGGCGCGCTCGAGCGCCTTCTGCGCCGCCGGCACCGGCCCGAAGCCCATGATCCGCGGCGCCACCCCGGCGACCCCGGTCGAGAGGATGCGGCAGATCGGCTGCGCTCCGGCGGCGTCGCCTGCCTTGCGCGAGGCGACGATCATCGCCACCGCCCCGTCGTTGATGCCCGAGGCGTTGCCGGCGGTGGTGACGCCGTCCTGGAACAGCGGACGCAGCTTGGCGAGCGCCTCCATGTCGGTCTGCGGGCGCGGATGCTCGTCCTCACTGACGCTGACGGGGCCGGCGCGGCCGCCCGGCACCTCGACCGCGACGATCTCGCCGCCGAAGAACCCGTCGGCCTTGGCGGCGGCGTATTTCGCCTGCGAACCGGCGGCGAAAATGTCGGCCTGCTCGCGGGTGATCTGATAGTCGCGGGCAAGATTATCCGCGGTTTCCGGCATGGTGTCGGCGCCGAACCGGCCCTCGACCTTCGGGTTCGGGAAGCGCGCGCCGATGGTCGAATCGAAAATTCGCATATCGCGGCTGTAGGGGCTTTCGGCTTTGCCCATGACAAACGGCGCCCGGCTCATGCTTTCGACGCCGCCGGCGACGAACACGTCGCCCTCGCCGCAGGTGATCTGCTGAGCCGCGACCGCGATCGCGTTGAGGCCACTGCCGCAATTGCGCTGCAGCACCGAGCCGGGAACCTCGATCGGCAACCCGGCGACCAGCGCGGCGTGCCGCGCGACGCAGCGGCTGTCCTCGCCGCCCTGATTGCCGCAGCCGACCACGACGTCCTCGATCTTCTCGGGCGCGAAGCCGCTCTCGGCGACCACCTGGGCGATGACGCTGGCGAGCATGTCGTCCGGGCGCATCTTGGCGAGTGCGCCGGCGTGCCGGCCGAACGGGCTGCGCTTACCGGTGTACATATAGGCGTCGAGCATGGGGCGGTTCCTCCGTGGCTGCCGCATTCCGGCGCGGAGCGGCGAAACTGTCAAGCGATTGCACGCGACTCCAGCGCTGGCGGTGTTTCCGCTATGATAGACGCATCCTGAAGAACGGTGTCCGTGGCCCACGACCCATCCTGCCATCCCCATTCTCACGCGCATGGCGTCGCGCCGGGCGACTACGGCCGCGCCTTTGCTATCGGTATCGGCCTCAACCTCGCCTACGTCGCGGCCGAAGCCGGATACGGCATCGCGGCCGGTTCCCTCGCGCTTTTGGCCGATGCCGGACATAATCTCGGCGACGTGCTGGGGCTCGGGCTGTCGTGGGGAGCGGCGATGCTGGGGCGGCGCGGACCGAGCGACCGTTTCACCTATGGCTACCGCTCGAGCTCGATCCTGGCCGCGCTCGCCAACGCCATCATCTTGCTGGTGGTGACCGGCGGGATCGCCTGGGAGGCGCTGTGGCGGTTGGCGCATCCGGTGCCGGTGACCGGCGGGTTGGTCGCCGCGGTGGCGGCGGTCGGCATCCTCGTCAACGGCGCAACTGCGTTGCTGTTCATGCGCGGCCGCAAAAGCGACCTCAACCTGCGCAGCGCCTTTCTCCACATGGCCGCCGATGCGCTGATCGCGTTCGGCGTCGTGGTGGTCGGGCTGGCGATCGCGCTAACCGGGTGGTTGTGGCTCGACCCGGCGATCGGCCTCGTCATCTCTGCCGTCATCGTCTACGGCACCTGGGATTTGGTGAAGCAGTCCGTCAGGCTCGCGCTCGACGCCGTGCCGCAAGGCGTCGACTCGGCAGCGGTGCGCGCGCATCTGCTCGCGCTCCCCGGAGTGACGGCGCTGCACGATCTGCACATCTGGGGCATGAGCACGACCGAGACCGCGCTCACCTGCCATCTGGTGATGCCCGGCGGGCATCCCGGCGATGAGGCGCTGGCGCACATCGCCGACGAGCTGGAGCACCGTTTCGGCATCCACCATGCAACCTTGCAGATCGAGCTCGGCGACAGCGACGAGGTCTGCGCGCTGACGCCGGAGCATGTCGTCTAGCCTCCGGGTCCGATCCGGTTGCCGCGGCGGCGCCCACGGCATAGATTCCGGACAAATTCAGTCGGGAGACGGTGATGAGCGAAAAGATTGCCCTGCGCGAAGTCGGCATGCGCGACGGTCTGCAAAGCATCGCCACGGTCATGCCGACCGAAACCAAGATCGCCTGGCTCGACGCCGAATACGCCGCCGGGGTGCGCGAGATCGAGGTCAGCTCGTTCGTCCCGCCGAAGCTGCTGCCGCAGCTTGCCGACGCCGAGGCGGTGATCGCCCACGCGATGACCCTGCCCGGCCTGCACGTCGCGGCCCTCATCCCCAATTCGCGCGGCGCCGAGCGCGGCATCGCCCTGGGCGTGCCCGAGATGAACTACGTGCTGTCGGTCAGCAATGGGCACAACCTCTCGAACGTCCGCCGCCCGACCGACGAGTCGATCGAGGATTTCCGCCGCGTCGTCCAGCTGTGCCGCGACAGCGGCAAGGCGGTGAAGATCAATTGCGGCCTCGCCACCTCGTTCGGCTGCACCATCGAGGGCGATGTCGACGAGGACCGCGTCCGCCGTATCGCCAATGAAATCGCCGAGGCCGGGGCCGACGGCATCATCCTCGCCGACACGGTCGGCTACGGTCAGCCGGCGGCGATCGAGCGGGTGTTCCGCGCAGTCATCGCCGATGTCGGCCCGCTGCCGGTGATGGCGCATTTCCACGACACGCGGGGCCTTGGCTTGGCCAACGTACTGGCCGCGTACAACGCCGGCTGCCGCTATTTCGATGCCTCCTTGGGCGGGCTCGGCGGCTGCCCCTACGCGCCGGGCGCAACCGGCAACATCGTCATGGAAGACACCGTCTTCCTGTTCGAGTCGATGGGCTGCGACACCGGGATCGACCTCGACAAGCTCGTGCGCGTGCGCGAGATCGTCGCCAAGGCGCTGCCCGAAGTAATGCTTTACGGCGCCATCGCCAAGGCCGGGCTGCCGCGCAATTTCCATCCCGTCGCGCAGGCGGCGGAGTAGCGTAATGGCGGAGCCGATCCCGTCGCGCAGGCGGCGGAGTAGCGTCATGGCGGAGCCGATCTCCGACGCGCGCTGGGCGTTCCTGCTGGAGCGCGCCGGGCTCGACCCCAAACTGGCTCCCGAACGCTTCGCCGAATTGCGCGAGGGCTACCAGTTCCTCGAACGCATCCAGCAGAGCGTGCGCAAGAAGCGCGATCGCGCCGCCGAGCCGGCGCACATCTTCGTCCATCCGAAGGGCTGACCCAGATGGACCCGACCCAGCTGTCGCTCGCCGAGGCGAGCCGCGCCATCGCCGCCGGCACGCTGTCGCCGGTGGCGCTGACCGAGGGCTATCTCGCCCGCATCGCCGCGCTCGACGGCGAGCTGCATTCCTATGTGCTGGTGCTGACCGACGCCGCGCTGGACGCCGCCCGTACCGCCGAGGCCGAGCTCAAATCCGGGCGCTCGCGCGGGGCGCTGCACGGCATCCCGATCGGGCTCAAGGACATCTATAAGACCAAGGGCATCCGGACAACCGCGGGGTCGCGGGTCTACGAGACCCATGTGCCAAGCGAGGACGCCGAGACCTGGGTGCGGCTGCGCAATGCCGGCGCGGTGCTGCTCGGCAAGCAGGAGACGCACGAGTTCGCCATCGGCGGCCCGGATGTCACCCTGCCCTTCCCGCCGGCGCGCAACCCGTGGAACACCGCGCACTACCCCGCCGGCTCGTCGAGCGGCTCGGCGGCAGCGGTCGGCGCCGGGCTGTGTGCGGCGGCGATGGGCTCGGACACCGGCGGTTCGATCCGCGGGCCGGCAGCGTATTGCGGCCTCGCCGGGCTGAAGCCGACCTATGGCCGCGTCAGCCGCCGGGGTGTGTTTCCGCTGTCCTACAGTCTCGACCATTGCGGGCCGCTGACCCGCATGGTGGAGGATTGCGCGCTGATGATGCAGGCGCTGGCCGGGCACGACCCGCTCGACCCGGCCTCCGCCGACGTGCCGGTGCCCGACTACGCAAAGGCGCTCACACCGCGACTCGACGGGGTCACGATCGGTGTCGTCCGTCATTTCCACGAGCGCGATGCGGTCGCCGGCTTCGGCCGCGAGTCGACACCGTCGCAGACCTATTGCGAGACCTTCGACGCGGCTTGCCGGACGCTAGAGGGCCTCGGCGCGAAGTTGGTCGACCTGCAATTGTCGCCGCTGATCGATTATGCCGACGCCAACCGCGTCATCATGCTCAGCGAGGCTTATGCGCTGCACGAGCAGGATTTCCGCGAGCGGCCGCAGCTGTTCGGCCGGCACATGTTTTCGCGCATCGGGCTGGGCGCGTTCCTGACCGCTGCCGATTACATGGAGGCGCTGCGCCAGCGCCGCGAGCTTTGCGCGGAGATGGCGGCTGCCTTCACCGGCGTCGACATCGTCGTCTCGGCCAACGCCACGGGCCCGGCGCCGCGGATCGACGCGGTCGGCACCTTCAACACCTTCACCCGCGCCTCCTACACCGCGCCCTACAACATCACCGGCCTGCCGGCCTTGTCGGTACCGATCGGGTTCGAGGACGGGCTGCCGCTGGCGTTTCAGATCGTCGGTCGGCCGTTCGACGAGGCCGGGGTGCTGCGCACGGGTCATGCCTTCGAACAGGCGACCGGGCTTTACCGCCGGCGCCCGCCGATTGCCGCCTCGCTGCCGGGGCGATGAGCGCGCAGCGGCTGCTGCTGGCAGTGGCGATTGCCGCGCTCGCCGCCGGCTGCAGCGCCGCCGGCAGGTTCGCCGGCACCGTGGGCACCGGCGTCACCAACCTCGGCACCAGCGCCGGCGAGCGGGTCGGCCTCGTCCGTAACGACGTGCTGACCGATGCGCAGCAAGTCATCGCCAATATGAGGATCAACGCCGGCGAGATGACGATCGAGGGCCACGTCGACCGCGCCGACACTTCCTACGAGGCCGGTCAGCCAATCGCCCTCTCGGTCAAGGTGAGCAAGGACGCCTACGTCGCGATCCTCAGCGTTCGGCCAAACGGCAGCACGACGCTGCTTTATCCGAACCGGAAGCACCCTAAAGCGGATATCGCCGCCAATTCGGTGCTGACGGTGCCGAACCCGGACGATCCGGTATCGATAAAGGCCGATCCGGCCGGCATCGTGCTGTTCGAGTTCATCGCCTCGACGGCGAAGGATCCCTGGCTGTTCAACCGTGCGGCCGACAAGGGTTCGGATTTTGCCGATCTCGGCGGCGCCACACGGTCGATCGCCAAATACATCACCGGCTCGCTCAAGGTGAACAAAGGCCCCGAAACCGCCGCGACCTATCTGACGGTCCGCATATCGAAGTAGGCGACGACGCGGTCGCCGTGATCGGTCAGGGGGCGCAGGAAATATCGGTGCCGGTGAGGAAGGGCTGAGCCTCCACCCCCGCCGGCAGGCACAGCAGCCACACCGAGCCCGGCCCGGCGCGGCCGCCGCCGGCTCTGGGTGAAGCTCCCGCCCCGCCGGTGCTCGACGGTCCCGTGCTGATGCCGGGATTGACGCCGGTGCTGCCGGTCGCGCCCGCGCTTGACGACGATGTTGCGTTCGACCGCGCATTGCCGGTCGCGACTTGCGCCGCGGCGGGCAATGCCGCCGCCAGCAGCAGCGCTGCGGTTATCGGTATAATTCGCATCATACTCAGGCAACGTGGGCGGGCCGCGCCGGTTCCTTAGCGCGCATTGGCTGCGGCGACATCGCTCTGCTACGGTCGCGGCTGAAGGCAACGAAGGTAGAGGCATGGACACAGGTTCACAGACGGGCGGTTCGACCACCCCGGTCGTCACCCTCACGAATGGGCGCGCGACGATCCGGCTCAACCGCCCCCGCGAGCACAACCGGCTCGAACCCGACGACCTCGCCGTGTTGCGCGACACCTTCACCCGCATCGCCGGCGATCCCTCGATCCGCGTGCTGGTGCTGACCGGCACCGGCAAGAGCTTTTCGTCGGGCTATCACATCGGCGCGCTGGTCGAACGGCACGGCGCCAAATCCAAGGCACAGGACGACGGCAACGACAATTTCGAAACTGCCGTCAACGCGCTGGAAGCGCTCCGCGTGCCGACCATCGCCGCGCTGCAAGGCAGCGTCTATGGCGGCGCCACCGACCTTGCGCTCGCCTGCGATTTCCGCATCGGGGTCGCGGGCATGCGCATGCTGATGCCGGCGGCGCGGCTCGGCATCGTCTATTACCCGAGCGGCATCGAGCGCTACGTCTCGCGCCTGGGGGTCGCGGCGGCGAAGCGGCTGTTTCTCACCGCCGAACCGATCGAGGCCGAGGAAATGCGCCGCATCGGCTATCTCGACGAGATCGTGGCCGCTGAGGAATTGGAGTCGCGGGTCGATGCGCTGGCCGCTACCCTCGCCGCCAATGCGCCGATCGCGCTCGCCGGGTTGAAGCAGGCGATCAACGAAACCTCCGCCGGCCGCCTCGACCGCGCCGCGCTCGTCGAGGCCCGCGCCCGCGCCGCCGCCTCCGAAGACCATGCCGAGGCGCTCAAGGCGTGGTCGGAGAAACGCAAGCCGGTATTCCGGGGGCGGTAGCCGCCGTTGGTCGCCGCAGGGAGCCGGCCGCCGCCCGTCATTGCGAGGAGCCCAAGGCGACGCGGCAATCCTCAACGCGCGTACTCGGCGCGAGATTGCTTCGCTACGCTCGCAATGACATTGACGGGGTCGATGGGTTCGCGCGACCCTCAGCGCGCCATTCTTCCCGCCCAGGAGCCCCCGCCATGTACGAGCAAGACGTTGTCGTCACGACCAAATACGGCCCGTGCCCGAGCTTTGTCGCCTGCCCGGACGGTCCCGGCCCCTTCCCCGGCATCATCTTCTACATGGACGCGCCCGGTATCCGCGAGGAGCTGCGCAACATGACGCGGCGCATCGCCCGGCAAAGCTATTTCGCGATCCTGCCCGACATGTACTACCGGCTCGGCCAATTGCGCTTCGACATCCCGCGCCGCGACGACAAGATGGCGACAGTATTCCTCGGCGCGATGAACAGCCTCACCAACGCGATGGTGATGGACGACACGGCCGGCCTGCTCGGCTTCCTCGACGCGCAGGACAAGTGCAAGCCCGGCCCGGTCGGCTGTGTCGGCTATTGCATGAGCGGCCAGCACATCACCAACGCCGCCGCGTTCTTCCCGCACCGGATCAAGGCCGCGGCCTCGCTCTACGGGGTCGGCATCATCACCGACAAAGAAGATTCCCCACACCTCCACTTGGACAAGATCAAGGGCGAGCTCTACTACGCCTTCGCCGAAACCGACCGCAGCGTGCCGCCGAACATCCCCGGCGACCTCGCCAAGCTGTTGGCCAAGACCAACGTCAAGCACGAGATAAAGACCTTCCCCGGCACCGAGCACGGGTTCGCCTTCCCCGAGCGCGCGGTCTATTCGACCCTCGCCGCCGAGGAGACCTGGGACAAGATGTTCGCGATGTGGGACCGCAATTTGAAGGGTTAGATCTCCCCGTTGCCCCACACCCCAACCCACTACCCGCAAGCGGGGAGAGGTAGCGCGCCGGTATCTATTACCATCTCCCGCTTGCGGGAGAGGGCGGGGCC
>JBBRPG010000098.1:0-14343 GCA_038228485.1 Alphaproteobacteria bacterium
CCGTAATCGCGCCCGCCGCCCCCGCCATAGTCGCGGCCACCGCCGCCGCCGCCAAAATCGCCCTCGTCAAAATCGCGCCGCCGCCCGCGGTCACGATGTCCTCTGCCGTTTTCCACCGAAGTCTTCCCGATTCCCAGCCCGAGACCAATCCGCCCCGCGAACACATAATGCAGATTTTTTCGCTCGGCGAAAACGCGCAAGCGAAGCGGCTCCGAACGTTCCGATTCGGCAAAGTGGAACAGTCGGTTAGCGGGCCATTCCAACATGACGCCCGACCCAACCGGGCCGCGGCAAGGCCGCATGAGCCGCGGCGGCGGCCTGCACCCGGCCGCGCAGATCGGGCGGAAACGGCGTCACCCGCCGCTCCTTGAGGCTCACATGCAGGAACAGCAGCTCCTGCGTCGCCGCCCGCTCGCCGGTGTCGAGGCGAAACATCTCATGCGCCAGATGCAGCCGCTTGTCGTCGGCCAGCAGGATCTGGATCGTCACCCGCACCTGCTCGCCGACCAGCAACTCGTGCTCGTAGCGGTTGTGCGTCTCGGTGACGAAGGTGCCGTTGTCGGTGGTCACCCGGTAGTGCCGGCCAAGGTCGAGCTCGTCGAACATCAGGTCGGTCGCATAGTCGAACAGCACCGTGTAGTAGGCGAGGTTCATGTGGCCGTTGATGTCGATCCACTCGGGCAGCACCTCACCCCGATAGCGGTCGTACGGCGCCGGAAAGCTCATTGACCCTGCTACCGCCGGCCCCACAACCGCTGCGAGGCGATCGCCGCGCCCTCGGCCATCGCCTTCAGCTTCTTGAACGAGATGTCGGGGTCGAGCTTGCCGTAGCCGGCGAACGTGCCAAACCCGCAATCGCTGCCGGCGATCACCCGCTCGCGGCCGACGATGTCGGCAAACCGGCACAGCCGCTCGGCCACCAGCTCCGGGTGCTCGACGTAATTGGTCGAGGTGTCGAGCACGCCGGGAATGAGGATCTTGTCGTCGGGCAGCTTGACCTCGTGCCACACCGCCCATTCATGCGCGTGGCGCGGGTTGGCGGCCTCGACGACCAGCGCCATCGGCTTGGCCTTGACCAGGATCGGCGCGACTTTGCGGAAATCGATGTCGTGGTCGTGCGGCCCTTCGTAATTGCCCCAGCAGATGTGGATGCGGGTCATGTCGGCCGGCACATTGCGCAGCGCGTGGTTCAGCACCTCGACGTGGAACGCGGCGCGCTTGAGGAAATCCGCCTCGCTCAGCTCCTGGAAACTGGTGTGGTGCGCCATCGCCAGGTCGGGGCAATCGAGCTGCAGCACAAACCCGGCGCCGACGATGGCCTCGTATTCCTCCTGCATCGCCGCGGCGATGGCTTCGACATAGGCCTCGTGCGAGGGGTAGTGGGTGTTGGTCTGGAACACCGGGACGAGCCCCGGCGAGGCCGCGGTCATAAATCCTTCGGTGACACTCACCTGCGCCAGCGCCGCCTTGAGGTTGGCGATGTCGTCGGCCAGCGGCTGACGGTCCTGCACCGCGATCGGCCCGACGCAGACCGCGCGGCGGGCGACATTCTCGCCGGTCATCCGCGCGTAGGCAGCATTGAAATTCGGGTGCGGCCCGGTATCGAGCCGTGGCAGCGCCGGCTCATGCCCGGCAAACCCCGACAGCCGGTCGGCGACATAGGTCGAATAGCCGGGCTTCGACATCTCGCCGTCATCGACGATATCGACCCCGGCCTCGGCCTGGCGGCGAACGATGCCGGCGACCGCGTCCTTGGTCAGCCGCGCCAGCTCGGCCTTGTCGTAGGGCTCGCCCTTATCCTTTTTGACCAGCACCTCGCGCAGCGCCGCCGGCCGCGGCAGGCTGCCGACATGGGTGGTGAGGATGCGGTCCCGGCTGGTTTTCATCGGCATGTCACCCGCTTAGACGTCCATCCCGGCGAAGGAGCATGTGAAGGAATTGTTCTGAAAGAGAGATTGTCATTCCGGGATGCCCGAAGGGCAGACCCGGAACCTATGAACACGGCCTCCCCAAGTTTTGGCAGGCGTTACAGTATAATAGCCGCCGGTCCGTGTTCCTGGGTTCCGGGTTCCCCCCGGAACGCCCGCCAGGGCGGCCGTCCGGGGGTGCGCAGCGCCCCGGAATGACAAGCTTTTGATGATTGCTTCACATGCTCCTTCGCCGGGGTGGTGTTTTGAATTACGCCAGCCCGTACAGCGCCGCGGCGTTGTCGTGGGTCAGCTTCCGGCGCATCTCCGGGCTGAGGCTCGCCATCTGCCGCTCGATCGCCTCGCGCGAATGCGGCCAGACGCTGTCCGGGTGCGGGTAGTCCGACGCCCACAACAAATGCCCCTCGCCAAAGAACGGGATCAGCGCCATCGCCGCGTAGTCCTCCTGGAAGGTCGCGTAGATCTGCCGCTTGAACAATTCGCTTGGCTTGGTTTCGAGCTGGATGCCGCCTTTGTCGGCCCAGAACTCCTTTGCCTCCCACAGCCGCCAATGCCGGTAATCCAATTCCTGCACCAGCCAGGGCAGCCAGCCGGTGCCGGCCTCGGCCATCACCATCTTGATCTTCGGGTGGCGCTCCAAAATGCCCCAGGCGAACAGGTCGACAAACGGCTCGAGGAAATTCGCCATGAAGAACTTGGTGTTCTCGAAGACGCTGGCGGTCTTGCCGGCGACCCGGTCGCCCGGCTTGCCGACAAACACCGTGATATGCCAGCCCAGGATGATCCCGGTGTCCTCAAGCGCCTGCCATAACTTCTCCCAGGCCGGGTCGTCGAGCTTGGGATTGACGTTGGCGATCATCAACGAGACCTGCCGCACCCCGCCCCTCGCGGCCAGGCGCATCAGCTCCTCATAAGCCGCCTCCGGCGACTCGGGGAGCATCGGTGCGCCGATCAGCCGGTCGGGCGCCGCCTCGCAGAATTCCAGCAGCCAGTCGTTGTAGACCCGGTAGCAGGCGACCCGCAGTTCCGGATCGTCGGTCGAAATCTGAAAGATCGGGCCGAAGATCACCTGGGTCGAAACGCCGTCGCGGTCCATGTCGGCGAGGCGCAGTTCGGCGACCGCCGGCCGGCGCGCGCTCTGGTCGTGGATGCCGCCGCGGTCGAAGGCGTTGTAGAGGGGTTTGACCGCGCGCTGGTTGCCGGTGTTCGGCGGTTTGCCGCCCCAGGCGCCCCACACCTTGCCGTCGCACATCCACACCGCCTGGCCGTCCTTTTCGGCAATGTGCGGGGCGCGGTCGCGCAGCTGCGCGGGCAACCGCGTCTGCCACAGATCGGCCGGCAACACGCCCAGATCCATATGGTCGTCGCAGGAGATCAGCTTGGTGGTGGCCATCGGGGTCTCCTCTTCCGCCGCTTGTTGCTGCGGCGCGGCGGCAATCATCCGCTCGACCATCCGCCGCATCGTCATCCGCGTTGCGTCCGAGGCAATGTCGACCAGCCCCTCCTCGCCGAACTCGCTGAGCCGCGCCTGCTGCGCCTCGACCATCTCCTGGTCCTCGAGGAAGGTCGGCGCGATCTCCCGGTAAAGCTGCTCGGTCGCCGCGGGCTCGTTCTGGCGATAGCCGTTGGCGGCCGACCAGAAATAAAAGCAGCTCGTATCGGTCTCCGGGGTCAGCCCGTGAAACAGGCGGAACTGGAAGGCAAAATCGTCCGGCGCGATGCCCGAGCCGGCGTCGGTCGCGCCGGTCCATTGCAGGATGCTCGACGGCGCGACGAACTCGAAAACCTGCAGCCGGTCGACCCGGCCGGTGAAACCCGCGGCCCTGATATAGCTCGGCGGCGGCATCGAGTTCTTCATCCAGCGGGTGAACCTGACCCCGGTCGGGGTGCGCACGGTCTTCATCTCGGCGTCGACATGCTGCGCCGGGTTGCCGCCGACGGTCTTGGCGTGGAGATACCCGAGATGGGTCAAATCCATCAGATTGTCGACCATCAGCATGTAATTGCCCTTGATCGGGTAGCACGCATGCTTGTTCGGCCAGCGCGCGCTGTCGTCGTGATAGGGGAAATCGACGATGCTGCCCGGATCGGCCAAGGCCGGCTCGCCCATCCATACCCAGACGAGCTGGTTCTTCTCGACCAGCGGATAGGTCCTCACCCGCGCCTCGTCGGGGATGAGCTTCTGCCCCGGCACCTTCACGCAGCACCCGGCGCTGTCGATGATAAGTCCGTGATAGCGGCACTGGATGCCTTCCTCGACCACCGTGCCCAGGCTCAGCGGCGCCGAGCGGTGGCAGCAACGGTCGGCCAGCGCCGCGGCATTGTCGTGACGATCGCGGAACAGAACGACCGGCTCGTTGCAGATGCGGCGGGCGAGCGGCGTGTCGCCGACCTCGTCGGCCCATGCGGCGATGTACCAGGCATTGCGCAGCAACATCGGTAGCCTCCCATGCCGGCTTTATCGCCGCATGGTAAGCCCGCTCAGACGCCGCGGAAAGCAGGTTATGCGGCTTTGTGCGCCGCCCGCAAATCGGGGAGCAGCACCGTCAACAGCCCGATCAGCGGCAGATAGGCGCAGACGCGGTAGACCGTCTCGATGCTGGTGGCGTCGGCGAGGCTGCCGAGCGCCGCCGCGCCGACCCCGGCCATCCCGAACGACAGGCCGAAGAACAGCCCCGCCATCGTGCCGATCTTGCCCGGCACCAGGTCAAGCGCATAGACGATGATCGCCGACGACGCCGAGGCCATCGTCGCGCCGACGGCGACGGTCAGGATGCTGGTCCAGAACAAATCGGCGAACGGCAGCATCAGCGCGAACGGGATCGCCCCCAAAATCGAGCCCCAGATCACCGCCTTGCGGCCGAAGCGGTCGCCGATCGGCCCGCCGACCAGGGTGCCCAGCGCCACCGCGGCGAGGAACACGAACAGATAGATCTGCGCGCTCGCCATCGACAGGTGGAACTTGCTGATCAGGTAGAAGGTGTAATAGGTGCCGATGCTGGCCTGGTAGAACGCCTTCGAGAACACCAGCGTCAACAGGATCGCCAGCGCCCAGAACACCCGCCGGCGCGACAGGTTGGGCGCCGCTGCCGAGACCCGCGTCCGCCGCGGCAGCGCCCGCTCGCGCCGATACCAGTTGCCGACCAGGAACAACACCGCCATCGCCAGCAGCGCCACCGCCGAGAACCAGCTGATGCTGCCCTGGCCTTTCGGGATGATGATGAACGCGGCGATGATCGGCCCCGAGGCCGAGCCGATATTGCCGCCAACCTGGAACAGCGACTGCGCCAGCCCGTGCCGTCCGCCCGACGCCAGCCGCGCCACCCGCGACGCCTCGGGATGGAACACCGCCGACCCCGCCCCCACCATCGCCGCCGCCAGCACCAAGGTCAGGTAATGGTCGGCGTTCGCCAACAGCAGCAGCCCGGCAAGCGTCACGCACATCCCGGCGGCGAGCGAATAAGGCTGCGGCTTGTGGTCGGCAACCAGACCGACGCAGGGCTGCAACATCGACGAGACGATCTGCATCGTCAGCGTGATCAGGCCGATCTGCGCGAACGAGAGCCGGTAATTCTCCTTGATCATCGGGTAGAGCGCCGGCACCAGCGACTGGATCATGTCGTTGAGGAAATGCGAAAACCCCAGCGCCAGTACGATCGAGAAGGCTGCGCCCTCCGCGATCCCCGGCCGCTCCGCTGCCGGGATCAAGGGTACGGTCGTTACTTCGCCCGATACCTCAGTCGCCATCACGCTGCCTTGGTCAATTCGCCGCTGCGGGACGCTGCCTCGCGGCGGAGATAATCTCAAAACCGTACGATTGGACTAACACGGATGCAGCGGAGCCCTGCCCGGTTTTATCCGATGGCAGATATTCGAGGCGATCCGTAAGACGTCGGCGCTCTTCCTCTCCCCGCCTGCGGGGAGAGGGTCGGGGAGAAGGCTAGTTTCGGCCCGCTACGCCGGCGCGGCGCCGCGCAGGCAGGTGCGGTGCAGCACGCGCTTGTAATGGGCGGCGTCGAAATTCGGGTCAGCGCGGTGCAACAGGCAGCGGTTGTCCCACATCAGCACATCGCCCGGCTGCCAACGATGGCGATAGATGAAGCGCTCCGCGGTCGCGTGGGCTTCCAGCTCGGCGAGCCGGGCGCGCCCCTCGCCGAACGGGCGGTCATCGAGATGCGAGGCGTGCTCGCCCATGAACAGGCCCTTCTTTCCGCTGTCGGGATGGGTGCGCACCAGCGGATGGGTCATCGGCGGCGCGTCGGCGATCTCCTCCGGGCTCGCTTGGCGCCCGGCCTTCTGGCACGACAATTCCCAGCTGTGGATCACCCCGACCCCGGCGAGCTCGGCCTTGTCGGCATCGCCCAGCGCGTCATAGGCGAGGATCATGTTGGCAAAGCAGGTGTCGCCGCCCTGCGGCGGCATGATCCGCGCGTGCAGGATCGTCGCCAGCGACGGCAGCTCGCGGAACGACTTGTCGGTATGCCATTTCTGCGAGGCGACCTTGCCGCTCGGCTCGCCGTCGGGGCCGAGGTTGTGGACGATGTGGACCAGCGGATGGTCGCCGACGCCGCGGTTGCGCGCGACATGGCGCTCCAGGGTGCCGAACTGCTCGGTGAAGGCGACCTGCTCGTCCTTGGTGAGGTCCTGGTCGCGGAACGCCAGCACGTGATGCCGCACAAAGGCATCATAGACCGCCTGCCGCGTCGCGTCGTCGAGCGGACGGCGCAGATCGAGCCCGATCACCTCGGCCCCGGCGACATCGGACAGCGGACGGATTTTGAATTGCTGCGCGGCCGGCGCGCGTTCCATGACGGTCGACATTCGGCTATCTCCAACATTATGCCCTTGGCCGGGCTCGACCCGGCCATCCACGTCTTACTTTCCCACGCTCATAGGCCGGTCAAGACGTGGATGCCCGGATCAAGTCCGGGCAAGGGCGAGTTATCTCAATCTCGTGTTCCACATCCTACTTATTCTGCCAATTCGGCTTCCTTCGTTCCGCGAAGGCCTTCGGCCCTTCGATGTAATCCTGGCTGTCGAGGTTAGCCTGCACGGCAGGATAGGTCGTGGTCATCGCCGCCTGCAATGTCGGCTCGTCAAGGCTGCGATACATCGACTGCTTCGACGCGCGGATCGCCATCGGCGAGCATTCGAGGATCAACCCGGCCCAGCGCCTGGCCGCGTCCAGCGCCTGGCCCTCCGGCGCCACTTCGTTGACGAAGCCCAGTTCCTTGCCCTCCGGCGCCGACACCCGCCGTCCGGTCAGGATCATGCCGAGCGCATTCTTTTGCCCGATCATCCGCGGCAGCCGGTGGACGCCGCTGCCGGCGATCAGGCCGACCCGCGGCTCCGGCAGCGCGAACACCGCGTTCTCGGCGGCGATCACGATGTCGCAGGCGAGCGCGGTCTCGAACCCGCCGCCCATCGCGACGCCGTTGACCGCGGCGATCAGCGGCTTGTCGAGGTCGAAGCGGTGCGACAGCCCGGCGAACCCGGTCGCCGGCCGCGGCCCGCGCGGCCCCGCCGCCTGTACCTTCAAGTCGTTGCCGGCCGAGAATGCGCGCTCGCCGGCCCCGGTGATGATGCCGACCCACAACTCGGGATCGGCGGCGAACTCGTTCCAGATGCCGTCGAATTCCCAATGCGCCTCGCTGTGCAGCGCGTTCAGCACCTCGGGCCGGTTGATCGTGACGATGCGGATGCGCCCCTCGTCCTCGACCTTGCAGAAGCGGTATTCGGCCATTGTCCTCCCCGCGGAACGCCGTGCCCAACGATGATCGGCCCACTTGCCGCCGCGCACAACCGCCATTGCCGAGGTCAGATCGTCAGCCCCGGCTTTCCGCTGAGCATTCAAGGGGCGGCGGCTCTCGCGATGGCGTAGACCTCTTGGTGAGCCGCCGTTCTCCCCCTAAGCTCTGCCGCGGCAAAATAAGGCAGAGGCCAGCATGAGCGACGCAGGACAGGGCCCCGCCGCGATCGAGCGGCCCGCGCTCGCCAACGAGACCGGCGATCACTGGGGCAGCGACGTGATGGCGCTGATGCTGCGGGAGATCGGCCTCCCTTATGTCGCGCTCAACCCCGGCGCCTCGTATCGCGGGCTGCATGACAGCCTCGTCAACCTCTTGGGCAACCAGGCGCCGCAGATGCTGCTGTGCCTGCACGAGGAGCACGCGGTGGCGATCGCGCATGGCTACGCCAAGGTCGCCGGCAAGCCGATGGGCGCGATCGTCCACAGCAATGTCGGGCTGATGCACGCGACGATGGCGGTGTTCAATGCCTGGTGCGACCGGGCGCCGGTGGTCCTCTTGGGCGCGACCGGGCCGGTCGCCGCCGACAAGCGGCGGCCCTGGATCGACTGGATTCACACCGCCGCCGACCAGGGCGCCCTCATTCGCAACTACACCAAATGGGACGACCAGCCGGCCTCGGTCGGGGCGGTGCCGGAATCGCTGCTGCGCGCCTACAAGATCGCGACGACTCCGCCCTGCGGCCCGGTCTATGTGTGTTTCGACGCCGCGCTGCAGGAGACCCGTATCGGCGACCTACCGGCGCTGCCGACCGCCCAGCGCGCCCGCCGCCCGCATTCCGTCGCGCCCGATCTCCGAGGCCGCAAAAGAGGCCGCCGAGCTGCTGCAAGCGGCGCAGAACCCGGTGATCCTGATGGGCCGGGTGTCGCGCAGCGAGGCCGACTGGGAGCGGCGGTTGAAGCTGGCCGGGGCGCTGGGCGAGATCGTGCTGACCGACCCCAAGACCGGCGCCAGCTTCCCCACCCGGCACCGGCTGCAAGGCCCGCCCGCCGGCAACAATCCCAGCGCCGAGGCCTGCGAGGTCTTGCGCCAGGCCGATGTCGTCCTCAGCCTCGACTGGGTCGATCTTGGCGGCGCGCTGAAGACCGCCTGGGGCGACGCCGAGGCCAAGAGCAAAATCATCCTCGCCTCGCTCGACCATCAGCTGCACAACGGCTGGAGCATGGATTACCAGGGCCTGCCGCCGATCGATCTCCACCTCGCGGTCGAGCCGGACATCGCCGTCGCCGCGATCCTGCCGCTGCTGCGGCCGCGCCCGCCCGGCTGGGCAAGCCGCACCGACGCTGCCTCCAACGACAGCGGCCCGACCGCGCCGGCCCCAGGGTTGGCGCCGGAGGCGCCCAAAGATGTCATCACCCCGGTCTCGCTCGCCGCCGGCTTGCGCGACGCGGTCGGCAGCCGCACGACCTGCCTCATCCGCACCCCGCTCGCCTGGGGCGGGCATGTCTGGGAGACCAACCATCCGCTCGACCTGTTGGGCGGCGATGGCGGCGGCGGTATCGGCGGCGGGCCGGGCATGGCGGTCGGCGCCGCGCTGGCGCTGAAAGGCAGCAGCAGGCTGCCGATCGCGGTGCTCGGCGACGGCGACACGTTGATGGGGATCACCGCCCTGTGGACCGCGGTGCATTACCGCATTCCGGTACTGATTATCGTCGCCAACAACAACTCGTTCTTCAACGACGAGTTGCACCAGGACCGCATGGCGCGGCAGCGCAACCGGCCCGTCGCCAACCGCTGGATCGGCCAGCGCATCGCCGATCCCGAGCCCGATCTGGCCATGCTCGCGCGCGGCCAGGGCGCCACCGGGTTCGGCCCGGTGCGTGATCCCGCCGAGCTGGTGCGCACCTTGCGCAGCGCGATCGAGACCGTCGAGGCCGGCGGCGTCGCGCTGGTCGATGTCCGGGTGGAGCCGGGCTACGCGACGAGTATGGGCTCGACCATCGCCCGGCGCGGGTAGAAAAGCCCGCATGCCGATGAAATAGCCGTCTTTGTCGCGCGTTATCGGCCTGTCGAGTGGTAGCAATTTATTTTGGGAGGAGAATTTTATGCGCGCCACCTTTGCTGCGTCGATCGCGGCCTTTGGGCTCTTGGCAACGGCCTCCATTGCGCAGGCGGCTCCGGCCGTTCATAGCGACGCTATGGCCGTCAACCGGGCCGGCATTGTCCAGGTGCGCGACGGCTGCGGCCCCGGCTGGTATCGGACGAGTTGGCAAGATCGCTGGGGTCGGTTCCGTACTCGCTGTGTGCCCTACCGCCGCTGGTAGTTCGGAGCGCTTGGCCGGGGTTCTTTGAGACCGCGCTTCCCCGTTCCGCCGCGGGGGAGTTTGCTCTAGGTTCGAGTTCCGGGGAGGACAGAGGCGGCGATGGCAGCCCAGATCAGCGCGCGTAGAGCACCGCTCGGGTCGGACCGCAGCCCGCTACGCGTGCCGAAAGGCACTGACCTCGTCGAATGGTATTTCGAGCAGGGTTGGACCGACGGCTTGCCGGTGGTGCCGCCGACCGCGGAGCGGCCTGCGTCGCCGCGCTCGGCGGTGAGCCCGAGTTCCTCGAATGCCGGGTGCCGCCGCGTTATGGCGGGCTCACCCGCGAGGTGTTGGCGGTCAACATGGTGATGGCCGGGTGCCAGCCGGACTACGCCCCGGTGGTGCGCGCGGCGCTGCTGGCGCTGACGACGCAGGCGTTCAACCTAAACGGCGTCCAGGCGACGACGCACATGGCCGGGCCATTGCTGATCGTCAACGGGCCGGTCGCGGGCGAGATCGGCATGAACGGCGGGGTCAACGCCCTCGGCTCGGGCAACCGCGCCAACGCGACGATCGGCCGGGCGATCCGGCTCATCCTGCTCAATGTCGGCGGCGGCACCCCCGGCGATCTCGACAAGTCGACCCTGGGGCACCCCGGCAAATACACCTATTGCGTCGCCGAGAACGAGGCCGAGAGCCCGTTCGCGCCCTACCACGTCGAGAAGGGGTTCGCCGCCGACGACTCGACGGTGTTCGTCATCGCCGCCGAGCCGCCGCATAGCTGCACCAACCACGTCGCCGACGACCCCGAGGGCATCCTCGACACGATCTGCTCGGCGATGTCGACGATCGCCAACAACAACGCGGTGTCGAGCGGCCATTGCGCCGTAATCATCGGCCCGGAGCACGCCCGCACCATCGCTGCCAAGGGCTGGACCCGGCACGATATCCGCACCTACCTGCACATGAATGCGTACAATCTGTTCCGCGAGCTGACGTTCGACCACCGCTACGGCAAGATCTACAACCGCAACCTGCCGCGGCACTATAAGCGCGACCTCGACTCGCGCATCCCGATCGTGCCGAGCCCCGACCACATCCATTTGTTCGTCATCGGCGGCACCGCGGGCCGGTTCTCGGCCTTCATCCCCGGTTGGGGTCACATGTCGTCACCGGTGCTGCGCGGTATCGAAGGCAGCGGCCCGTCCGGCCCAATCTGCGCCGACGGGACTTGTTATTTATGAGGGAGTTATCGTCCATGAGTTACGAGACTGTCTTCGATCCGCGCGGGCAGGTGGATGCCGAGCAACGCTCGTCGCCCCGCGGGTATCGGCGCTCAAAGGGCTGCGGCTCGGTATCCTCGACAACACCAAGTGGAACGCCAACCGGCTGCTGCGCAAGACCGCCGCGCGGCTTGAGGCCGAACACGGGATCGCCGCGGTCAACTATTATAAAAAGGAGAGCTTTTCCAAAGCGGCCGAGCCGGCGCTGATCGCCGAGATCGCCGAGGCCAACGACATCGTCCTGACCGCGATCGGCGATTGAGGGTCATGTACGTCGTGCTGTACGCATGACGGCATCGCCCTCGAGGCTCTGGGTAAACCGACCGCGGTGGTGGTGACCACCGAGTTTCTCCACGAGGCCAACATGCAGCGCGACGCGCTCGGCATGCCCGAGCTCGCGGCGGTGGTAATCGACCATCCGCTGTCGACCCTGTCGGACGCCGAGATTGCCCAGCGCGCCGAGCAAGCGGCGGCGCAAAGCGTCAAAATTTGGCTGGGAAGGTCCGCTTGAGGCCCGTCATTTTACGTGAAGCTGCTCGCTAAGAAAGGTGATCGCGCGGGCCCGGGCTTCCTGGGCCTTGTCGTAGTGCTCGTCGAAATCAAAAGCGTGCCCAACGCCGGGATAGACGACCAACTCCGCTTTATCCCCAAGCGCCTTGGCGCGATCGACCAGGGCGCGCCCCTCGGCTATCGGGATGACGGTATCGGCCTCGCCGTGCAGCGCCAGAAGGGGCGGCAGATGCTTGATCTCGTCGCGCAGCGGCCCCGGAATACCGCCGTAGAACACAACGATTGCCGAAACCTGCGGGTCGAGCGCGGCGGCTCCGACCGCGAGGAAGCCGCCGTTCGACAGGCCGAGCAGCCCGACTCGGCCGGAGCTTTGTCTGCTCGTAAGGGCGAAGTCCGCGATCTCCTCGACCTTTTTCGCCCAGACCGGCATGCGTGCGGTATACACCGCCAGATGCGCGTCGCGGCCGGGCGCGAACATGATCTTCTGGTCGGCCGGGCTGTAATAGGAAAACAGCCAGGCGTCGAGCCCGGCGGCGGCAAGGGCTTCTGCGAAGCCAGTATAGCCGGGCGCGGGATTGGCGCCGCCGAGCCCGTGCAAGATCAGCACCGTCGAACGCGGCGCGGCGCCCGGCGCGGCGTAGATTTTGACCGCAACCGGCCCATCCGCGGTTGGCACGGTCAACGCGGTTTGGCCGGCCGCACGGCCGTAGAAAAACAAACTCAGCAGCAGAAACAGACGGGCCACGCGTCCTCCTCGAATGCCGGGACTGGGCGGATCGTAGCGCTGTCTCTACACTCGGGGAAAGCGGAGCGGGAGTTGCCGGGATGACCATCGATGGCGCTTACGCCGGCCTCCGGGTGCTCGATCTCGGCCAAGGCATTGCGGCATGCTGCTGGCGATGCACGGCGCCGAGGTCACCAAGATCGAGCCCATCGCCGGCGACTGGTCGCCCGGGCTCGGCACCCGCTACGGCGACTACACGGCGATGTCGGCGCATTACAATCGCGGCAAGAGGAGCCTGGCGCTCGACCTGAAGACGCCGGCGGCACGCGATATCGCGATCGACCTGGCGCAGCGCGCCGATGTGGTGATCGAGAACAACCGGCCGGGCGCGATGGCGCGGCTCGGCCTCGGCTACGAGGCGCTGAGCGCGCTGAACCCGCGTCTGATCTACGTCTCGGTCAGCGGGTTCGGGCAGGAGGGTCCGTACGCGACCTTACCTTGCACCGACTCGGTGGCGCAGGCCTATTCCGGGTTGGTCGCGCTCAATCTCGGCGAGGACGGCTCGCCGCACCGGGTCGGCGCGATCATCATCGACACGCTGACCGGGCTTTACGCGGCGCAGGCGTTGGCGGTGGCGCTCTATGCCCGCGAGCGGCGCGGCGTCGGGCAGCGCATCGCGGTCAGCCTCGCCGAATGCGGCGCTTCCATCCTCGGCCACAAGCTCGCCGAGCACGTGCTTGAAAACGGCGCGCCGATGGTGCTCAACGTGCCGACCGGCGCCTATCGCACCAAAGACGGCGGCTGGGTGATGATCGCCCTTATCCGCGAGGACCAATTCGCCCGCATGGTGACGGCGCTGGGCCGGCCCGAGCTGGCGGCAGACCCGCGCTTCGCGACGTTAGCGACCCGCGCCGCCAACGCGCCCCCAATCTTCGCGGAACTGCGGGCGCTGATCGGCGCGGAAACCACCGCGTCGTGCCTGGAAAAACTGCGCGGCGCCGACATCCTGTCCGACCGGATCAACGGTTTTGACGACTGGCTCGCCGACCCGCATATCGTCGCAACGGCCGGCGCGGTTGCGGTCGCGCCGGCCGACATGCCGGCGTTCAAGGCGCCGCGCACGCCGGGGATCACCGCCGCGGCGGACGCGGCGCTGTCGCCCGCCCCCGCCATCGGCGCGCAGGGCGGCGCGATCCTCGCCGAACTGGGGTTCGACAGGGCGGCGCGGGCGCGGCTCATTGCGGAAGGAGCCTTGTTCCTGCCATGAGCGATAGTTTTGACCGCCGCGAGCATCGTTTTGCCGAAAGCAAATTTTTCGAGGACCTCAAGGTCGGCGACCGCTTCTACATCCCGAGCCGCACCGTCACCGACGCCAATTTCGCGGCGTTCCAGACGGTGTCGGGCGACAATCATCCGATCCATTACGACACCGAATATTGTCGCGAGCGGGGTCATCCGGGAGTGCTCGCGCACGGGTTTCAGGTGCTGTGCTTCACCGCCGCCGGGGCCGGCACGTTCGCGCATGTCATCGGCGACTCGCTGATCGCCTTTATCGAGCAGTCGTCGAAATTCCTCAAGCCGGTCTACCCCGGCGATACCCTGTACCCGAGCCTGACGATCGCCGAGTTGACGCCGCAGCATACTACCGGAGTGGTGACGGTAGCGGTGACAATTCACAACCAGAAAAACGAACTGGTGCTGTCCGGCGAGCAGAAATATTTGCTGAAGAAACGGACCGGCTGATCCGTGCTTTGATACCACCCCGTCGCAACAGCCTGTGAAGGAATTGTTGGGAAAGAGAGATTGTCATTCCGGGATGCCCGAAAGGGCAGACCCGGAACCCACGAA
>JBBRPG010000099.1:0-14339 GCA_038228485.1 Alphaproteobacteria bacterium
ATGCGATTCTCGGCTTCTCGGAGATGATCAAGGATGAGGTCCTCGGGCAGAACACGGTGATCCGGTACACCGAATACGCTGCCGATATTCACGATTCCGGTCAGCACCTGCTCGACATCATCAATGACATCCTCGACCTCGCGCGTGTCGATGCCGGAAAATTTGAACTCCATGAAGAAACCGGGCTGAAAATACGTCTGGTAATCGACGCCTGCGTGTCCCTTGTACGGGACCGCGCGAATGCCGGGGCGCTACACCTATCGACCAAGATCGAAGATCATTTGCCGCTTCTCGTGGCCGATCCCACGCGGCTAAAGCAAATCCTGCTGAACCTGATGTCTAACGCCATTAAGTTCACGGCACCGGGCGGGTCGGTTGTCATTACAGCTTGTGAACCCAAAGAGGGCGGTATAGCGCTCGAAGTGCGTGATACGGGGTCAGGAATGACGCCTGACGAGATCGACATCGCTCTCGAACCCTTTGGTCAAATCGACACTAGCCTTGCCCGCGTCCACGTAGGTACGGGTCTTGGGTTACCGTTGGCGCGACGGATGGCCGAACTCCATGGCGGTTCGCTTCACGTGAGCAGCGAGAAGGGGCGCGGCACGACTGTGACCGTAACGCTGCCCGCGTCAAGGATCGAGGCCGGTGCGGGCACTGTTCACGCGATAGCGATTCCGACGTAACCGCTTCCTCAGGCGTTCCACGACCCGGGAACGGCCGCTGTACCACCCCATTGCGTTTGATTTTGTACCCTTTTTATTCTACACTGCGCCTCGAAACTGCACACGCGGAGGGTAGAAGCCGCAGGATAAAAAGCGGGCCGTGAGTGGCGGCCTAGCCGGCCCCACGCCTGTTAAATTCGCGACGGCAACAGGAGAAACAGGACAAAACAGGTGGATCAGCCCCTGATAAGCCTCGGATCAGGCACGGTTCGCGCCGTGTTCGGCGCGGCAACAGGCGCACCGGGACGACCCGCGGCGCGCGGCGTTTGCGCAACGCAACGAGCGGAGACCACCATGCCCGAATTGCGCATCAGCACCGACAAGGTCTGCGACTTCATCGAAAACGCGCGCGAGGTCGCCGGCAAAATTACGCCGACCGCCGGCGACGCCACCACCACCGGCGACGACAGTCCGCTGGAGACGATCGAGGACTATCCCGGCGAGGACGACCGCCGCCAGCAGATGGAGGAATTCATCGCCGGGCTCAACATCGACGAGCAGACCGACCTGCTGGCGCTGATCTTTCTCGGGCGCGGCGATTTCGACATCGCCGAGTGGGCCGACGCGACCCGCGAGGCGCGCGACCGCATCGCCGACCGCGACCCCGACTACATGATCGGCGACGCCGCGCTGCCCGAATATCTCGGCACCGGGCTCAACGCCTTCGACCGCTCCTGCGACTGAGCAGATTTCGCCGGCTCCGAACCGGTGTCATTGCGAGCGCAGCGAAGCAATCTCGTGCCGAGTGCGCACATCCGGCGAGATTGCTTCGTCGCTGCGCTCCTCGCAATGACGATCCGCTCTAGCCCGCCAGCACCTTGATCGCCGAGGCCCACGCCTCCTTGGTGTGGCGGACATCCTCGGCGGTGTGGGCCAGCGATACATAGTATTTCTGCTCGCCCTTGAGGATGCCGCGCTCGCGCAGCAGCGCATTGAACCGCCGGGCGATGTCCATGTCGCCGCGCAAGGTGCCGGAGTAGTCGCGGATGGGGCTGGAATCGCGGGTGAAAACGACCTCGAACAGCGGCGGCTCGCCCATGATCTGCGCCGGGATGCCGGCCTCGCGCAGCAGCTGGGCCAGGGTGCTCATCAGCTCACGCCCGGTGGCGAAGATCTGCTCGTACGCGCCCGGCCGCCGGAGAATGTCCAGGGTCGCCAGCCCCGCCGCCGCCGCGACCGGGTTGCCCGACAACGTACCGATCTGCATCAGGAACCCGTCGTCGCCGACCTTGGCCTTGTCGAAATGCGCCATGATGTCGGCCCGGCCCGCGATCGCCGCCAGCGGAAACCCGCCGCCGATCACCTTGCCGAGAGTGCAGATGTCGGGCACCACGTCGTAATATTCCTGCGCGCCGCCATAGGCGAGGCGGAACCCGGTCACCACCTCGTCGAAGATCAGCGGGATGTCGTACTCGGCGGTGAGCTTGCGCAGCGCCTGGAGGAACCCCGGCGCCGGCGGGATGATGCGCTGGAACGGCTCGAGGATGACCGCGGCCAACTCGTCGCGGTGCTCGCGGACGATCCCGGCGACCGCGTCGATGTTGTTGAACGGCGCGACCAGCATCTCGTCGCGCAACGACCTCGGGATGCCCGCGGAATCCGGCACCGCCGCGGGGAAATTGGCAGGGAAGTTCCCTGCGCGCTTGGGCGCTAGGCTCATCAGCGAATAGTCGCTCATGCCGTGGTAGCCGCCCTCGAACTTCAGCACCTTGTCGCGCCGGGTGAAGGCCCGCGCCACCCGCATCGCGTAAAGGTCGGCCTCTGACCCGGTCGAGACGAAGCGCACCTGCTCGGCGCAGGGCGAGGCGGCGACGATCGCCTCGGCCAGCTCGATGCCCCAGCGGTTGTTGGCGAAAAAGGTGGTGCCCTGGGCGATCCGCGTCTGCGCCGCCGCGGTGACCTCGGGGTGGGCGTGGCCGACCAGCATCGGCCCCGAGCCGAGCAGGAAATCGACGTATTCCTTGCCGTCCTCGTCCCACACCCGGCCGCCGCGCCCTTCGCGGATCACCACGTCGCCGGCCATGTTGCCAAAGGTGCCGCCGGGCAGCACCCGCTTGGCGGTGTCGATCAGCCCGTCCTGGACGGTGCTCGCCATTGGTGCGCTCATGGTCTGGTCTCCGGTACGGGGGCGTCGGGGTGGAGCAGTTTGGCCTGGCGCAAATCCGCCCACAAGCCGGCCGGGATCGGGTGGCGCAACAGCGCGAGGTTCTGCACGAACTCGGCGGCGTTGCGCGGGCCGGGAATGATCGCCGCGACCGCCGGATGCGCCAGCGGGAATTGCAGCGCCGCCGCCGGCAGCGGCACCTTATGGCTGTCGCAGATCGCGGCGATGGCCTTGACCCGCGCCAACACCTCGGGTGGGGCCGGGTTGTAGTTCCAGGTGTCGCGGCCGGCGAGGATGCCGGAATTGAGCGGCCCGCCGACAACGATCGAGGTGCCGGCGGCGACGCATTTAGGCAGCAAATCGTCGAGCGGCGCCTGCTCCAGCAAGGTATAGCGGCCGGCGAGCAGGAACGCGTCCCACTGCCCCCATTCCATCGCCTCGAGCAGCACCTCGCGCTCGTTGACGCCGATACCGAACGCCGACACCGCGCCGCTGCTGCGCAGGCTTTCGAGCGCGCGGTAACCGCTCTCGCGCAGCGCCTTCATATGCGGCGGGTGGCCCTCCGGCCCGTGCTGGTACACGCCTATGTCGTGGACATAGAGGATGTCGATCCGCGCCAGCCCCAGCCGCTGAAAGCTGTCCTCGAACGAGCGCATGATGCCGTCATAGGAGTAGTCGTAGACCGGATCGAACGGCAGCGGGTGATGCCGGCCGTCGGCGTGCTCGCCGGTCGGGTTCGGTTGCAGCAGCCGGCCGACCTTGGTCGACAGCACCCACTCGTTGCGCGGATGGTCGCGCATCGCGTCGCCGACCGCGCGCTCGGCCTGGCCGACCCCGTAGAACGGCGCGGTGTCGACATAGCGTACCCCCGCGCCCCACGCGGCAGCGACGATGTCCTCGGCGGCCTGGCGGGCGACGTCGATGCGGCTGCCGCCCAAGGTCGCGCAGCCGAGCCCCAGCTCCGTGACCTGCAGCTTGGTGCGGCCGATCTGCCGTCGCGCAAATTCGGTCATCTGTGCTCTCCAATACCCGGCTGTGATCATACAGGCCGGACGGGGCGCCGCCGAGGCCGGTGAAAAGGAATTGACCTAATGTTCTTGTTATGTTCTTATAATGATACCCGATCAGGATACCCCCGATGCTGATCACCGACTTCGGCGCGCACCTGCGCCCAACGGACCCTGTGTATCTGATGGTCCGGCCCGACCCGCCAGCCGCAAGGCAACTCCACCGCCTTGGGCTGCACTTGTGCCGGAAATATGGACTGGCCGGCCAACCGCTCAAAGAAGATCGTCTGCACACGACGGTGTTGGGGCCCTGGCCTTTTGGACGACTGACAAGCACCGCCCTTTCGGCTATCGACAGCGTTTTGACCGTCGTCACGATGCCGCCTTTCCTCTACGGGCTCGATTTGGTGGCCAATTTCGGCAGCGAAAAGAACCCCGCGGTAGTGTTGCGTGGGGAGGAGGGCATACCCGGATTGCTGACGCTCCAGGACGAGCTTGCGACGGCGATGCGGAAAATCGGCCTCCGCGGAAAGCGCTACGATCCGCATGTCACGCTGCAGTACGGGCGCGGAAAAATCATGGAGCATCGGGTGGAGGAAATCCGCTGGCCGGTTCGCACCATCGATCTCGTATGCAGCCTGTATGGCCGCACCGACACGTCCTGCTCGGGCACTGGCCGCTGCACGGCTGATAGGATGGTGCTCGTTTCGCCCGCGACGAAAGGCGGTCGGGGTGTCCGCAGTCCTACTCCGCGCTGATGCGCTGCCACGTTAGCTCGCGGTATTCCTGCGCCCCGCCCTTTTCGCGCGGTGGCGGGGTCAGCACCACCAGCTCGCCCTCGAAGCGCACGCCGCGCACCTGGTCGCCGCCGACCCGGCTCGGGTCGGAGGCGGCGTCCACTCGGGTCACCAGCCGGGCGCCGTCGAAGGTGTAATTACCGGCGTATGAGCTGTAGTCGCGGGCGACTCCCGCCGGCATTTCCTTGCGCCCGTCGCAGACCACCGCCTGCATCCGCCCCTCGGCGGTAAAGGTGACGCGGCCGATGCCCTTGCCGCCATAGGGCTCGGGCAAGACCGCGCCGCTGCCGTCCTTGGCGGTGGCGCGCACCAGCTTCCAGGTGCCGACGATCGAAGGCATTTCCTCGCTCCCACTTCTAGATCGTCATTCCCGCACAAGCGGGAACCCACGAGCAACAGTTTTGTCCGCGCCCCTGGCCTGGGTCACCGAGTGACGAATGTAAAACTACTCCGCCGCCGGGCTGCTCGCGGCCGAGCATGTAGTCGATGCTGACCGGCGTCGGCCATCTCGCGAGTTCCCGTCATTTGCCCAGGAAGTTCACTCCGAGGACTATATGATAGGGAAGGATTATGGTGCGCCTTCCGCTGCAGGCAGCAAGCATGGAAAAGAGATGATCGAGTCGGTCGCCGACATCGCCCGCCTGGTCGCCAAGGATGGGTTCGCGCTTGTCCGCGGGCCGGCGATGCGCGGCGTGCTGGAACCGGCCGGGCTCGCCGATTGGGACAGCTTCGCCGCGAGCTGGAACGATCTTGGCGTCGACAAATACATGGCCGATGGCGGGCGCTATCGCCGCCGCCGGTTCGCGGTGTTCCGCGCGACGCAAGAAGGGGTCGCGCGCAAGCCGCACCAGCCGCACTACCAAAGCCGCGACTACAACCCCCTCAACGGCGACATCGAGCGTTGGTTCGAGCCGGTCGGCGACGACATCGCCGGCCACCCCGCCCTGCGCGCTATCCTCGACAGCTGCCGCCTTCTGTTCGATCGGCTGACTCCGGCGCGGACCCGGCCGCACGCCTGGCATGTCGAGATCCATCAATTCCGCATCGAGGCCAATGGCGGCGAAGCCGGCCAGCCGACCCCCGAGGGCATGCACCGCGACGGGGTCGATTGGGTGCTGGTGCTGCTGGTCGACCGGGTCAACATCGCCAGCGGCGAGACGACGATCGGCGATCTGCGGCGGCAACCGCTCGGCAGCTTTACCTTGACCGACCCGCTCGACAGTGCGGTGACCGACGACAACCGCGTCTATCACGGCGTGACGCCGGTGACGCCGCTCGATCCCGCCCGGCCCGGCCACCGCGACGTGCTGGTGGTGACGTTCCGGCGAGAGTAGTTGCGCGGGAACAGGGCGCGCGAGCAGGTCCGCGGTTCAGCGATTCTTCAGGGCTTTCGCGCAACCTGCCGGAGCGATGAAATTTCTGACCGTCACCGCCGTCGTGACCGCCGCGCTCCTCCTGGCGCTGGCGCCGGTGGCCAGCGCCGTCTACGGCGAGGCCTACCCCAGCGACGGGATCCAGCGGGCGGCGCTAAACGCCTGTGTCGCGGCCGATCCTGGCTTCAACCGGCTCAATGCCGGCGCGCGGGCGCGGTGCTATGCCCGGCTGCTTCAGGCGCCCTCCGCTCCGGCGCCACTGCTGCCGCGCCGCCAGGAAATCGCCGAGAGCGGCTTTGCACCCAAGGTTTGAGCGCAACCCGCGGTTTCTGCTACGCTCCGGTAACGAAACCCAGCAAGGCACGGCGACCTGCGGTGGCGGCACGCTATCTGATCTGTTGCGTCACCCGCAGCGCTCTTCTGAACCACGACCGCCGCATCCGCGGCATTGGCGGGGTCAATCTTGACGGTGCGCATTGGCGCATCAGCGAGGCGCAGGCGATCGCCGCGATCGAAGAGGGCCGGTGGAGCTTTTTTGTCGAGCGCGACGGGCGCGACCGGCCGGTCGTCGTCGCGGTCAGCAAATACGGCCTCAAATACCTCAAGGCGGCCGAGGACACACTGCACCCGGAAAGCCTCTTGGCGTTGCCCGATTGCCTGTAACCGTGTCGCCGTACCGCCTCGACGAGAATTGCCGAGGCGGGTTCAGCGATCGAACGATTAGGCTCTATTCCGCGGGAGTCGCTTCTTCGATAGCCCCCCGCGCGGCCGGGTTGGGGATTTCGAGGAACAGCGCGCAGACCACCGCCGAGATCACGCAGAGGAAGGCGAGGCCATAGAGGCCGCCGGCATAGCTGCCGCTCCAATCCTTGATGATTCCGACGTACCAGGGCCCGAAAAAGCCGCCGAGATTGCCGATCGAGTTGATCCAGGCGATCGAGGCCGCCGCCGCGGTGCCGGTCATGAACATCGGCGGCATCGACCAAAACGGCCCCTTCGAGCCGTAGAAGCCAAAGGTCGCGATCGACAGCCCGACCATGGCCCACCACGAGCCGATGGTCAGGCCGGCGATGATCAGCCCGACCGTCGAGACCACACAGGCTCCGAGCAGGTTCCAGCGCCGCTCGTTCATCCGGTCGGAGAGCAGGCCCCAAGACACCAGGCCGATCCCGCCCGAGATGTAGGGGATCATGGTCAGCCAGCCGACCGTCATGTTGCTTTCCACGCCGATCGATTTGATGATCTGCGGGACGAAGAACAGGATTCCCAGGCTGGCGACGACGATGCCGAAATAGTTGAGCGCCAGCAGCAAGACCTTGGGATTGAAGAACGCGTCCTTCATGTTGAACTTGCGCACCGCCTCCTTGGCCGCGCGCTCCGAAGCCAGCTTGGCGGTCAGCCAAGCCTTTTCCGCAGCGGTGAGAAACTTCGCCTGCTCCGGCCGATCGGTCAGCACGGCAAAGGTGAGAATGCCGACCAGAACCGTGGGAATCCCCTCGGCGAGGTACATGATCTGCCAGCCCTTGAGCCCGAACAGGCCGTCCAGGCCCAGCAACGCGGTCGAGATCGGCGCGCCGCCGGCCACGGCGATGGGCAAGCCGATCAGAAAGCCGGAAACGATGCGGGCATGGTGATAGGTCGGAAACCAGTAGGTAAAGTAGAGCACGACCCCGGGAAAGAACCCTGCCTCGGCGACTCCGAGGAAAAAGCGCACGACGCCAAAGCTCGTCGGTCCCACGACCAAGGCGGTCAAGCCGGCAAGAATGCCCCAGGTGATCATGATGCGGGCGATCCAGATGCGCGCGCCCACTTTCTCCAGGACAACGTTGCTCGGCACCTCGAAGATGAAATAGCCCCAGTAGAAGGTGCCAAGGGCAAAGCCATATTCTGCGGCGGATATCTTGAGGTCGCCCCGCATCGTCAGCGCGGCGAAGCTGACGTTGATCCGGTCGATATAGGCCAGGAAGTAGCTCAGGATCGCGAACGGCAGCAGGCGGATGTAGATCTTCCGCATAGCCGATTTTTCGATGGCGTCGTCCATAGATGCTACTCCTCCCACTTTGGCTCGGAGACGATCATTTTATCATCCGATACCCGTGGCAGGTAAGCTGACCTATGCCGCGCTGCCGTTCAAGCGCAGCGCAACCCAGGGTGACCCCGAAACCGAGCTACCGCCTATGCAAAATCGGTCGGCAGGGCCGATGCGATTTCGCCCGAACCAGATCGGGCGAGCCCAATTCGAGCGATTCACCTCACCGAGCCTCTCCGCCCGCGATGATCCATGGGCGGGCGGAGAGGGAGAGGTAAGCCGCTACTTCGCGTATTTGCCGGTGAGCTGCGGGGTGATGTCCGGGTAGTTGCCGGCAGTCTTTTCGTTGGCTTCTTCGTGCATCTGGAGGCGGGTCTTGCGCGCCCAGGTGCGCTTCAGCTCGTCCTTGACGTGGAACTTGAGCTTGCCGAGGCCTTCGGTTTCGAGCTCGATCGTGTCGCCGTCCATGAACGAGTTGAGGCCGCGATGGTTGGTGCCGGTGGCGATGATATCGCCCGGCTCCAGCGTGTGGATCGAGGTCAGCCACTCGATGCAGCGGGCGATCTTGTGCCCCATGTCGTCGGTGTTGAAGTTCTGCATCAGGACGCCGTTGTTCCACAGCTTGATCTGCAGCTTTTGTGGGTCCTTGATCTCGTCCGCGGTCACGAGGTAGGGGCCGATCGGCGCGAAGGTGTCGCGCGACTTCATCTGAAAAAACACGTTGCCCGGAGGCGGCAGGCCGCGGGCCGAGCCGTCGATGAAGTTGGTGTAGCCGAAGATGTAGCTCAGCGCGTCCTCGGCCTTGACGTTGGTCGCCTTCTTGCCGATGACGACGGCCATCTCGGCCTCGCCCTCGAAGATCGATGCCGGCACGTCGGGCAGCACCATCGTGTCGCCGTTGCCGATGATCGCGCTCGGGCTTTTATGGAAGGCGTTGATCGGCGCCGGGGCGCTGCGGGTGCCGTCTTCCATATAGTTGACGGCCATGCAGTCGATCGTCTTTGGCGCCGGCAGCGGCGGGCGGATGCGCACGCTCGACACCGGCACGCCGGCGCCGCGCGCGGAAGCGGCTTCGAGCCGCGCCTTGTAGCTGCCCCAGCTGGCGATCAGATTGTTCATCAAATCGCCGGGGCCGTTATGGGGGATGTCCTTGACCTCGGCCGACACGTCGACAACGGCGTCGCCCTTGACGACCCCGAGCTTAAAATCGTCGAAAAAACACAGCTTCATCGTCTGCTCCCTCGCCTCTTGCGCCGAGCCGCGTCGACCCGCGAGCCCCTTCGGCGCCGCAGTCTATACCGCATCCGCGCGCCCCGAGAACCGGCTTGTTCGCCCCCTCCCGCGCGGGCGCCGATGCGTTAGCGCAGCGCCGGCAACACCTCTGCGCCGAACAGCTCGACGGTCGCCACCGGATCGGCGGCGAGGCTGACGGTGAACATGACCCGCCCCAGCCCCGCCGAACGTGCTGCCAGCATCTGCGCGCGGCAGTCGTCTGGCGTGCCGTAGACGGCAAAGCGATGCGACAGGTAGTCGAACAGCCCGAGTTCGTCGACCAGCGCCGCATCGGCATCTCCCGGGCGGGTGCTGTAGCGTCGCTTCAGCTCGGCGATGGCGCCGTGCAATTCGGCCGGCACCCCACGCGCCGCCAGGTCGCCCTGTAGGATGTAGCCCGCCGCCATGAAGGCGAGGATGGCGCCTACCCGCCGTCGCGACGCCGCGCCATCGCGATTGCAGTCGAGCGCGGCGATCTGCCAGATTTCGACGGCTGCGGGATCGCGCCCCGCGGCGCGTGCGGCATCGCCTATCGCCGCGGTGGTCTGCGCCAGGTTCTCCGCGCCGATGCCGAAATTGACGAAGACCCCGTCGGCGGTCTTGCCTGCGCTCTCCAGCGCCTTCGGACCGGAGGCGGCGACAAAGACCGGGCTCGGCCGCTTCACCCAGGGCAGGTGCGCCGCGCCACCCCGCCACGCTGCCGGCTGTCCGGTGAGCAAGGTGCGGATGAACGCCGTGCCGTCGGCCAGATCGGCGACCGGCGAACGACCCAGGCCGAGATTGGCGGTGCCGCTATGGCCGGTGCCGAGGCCAAGGATCGCCCGCCCCGGCGCCAACAGATCGAGCGAGGCGATCGCCGCAGCCGACACCGCCGGATGGCGCGATTCCAAATTGCTGACGCAGAGCGCGATCCGGACCCGCTCGGTTGCCTGCGCGACCATCGTCGCGGCCACCCACGGGTCCATCGCATTGCCCGGCGTGTCGGCGATGCCGATCATGCCGAAGCCGTAGCGCTCGGCCGCCGCCGCCATCCGGCGGACGAGGTCCGGGCTGTAGGGCCAGAAGAAGAAACCGACCTCCACCGCCATGCTCCGCTCGCTCTCGCTCGCCCCAGCGCGATCCGCTAACATCGCTGCCAAGCGAGCGCCTGACCAGGGAGAAAGCCATGCCCGCCAGCACCATCCGCGGCGTCGACATCAACTACGAAATCCTCGGCGACCGCGGGCCCTGGGTGGCGCTGCAGCCTGGCGGGCGACGGGCCGGCGCTTCGCTGCGGCCGCTCGCTACCAAGATCGCCGAGGCCGGCCACCGGGTGCTGATCTATGACCGGCGCAATTGCGGCGCCTCCAGCATCGCCATCGACGGCGACTCCGAAAATGAGGAGTGGGCCGAAGAACTGCACGAATTGCTGATGAAGCTCGACGCCTTGCCCGCCTATGTCGGCGGCAGCTCGTCCGGCTGCCGGCTGGCGCTGATCCTGGCGCTGCGCCGGCCCGACGATGTCCGCGGCCTATTGCTGTGGCGGGTCACCGGCGGCGCGCACGCCGCGGTGCATCTGGCGAACCAGTATTACACCTCGCATATCGAGGCGGCGAAGTCGGGCGGCATGGCGGCGGTCTGCGCGATGGATCACTGGAGCGAGGTGATCGCCGCCAACCCGGCCAGCCGCGCCGCGCTGACGGCGATGGACCCGCAAGACTTCATCGCGCGTATGACCCGCTGGCGGCAGAGCTTTGACGCCGGCGCCGAGCATCCGGTGATCGGCCTCAGCCCCGCCGAATTGCGCGAGATGGCGATGCCGGCCTGCATCGTTCCCGGCAAGGACCCGGTTCACCCGCTGCCGGCCGGCCAGGCCGCGCACCGGCTGATGCCCAACGCCGAATATGTCGAGGTGGTTACCGAGCAGCGGGCAACGCTCGACGAAGCCTTCGCTGATTGGGACGCCAAGGAAGGCCTGCTGGCGGCGACCTTTATCGATTTCCTCCGTCGGCAACAGCGCTAGGGGAGTTGCCCTCGCCCCGCTTGCGGGGAGAGGGAGGGGCCCGTCGCGAAGCGATGGGAGGGCGAGGGGCAGACGGCCTTGCGATACCGGCCCCTCACCCCAGCCCTCTCCCCGCAAGCGGGGAGAGGGAGAACTTACCGGTTGCGTCCCCAATCGTCCTGCCACAGAAAATCGGGGCCGAGCTGGTCGAGGCTGGGGCAGCCGATCTGGCCCATGACCAGGTCGATCTCGGTGCGGAAGATGTCGATCGCCATCTTGACTCCGTCGATCCCGCCGGCCACCGCGCCGTAAAGCGTCGGCCGGCCAAAGGTGACGAAATCGGCGCCGAGGCACAGCGCGATCAGGATGTCGGCGCCGCGCCGGACGCCGCTGTCGAGCATCATTGTCATGCGGTCGCCGACCGCCGCCTTCATCGCCGGCAGCACGTCGAGCGAGCCTGGGGCCTGGTCGAGCTGCCGGCCGCCGTGGTTCGACACCAGCACCCCCTCGCAGCCGATATCGGCGGCGCGGATCGCATCGGCCGGGTTCATCAGCCCTTTGACGATCAGGTTGCGCGGGAACAGTTTTCGATACGTCTCCAGCTCGCGCCAGGTCTGCGAGTGCGCCGGGGTGTTGGTGGCGAACAGGTCGACGACCTCGTCGACCCCGGCATCCGGCCGCGCATAGGGCTTCCAATTGTCGAGGTTGGGCGTGCCGCCGTGGCGAATGTATTCGAACACCCAGCCCGGATGCGTCATCGCCTCGGCGAGAATATGCGGCTTGAGGCTCAGCGCCGCCTTGAGCCAGGTGCCGCGGATGGCGGCAAAGCCGTTGCGCATGTTGCGCTCCCGCCTGGGCCGCACCGGCACGTCGACCCTCAGCACCAGCGCTTCGAGCCCGCAATCGGCGGCGCGGCGCACCAGATCCTCGGAAATCTTGCCGTCGCGCGCGGCGTAGAGCTGATACCAGGTGTTGTGCGGCGCGACCTTGGCCGCCGCTTCCATCGAGTGATTGCTGCCGCCCGACATGATGTAGGGCACGTTGGCGTCGCGCGCCGCCTCGGCCAGCATCAAATCGGCGCCGCGGCGAAACAGGCCCGCGGTGCCGGTCGGCGAGATGCCGAACGGGCTGTTGAACTTACGGCCGAAGATCGTCTGAGACTGGTCGCGCTTCGACACATCGACCAGGTAGCGCGGCAGCAGCTTGTGCTTGTGAAAGGCGGCGCGATTGGTTTCGAGCGCGCGCTCGTCCTCGACCCCGCCCTCGATGAAATCGAAGGCGATCTTGGGCAGCCGGCGCTTGGCCGCCTGGTGCAAATCCTCGATGTTGACGACGCCGTTAAGGCTCATGGCCGCTGATCTCCCCTGCATTGCCGGAGAGGATGGCTGATCACGGCGCGCTACCGCAAGTCCTGGACCGCGGGCGTCTCGCCCGCCTTGTTAAACCGAAGCGCTAAAACGATGAGCGGGCGGGACGCCCGCGGTCCCGTTTACGGTTCCAGCACCTGCACCACGTCGAGCACGGCGCGCTTGCGGGTGACGCGCGTGCCCCACATGCGGTCGAAATCGGCGACGAGCGGCTTGGTCGCCTCGGAGGTCAAGACCGCCTCGGTCGCCGCGACGCTGTCGAACTCATAGAACGCGACATGCACCGCGACGCCTTCCGGGGCCGAGGTCTTGCTCCAGCAGCGCCATGCGCGCTTCGCCTCGAACACCCGCAGCGCCCAGGGCAGGTGGTCGGTCTCGTACCAATGGTCGAAGCGGGCGCGCTCGCCCTCCGGCACCTCCGCGCGCACCGCCAGATAGGCTTTGGCCATTATTCCCCCGCGAGCGGACCGTCCATGGTAAAGCCGATCTTAAGGGTTACCTGGAAGTGATGCACCTTGCCGTTTTCGATATGCCCGCGGGTCTCGACCACCTCGAACCAGCGCAGGTCGCGCAGGGTTTTCGAGGCGCGGTCGACGGCCTTGCGGATCGCGTCGTCGCTGCTCTGTTCCGACGAACCGACGACTTGAATGACGCGATAGACATGCTCGTCCATGACCGCCTCCCGGTGAATTTGCGTCGGCGCAATACGGCGCCTTGCAGAAATAGCTCGTGTCGAGCCGCCTTGGTTTAAACCCAGGCAGCGCCATTTAGTTCACCGGCGATCGGTCAATTCGCCCATTCCGACAGCGGGAAAAGCGCATCAGCCGGACACCCACTCCCCCGGCAGCGGCTGCCGTGCAGCCGCTGCGTTTGCACCTTATTAACCCTGATTGCCTAGGGTTTGTCGAAGCAAGTCGGCCATCCCGCCTTCTGCGGCATAAGCGGGCTTTTACAAAGCCGGGGAGACGCGGCGATGCATTCGGTTTTGGGGATAGACGACGACCCGGTGGTTTGCTCGGTGGTTCAACGCGTGCTGGAAAAGAAAGGCTTTACCGTCTCGACCGCGCCGGACGGACAGTCGGGCCTCAGCCGTTTTGCCGAGCTCCGGCCCGACCTCGTCATCGTCGACATCCTGATGCCGGGCAAGGAGGGCATTGCGACGATCCTCGAATTGCGCGAGGCCAACCCCGACGCGCGCATCCTGGCGATGACCGGCGGCGGCAACTTCACCGCCGGCGATGTGCTGCGCATCGCCGAGCTGCTCGGCGCCGACAACAGCATCAAGAAGCCGTTTGCCCCGGCGGCGTTGGTGTCGATGGTCGGACGCTGCCTAGCGTATTAGCCTAGGCGGCCCGGCGCCACCACGGGATCAAGATCACGCACCCCACGACGACGATCCCGGCAAGCTGGAACACCGTGTCGAACGCGCCGAGAAACCCTGCCGCCGCATCGGCGCCCGGCCGCGCCACCTCGACCGTATGGAAAATGAGGGTCAACGCGGCGGCGCCGGTGACGGTGCCGATCGTGCGCGTCAGGATCGACAGGCTGCCGGCCACGCCGCGGTCGGCGATCGCCGACGAGCGCATGACGAGGTCCATATAGGCGACCTGAAACAAGCCGACGCCGGCCCCTTGCACCGCCAGGGTCAGCACCATCATCGGGGGCGAGATTTCGGCGGGCCACA
>JBBRPG010000100.1:0-14092 GCA_038228485.1 Alphaproteobacteria bacterium
GCGTTCGGCCAGCGCGATCCAATCCGGCCGCTCGAACACCAGCCCGGCATGGGCGAGCGCGGCGATCGTCAGCCCGTTCCAATCGGCCAGCACCTTGTCGTCGAGCCCTGGCCGCACTCGCGGCGCCCGGACCGCGAACAGTTTTTCGCGGCAGCGCGCCAGTTGCGATTCGGTCTCGGCGTCGGCCATCTCGGGACGTGCGAGCCGGTTGAGGATGGTGTGCCCCTCCCAATTCCCCTCCGCAGTCACGTCGTAAAATTCCTTGAACACTCCGGCATCGGCGCCTAGCACGGCATCGATCTCGGCGGCCGACCAGACGTAGAATTTGCCTTCCTCGTGCTCGCTGTCGGCATCGAGGCTGCTGCAAAACCCGCCCTCGCCGGTCAGCATTTCGCGCTGAAGCCAGCCGATCGTCTCGGCCACTCGCTGCGCATAGAGGGGGTCACGCACCTCCTGCCAGACCAGGGTCAGCAGGTCGACCAGCTCGGCATTGTCGTAGAGCATCTTCTCGAAATGCGGCGCCAGCCAGCGTGCATCGACCGAGTAGCGGGCAAAACCGCCACCGAGATGGTCATAGATCCCGCCCTGGCAGATGGTCGTCAGGGTGCGCAGCACCGCGTCGCGGAATGGGCCTTGCCGCGTGCGTTTCCAGCCGCGCCACAACAGCTCGAAAATGCCGCATTGCGGGAATTTGGGCGCGGTGCCGATGCCACCGTTGAGCGGATCGACCTCGCGCAGCAGGCGCTCGGCAATGCGGTCGAAGAGGGCCGGGTCGATACCCTCGCCCGCTTCCGGCTGCCCCAGCCGCTGCAGCGCCTCGCGCAGCGCGACGATGTTCTTCTGCACCTTGTCCGGGTCGCTGCGAAACGTCTGCGCGACCCCCTGCAACACCTGGGCGAACCCCGGGCGGCCCCAGCGCGGTTCGGACGGAAAATAGGTGCCGCCCCAAAACGGCTCGCCGTCGGGCGATAGAAACATCGTCAGCGGCCAGCCGCCCTGCTCCCCGAGCAGCGCCAAGGCATGCTGATAAATCGCGTCGATGTCAGGCCGCTCCTCACGATCCACCTTGATATTGATATAGAGATCGTTCATCAGCGCGGCGATTGCCGGATTTTCAAAACTCTCATGAGCCATGACGTGGCACCAATGGCAGGCGGCATAGCCGACCGACAGCATGATCGGTTTGTTTTCAGCCTTGGCGGCGGCCAGCGCAGCTTCGCCCCACGCCTGCCAGTGGACTGGGTTGTGGGCGTGTTGCAGCAAATAGGGGCTGGTTTCCTCGCCGAGACGGTTGCGCTCCATGCCAATTCCTTTGCGAGGCAGCGTTGCCCGAGTGTGAGTCGATAAGGTAGGCTTGCTCTTGTATCTTAAACACCGTTTGGCGGATCGCGTCAGCCACGCCGCCGTTTTAGCCGGAGAGATAGGAAATGGCAGACGATCCGCGGCCTTTCTACGACCGCCACATCTTTATGTGCACCAATGTGCGGCCCGAGGGCCATCCGCGCGGCTGCTGCAGCGCCGGCGGCAGCGAGAAGCTGCGCGGCTATATGCGCGAAAAGGCCAAGGTGCTGGGCATCGAGAACATCCGCTGCAACGCGGCGGGCTGCCTCGACCGCTGCGAGCTTGGCCCCAACATGGTGATCTACCCCGAAGGTGTTTGGTATCACTATGAAAACACCCAGGATATCGACGAGATCCTGGAGACTCACCTGAAAAACGGCGGTCGCGTCGAGCGGCTGCTGCTGCAGCCCGAGCAGAAAGAGCTGTAGCCGCGCTGCCGGCGCTGCTGCGCGGGCGCGATCTGCCGGAACTCGAACCCGACACCATCTTCGCCCCGGCCACGGCGGCCGGGAAGGCGGCGATTGCGGTCGTCCGCGTGTCGGGCCCGCAGGCCGGGCCGGCGCTGGCGGCGCTCGCCGGCGGCCTGCCGCCGCCGCGCCGGGCGCGGCACGTGCGACTGCGCGACGTCCAGAGCGGCGAGGACATCGACGACGGGCTAGCGCTGTGGTTTCCCGCCCCGCACAGCGCGACCGGCGAGGATGTTGCCGAATTTCACGTGCATGGCAGTCGAGCGGTGCTCGCGGCGGTGATCGCGGCGCTCGGCCGAATGGGGCTGCGCCTGGCCGCGCCCGGCGAATTTACCCGCCGCGCCTTTCTCAACCGAAAGCTCGATTTGGTGCAAGCCGAGGCGGTCGCCGATCTCGCCGCCGCCGAGACCGAGGCGCAGCGGCGCCAGGCTCTGCGGCAGCTGGATGGCGGGCTCGGGGCGATCTATCGCGGCTGGTCGGCGCGGTTGTTGCGGCTGCTCGCCCACCTCGAAGCGGCGATCGATTTTCCCGACGAGGATTTGCCCCCGTCGATCGAGGCCGAGGTCGCGGCCGAAACCAGCGGCCTCGTCGCCGAAATCGATGCGCATCTGGCCGATCACCGCCGCGGCGAGCGGTTGCGTGACGGCATCGCGGTGGCGATCGTCGGGCCGCCAAACGCCGGCAAATCCAGCCTTTTAAATCGATTGGCGCAGCGCGAAGCGGCGATCACCTCGCCGGTCGCGGGCACCACCCGCGACGTGATCGAGGTGGCGATCGACCTCGCCGGCTACCCGGTGGTGCTGGCCGATACCGCCGGGTTGCGCGACAGCGCCGACGCGATCGAACAGGAAGGGCTGCGCCGCGCTCTGGCGCGAGCCGAGGCCGCGGAGCTGCGGCTCTTCGTGTTCGATGCCGCCAGCCCGCAAGATGCCGCTGGCGCGGCGGCCTGGCCCGGTCCGGACACCTTGCTTATCGCCAACAAGATCGATCTTGTTGCCGACCGCGAGGCTACGTCGTGTGGCGCGCTGGCGGTTTCGGCGCTGACCGGAGCCGGGATTTCCGCCCTGGTCGAGACGCTGTCTGCCCGCATTGCCGCCGATTACGACGTCGCTGCCCCGCTATTGTCACGGGCGCGACACCGCGAGGCGTTGGAGGTCGCGCGCGACTGTTTATCTCGTGCGCTCGAAGCGACACTACCGGAATTGCGGGCCGAGGATCTGCGCCTCGCGTGGCGCAGCCTCGGTCGCATCACCGGCCATGTTGATGTCGAGGACCTTCTCGACGTGATCTTTGCCGAATTCTGCATCGGCAAGTGATGTTTCACGTGAAACCTCGACACGCCACGGCCCCACCCCTACATTCCGCCGCCATGGACGGCACTAGCGCGAAATACGATGTGGTCGTGGTCGGCGGCGGTCATGCCGGCTGCGAGGCCGCCGCCGCCGCGGCTCGCCTCGGCGCGCGCACCGCGTTGGTCACGCATCGCCGCGGCACGATCGGCGAGATGTCGTGCAACCCTGCGGTGGGCGGACTTGCCAAGGGCCATCTGGTGCGGGAAATCGATGCCCTCGATGGGGTGATGGGCCGCGCCATCGACCGCGCCGGCATCCAGTTCCGCCTGCTCAACCGCAGCAAGGGACCTGCGGTGCGCGGCCCGCGCGCCCAGGCCGACCGCAAGCTTTACCGCGAAGCGATGGCGGAATTGCTCGCCGAAACCGAGCGCCTGGATATCGTCGAGGGCGCCGTGGAGGATTTGCTGCTGGACGGGCACGGCGCTGTCGCCGGGCTTCGCCTCGGCGATGGGCGCGAGATCGCCGCCGGCGCGGTGGTGCTGACCACCGGTACGTTTCTCGCCGGGCTAATCCATATCGGCGCCGAAAAGATTGCCGCCGGGCGCGCTGGCGAAGCGCCATCACTGGGGTTGTCGCAGACCCTGCGCCGCGCCGGTTTCGCGCTTGGGCGGCTGAAGACCGGCACACCGCCGCGGCTCGATGGCAAGACCATCGATTGGGCCGGGCTGGAAGTGCAGCACGGCGACGACCCGCCGCTGCCGTTTTCCTTTTTGACCGAGCGCATCACGACGCCGCAGGTGGTGTGCCACATCACCCAGACCACACTGGCGACGCATGAGGTGATCCGCGCCAACCTCGACGTCTCGCCGTTGTACGGCGGCGAGATCACCGGCGTTGGCCCTCGGTATTGCCCGTCGATCGAGGACAAGGTGGTGCGCTTCGCCGAGCGAACCCAGCACCAGATTTTTTTGGAGCCCGAGGGTCTTGACGACCACACGATCTACCCGAACGGCATCTCGACCTCGCTGCCGCGCGCAATCCAGGAGCAATTTGTCGCCACGATCCCCGGCCTCGAACGCGCCGTGATGCTGCGGCCCGGCTACGCCATCGAATACGATTATGTCGACCCGCGCGAACTCCATCCGACGCTGGAGACGCGGCGGCTGCCGGGGCTGTTTCTTGCCGGCCAGATCAACGGCACCACCGGGTATGAGGAGGCGGCGGCGCAGGGTATTGTCGCCGGGATCAACGCCGCGCTGGCAACCTCCGGTGCGGCGCCCTTCATTCTCGATCGTGCCGACGCCTATATCGGCGTGTTGATCGACGATCTGGTGACGCGCGGCACCAGCGAGCCGTACCGCATGTTCACCTCCCGCGCCGAATACCGCCTGAGCCTGCGGGCCGACAATGCCGACCAGCGCCTGACCCCGCTGGGCGAGCGGGTTGGAGCGGTCGGCCGCGAGCGGTCGGCCGCGTTTGCCACGAAGATGACGACGCTAGGTCAAGCTCGCGCGCTGGCGTCCTCGTTGCGGCTCAGTCCGTCGGCGCTGGCGCGGCGTGGGCTCGCGGTCAATGCCGACGGGGTGGTACGCTCGGCGGCAGAATTGCTGGCGCATCCCGATATCGACGTGGCGCGGCTCGCGGCGGTCTGGCCGGAACTGGGGCCGATTTCCCCAGCAATCGCCGAACAGCTCGAGATCGATGCGCGCTACGCCGGCTATCTTGACCGACAGGCGCGCGACATCGCCGCGTTCCGTAGAGACGAATCACTGCTGCTGGCCGATGACCTCGATTACGCGGCGGTTGGCGGATTGTCGGCTGAGGTGCGCGGCAAGCTGGCGGCGGTGCGGCCGGCGACCTTGGGCGCGGCCGGGCGGATTTCAGGGGTGACACCGGCGGCCTTGGTGGCGCTGCTGCAATATGTGAAGCGGCGGCCGGAAGCGGCGTGAAGGGCAGCGCGCAGCCGGCGCTCGATGCCGCGGGGTTTGCCGCGGCGACCGGAGTTTCACGTGAAACAACTGCCCGGCTAGAAATTTATTCTTCTATTCTGATCGAATGGTCGGCACGGATCAACCTCGTCAGTCCAGCGACGCTGGATGATTTGTGGCAGCGGCATTTTCTCGATTCAGCTCAGCTTTTGCAAAATCTGCCGCGGAACGCCCAAAGCCTCATCGATCTCGGCAGCGGCGCCGGCTTCCCCGGATTGGTGCTGGCGATTCTCGGCGTGCCGGGGGTGGAGCTTGTTGAATCCGACGCCCGCAAATGCGCTTTTCTGCGCGAGGCGGCGCGGATCACGGGTACTCCTATCACCATTCACAATCGGCGCATCGAGGCGGTGCCCGCGCATGCTGTGGATGTCGTCACCGCGCGCGGCTGCGCCCCGCTCGACCGGCTGCTGCCGCTGGCGGAGCGGTTCATCGGCCCGCACACGACCTGCCTCTTTCTCAAGGGCGCCCAGGCCGCGGAGGAATTGACCGCCGCCGGCAAAGCCTGGACAATGGCGGTTACGCGGCAGCCCAGCCGCACCGACCCGAGCGGGGTCATACTTTCGTTGCAGCAGGTGGTCCGTGAGCCTCGTCGAGCCTGAGGCCGCGCCGCGCGTCGCGGCGAGCGGGCGGCGCCCGCGCATCGTCGCCGTCGCCAACCAAAAGGGCGGCGTCGGCAAGACCACGACCGCGGTCAACCTCGCCACCGCTTTTGCCGCCAGCAAGCGCAACGTGCTGGTGATCGATCTCGACCCGCAGGGCAATGCGACCACCGGGCTCGGCGTCGCCGAAGGGGCGGTAACGGGGACGAGTTACGATCTGCTGCTCGGCGATGTGGAACTCGATGCCGCCACCGCCGCCAGCAAGGTGCCGCGGCTGACCGTGGTGCCGTCGTCGCCCGACCTCGCGGCAGCCGAGATCGAGCTCAGCGCGCGGCCGCGCCGCGAGTTTCTGTTGTCGCGCGCGATCCGCAGCCGCATCGCGGCCTATGACGACGTGCTGATCGACTGTCCGCCGTCGCTGAATCTGTTGACGATCAATGCCTTGACCGCGGCCGACCGGGTGCTGGTGCCGCTGCAATGCGAATTCTATGCGCTCGCCGGTCTGGCGCAGCTGATGGGCACGATCGAACGGGTGCGGCATTCGCTCAACCCGCGGCTGGAGCTGCAGGGGGTGGTGCTGACGATGTACGACCGGCGCAACAATTTGTGCGAGCAGGTCGCCGCCGACGTGCGCGGCCATTTCGGCGACAAGGTCTATGCGACCGTGATCCCGCGCAATGTCCGGGTATCCGAGGCGCCGTCGCACGGCCTGCCGGTGCTGATCTACGACCACCGCTGCCCCGGCGCCCAGGCCTATATCCAGCTCGCCGCCGAGATGACCCGGCGGGCGGAGGGCCGGCAGTGAACGGCGGCTCCAGGCGGCAGCCGCTCGGCCGCGGGCTGGCGGCGCTGTTCGGCGAGGCCGAGGCGCGTCCGGCGGCGGCGTCCGGCGCTGGGGTGCGCGAGGTCGCGATTGAGCTGATCCGCCCCGGCGCCTACCAGCCGCGGCGTAATTTTGACGAAGCCGAGCTGGAGGCGCTGGCCCAATCGATCCGCGAAAAGGGCGTGTTGCAGCCGCTTTTGGTGCGGCCGGTCGATGAGGAAGAGGCGGCGTTCGAACTGGTTGCCGGCGAGCGGCGCTGGCGCGCGGCGCAGCGCGCCGGACTGCATCAGGTGCCGGTGCTGGTGCGCGCGCTCGCCGATGCCGAGGCGCTAGAGATCGCGCTGATCGAGAATTTGCAGCGCGAGGACCTGTCGGCGCTGGAGGAGGCCGAGGCCTATCGCCGGCTGATGCAGGAATTCGGCCGCACCCAGGCGATTTTGGCCGAGGCGGTCGGTAAAAGCCGCAGCCATGTCGCCAACACGCTGCGATTGCTCGCATTGCCGGAGGTGGTGCGGCGGCGGCTGGAGGAGGGAGCGCTCAGCGCCGGCCACGCGCGGGCGCTGCTCGGAGCGGCGGATCCTACCGCGCTCGCCGCCGAGATCATCCGCCGCGGCCTCAATGTGCGGATGACCGAGCGGCTGGTGCAGGGCCGCACCGCGCGACCGAAGGCGACCGCGCGGCAAGCGCGCGACGCCGACACCGCGGCGTTGGAGCGGGAGCTGAGCAATGCGCTGGGTCTTCGGGTCACCATCGCCGGCAAGCCGCGCGGCGGCGCGCTGACCCTGCATTACGCGAGCCTCGATCAACTCGACCGGCTGCTGGCGCTGTTACGCGCGCGCTGATCCTCTCGCCGCGATTCTCTCGCTACCTGGGCCATCGCGAACAGCACGGCGCGGCACACGGTTTCGGCCGGCATGCCGGTCGTCTTGATCTGCGCCTCGGCGTCGGCGAGCGCGTCGAGCTGGCGGCGCAGCTGCGGCTCGCGCCATTGTCGCAGCTGGCGGCGGAACGAATCCTGCTGCTTGAAAAAGATCGGCGGGCGGGCGCTGCGCAGCGCGGCATCGGCCGGTTCGCCGGCGGCGATGCGCGCCGCCAGCGTGTGCAGCCGCTGCACATGCCGCAGCGCCGCACGCACCACCGAGACCGGGTTCTCGCCCTCCTGAAACACCCGGCCGAGCGCGCGGTCGAGCGCGGCGGCATCGCCCTCGGCGGCGGCGAGCACGGCGTCGTCGAGCGACAATGCCGCACTATCCGCGATCGATACCCGCGCGTCGTCGAGCTCGACCCGGCCGCCATCGCCGGCATAAAGCGCCAGCTTTTCCAGCTCGGAGCGGGTGAGCAGCCGGTCGCCGCCGAGATGCGCGGTCAGGAATTCGACCGCGTCGCGGCTGGCGGTGACCCGGTGCGCGGCGAGGCTCTCGCGGATCACCTCGGCGAGGTCGCGGGCGCTGTCGGGATAGCAGCCGATCGTCACGCCGCGCGGTGCATCGTCGAATGCGCGCCGCAACGAGCTGCGCCCCGGCAGGTCGCCGCCTTCGACGACGACCAGGCCGTCGCTCGGCGGATCGGCGAGGAAACGGGCGAACGCTTGGCTTTGCGCGTCGCCGGCCTCGCGTACCCGCACCAGCCGCCGGCCGGCCATCAGGCTGATCTGCGCCGCCTCGTCGAACAGCCGCGCCGGGTCGGCGGCGATGGCCGCGCCGGTCAGGTCGGCAACCCGGAACGGGTCGCGCAAATCCTCGCTGACCGTGCGTCCCAGCGCGTCGGCGCGCTCGCGCACCAGTCCGGCATCGGGGCCGTACAACAGCACCGCGTGAATCTCGGGATCGGGACGGCGCAGAAACGTGTCGACCCGTGCGCTCGCCAGCTTCACGACCGGGCCGATGTCACGATTTAGGCGCCGCCTTGCGCTGCAGGTAGAGGATCAGGCGGGCGACGATCTCGCGGCGCAGTTCCTCGACCGAGCGGGTGAGGGCATCGTCCTGGGCGACGACGGTGCTGTAGCCATTGGCCTGGATGTCGAACGAATCGGCGCTATGGATGCTGCCGGTCGTAAGGGGCCCCCCGGTCCCGATCTCCCGCAGCGTGTAGTTGGCGTAGACCTGCACGATGCCGCGCGTGCCCAGCCCTTGGGATTGAACGCCAAGGCTGGCCAACGCCGTCGTCAGCACCACGCTGAGGCTGTAGCGCTGTTTGGTCTCCTCGCCGGTCGGATTGAACGAGGTGCGCAGCGCCATTTCGAGGCGCTGGCCGACGCGCTCGGGGATCGGGTCGACTTTGATCGCCCGCAAATCGGCATCGGCCGCGGTGGTCTCGCGGTCGGCGTAGAGCGGCTCCCAGCCGCACCCTGACAGCATGCCGGGCGCGGTCAGCAGCGCGGCAAGGAGGCTGCGCCGGCCGATCATCCTGGGGCCGATCATCTCGGGCGAGCCATGTCAGGCAACGACGCTGACGATGCGGTTGGGCACGACTACCACCTTTCTCGGCGCCTTGCCGTCGAGCAGCCGCGTCACCTGCGGCAGCGCGAGCGCCGCTTCCTCGACCTCGCTCGCCGCCGCGTCACGCGGAAAATCGAGCGTCGCGCGCAGCGTGCCGTTGACCTGCACGGCGATGGTCACCTGCTCGTCGCGGGCGAGATCGCCGTCGGCCTTCGGCCACGTCACATCGGCCAGCATCTCATCATGGCCGAGCGATTGCCACATTTCCTCGGCGAGGTGCGGCATCATCGGGCCGAGCAGCCGGGTCACGGCTTCGAGCCCCTCGCGCAGCACCGCGCCGGCCTCCGGCGTATCGCCGGCGACATCCTCAAGCGCGTTGGTCAATTCGCGGATGCGGGCGACCGCGCGGTTGAAGCGGAACTTGTCGATGTCGTCGGTGACCGCGGCGATGGTCTTGTGCGTAAGGCGGCGGACCGCGACCAGCGCCGGGGGGAGGGTGCCCGGCATCGCGGCGCCGTTCGCTGGCAGCGGCGCCGCCGGCTCCGACACCAGCCGCCACAGCCGGTTGACGTAGCGCCAGATACCCTCGATGCCGGTGTCGGTCCATTCGAGGTCGCGCTCGGGCGGGCTGTCGGAGAGCAAGTAAAGGCGCGCGGTGTCGGCGCCATAGGTTTCGACGATCTCGTCGAGCCCGACCACGTTCTTTTTGGATTTGCTCATCTTTTCCGTGCGGCCGACCGACACGGGCCTGCCTGCCTGGTCGGTCGGCTGTCCGGCGGGATTGCTGCTCACCTCCTCGGGAAACAGCCACTCGCCCTCGGCATTCTGATAGGTCTGGTGACAGACCATGCCCTGGGTGAACAGACCGGCGAACGGCTCTTCCAGATCGATATAACCGCATTCCTTGAGCGCGCGGGTGAAGAAGCGGGAATAGAGCAGGTGCAGCACCGCGTGTTCGACACCGCCGATATACTGGTCGACCGGCATCCAGTATTCCGCCGCCGCCCGCTCGAAAGCGATCGGCGAGCGCGCCGAACAGAAGCGCAGGAAGTACCACGACGATTCGAAAAACGTGTCGAGGGTGTCGGTCTCGCGCGTCGACGGGCTGTTGCAATAGGGGCAGGCGACGTGCTTCCAGGTCGGATGGCGGTCGAGCGGGTTGCCGGGCACGTCAAAGCTGACGTCCTGGGGCAGCTCGACCGGCAAATCGTCTTCCGGCACCGGCACGATGCCGCGGTCGGGGCAGTGGATGACCGGGATCGGGCAGCCCCAATAGCGCTGCCGAGACACGCCCCAGTCGCGCAGCCGATAGGCGACGGTGCGCTGGCCGGCGCCGGTTTGCTCCAGCCGCTCGCCGACCGCGCGCTTCGCGTCGGGAACCGACAACCCGTCGAGGAAATTCGAATTGAACAGCGTGCCATCATCGGTATAGGCCGTGTGCCCGACCGCGAACTGCGCCGGGTCTTCGTTCGGCGGCAACACCACCGGGATCACCGGCAGCTTGTACTTGCGGGCGAAATCGAGGTCGCGCTGGTCGTGCGCCGGGCAGCCGAAGATCGCGCCCGTGCCGTATTCCATCAGCACGAAATTGGCGACATAGACCGGCACCCGGCGGGTCGGATCGAGCGGGTGCACCGCGTCGATGCCGATTGGATAGCCGCGCTTCTCGGCGGTCTCGATCGCCTCTTCGCTAGTGCCCAAGCGGTCGCATTCGGCGACGAACTCGGCGAGCGCCTGGTCGTTCGCCGCCAGCTCCTGGGTCAGCGGGTGGTGCGGCGACAGCGACAGGAACGACGCGCCGTAAAGCGTGTCGGGGCGGGTGGTGAACACCTCTATCCTGTTGTCACGGCCCACCAATGCAAACTGCACCCGCGCGCCTTCCGAGCGGCCGATCCAGTTTTCCTGCATCAGCCGGACGCGCTCGGGCCACCGGTCGAGCCCTTTGAGCGCGTCGAGCAATTCATCGCTGTAGCGGGTGATGCGCAAATTCCATTGCGACAGCAGCCGCTTTTCGACCAGCGCGCCGGAGCGCCAGCCGCGGCCCTCGATCACCTGCTCATTGGCCAGCACGGTGTGCTCGACCGGGTCCCAATTGACCCAGCTTTCCCGGCGGTACGCGAGGTCCTTCGCCAGGAAATCGAGAAACATCTTCTGTTCGTGGCGGTAGTATTCCGGGTGGCAGGTGGCGATTTCGCGCGCCCAGTCATAGGCGAAGCCCATGCGCTGCAGTTGCTCGCGCATCGACTTGATGTTCTCCGCCGTCCACACCGCCGGATGGATGCCGCCGGCGATCGCCGCGTTCTCGGCCGGCAGCCCGAACGCATCCCAGCCCATCGGATGCAATACGTTAAAGCCCTGCGCCCGGCGATAGCGGGCGACGAGGTCGCCCATCGTATAGTTGCGCACATGCCCGACATGCAGCTTCCCTGAGGGATAGGGAAACATTTCCAGCACATAGTATTTCGGCCGCGCCGGGTCGTGCTGCGCCGCGAAGGTGCCGCGCTCGCGCCAGCGCCGCTGCCATTTCGCTTCGCTTTCCCGGAAACTGTACCGTGACATGCTGGTTCCTGTGGCGCGCTCGCGGGTGCGCCGGCCGGATTATTGTTCGGAGCGGATGCGGGCGATGTGGATTTGCCGCGCCCGCTGGAGGATGTCGCCTTCGAGGCTCGAGGCGACGTCCGCCGCGACCGTCCCGTCCTGCCACCCGCTAGATGTGCGGGTCTGGCGCTCCACCGTCACCACGATCGAATCCGAGCGCAGCGCCCGCGCCTTGATAAAGGCGGTGACCCGCAGCCGCTCGTTGGGCTTGCCTTTCGGCGAGTACCAGTTGGTGACCGCCAGCCCGGCGACCGGGTCGGACGCCTCCATCTCGACAAAGCTCAACGTGTCGAGCGTCGCCTGCCACAGGATCGGACTGACGCCGGCGCCGGTACGCGGGCCGACTTCCCTCGACGGCTTCTTGGCGATGCCGAGCACGGTCCAGATCGTCGCTTCGGTGTCCATCTCGCCATCGGGCGCGGCCGAGGCCTCTTGCGGCGCCCGGGGCAATTGCGCGGCGACCGCGTCGTCCTGCGCGACGCGAGTGGCGCTGCAGCCCGACGCAAGCAACGAAACGCTTGCGGCGGCGGCGATGAGTGAGCGGTAATATAAAGCCGGCATCACGCAATCCTGTGCGGGTGAAACCGCGGGCCGGCCGCGGTGAAGGTTTTGCCCAGGGGTTTTGCCAGGAATGGAGCGGTTATGGAAGGGGTGATCGCGGCCAGCCTAGCCTCGGTCCGGGGCCGAATCGACGGCGCGGCGCGAGCTTCCGGGCGCGATTCCGGGGCGGTCTCGCTGGTCGTGGTCAGCAAGACCCAGCCGGCGGCCGCGGTGCGCGCGGCGCTCGCCGCCAGGCAGCGCCTCTTTGGCGAGAACCGGGTGCAGGAGGCGCTGGAGAAGTTTCCGGCGCTGCGCGGTGAGTTCCCCGACCTGCGGCTGCACCTGATCGGCCCGCTGCAGACCAACAAGGTGCGCGACGCCGTCGCCCATTTCGACGTGATCGAGACGGTCGACCGGCTGCGTCTCGCCGAGGCCTTGGCGCGCGAAATGGCGCGCACCGGCCGCCAGCTGCCGTGCTTTATCGAGGTCAATACCGGCGAGGAGCCACAAAAGGCCGGGATTTTTCCGGCGGCGGCCGACGAATTCATCGCCGATTGCCGCGACCGGCTCAAGCTGCAGATCGCCGGGCTGATGTGCGTGCCGCCGCATGGCGAAGAGCCGTCGCTGCATTTCGCGCTGCTGCGCGAGATCGCGCGCCGGCACGAACTCGCCGGGCTCAGCATGGGGATGAGCGCCGATTTCGAAATCGCGATCCGCTTCGGCGCGACCTGTGTCCGGGTCGGCACCGCCATCTTCGGCGCCCGCCAGCCCTATCCCGCCGCAGCAAAGTGACAAACACAGTTCGTCATCCCCGGGCTTGACCCGGGGATCTCCGGACGCTGCGAAACTAAAGAAAATGCCCGCTGCGCGTTGCCTTGGTGGCGAGGTAGCGCTCGTTGTGGCCGTTGGCGGGAAACACATGCGGCACCCGCTCAGCGACGGCGATGCCGGAGCGCTGCAGCGCCGCCACCTTGTCCGGGTTGTTGGTCAACAGCCGCACATTGATATAGCCGAGCTGGCGCAGCATCTCCGCGGCCGGCAGATAGACGCGCTCGTCGGCGTCGTAGCCGAGTTGCTCGTTCGCGTCGATCGTGTCGAACCCGGCATCCTGCAGCTGATAGGCGCGCAGCTTGTTGACCAGGCCGATGCCGCGCCCCTCCTGCGCGAGGTACAGCAACACCCCGCCGCCCGCCGCGGCGATCGTCGAGATCGCGCCCTGGAGCTGCTCGCCGCAATCGCAGCGCAGGCTCGCCAGCACGTCCCCGGTAAAGCATTCGGAATGCAGCCGCACCAGCACGCCCTTTGCCGGGTCGGGATTGCCGATCAGGATCGCCAGATGCTCGGTGCCGCCGTCGCCGGGGCGGAACGCGACGAGGCGCGCGTCCTCGGCGTTCATCAGCGGGACGCGCGCCTCGGCGACGCGCGCCAGCCCGGCGATCGCCGCGCGCCGGTTGAGCACGGCGGTCATGTCGACGACCGCGACATCGGCGCGACGCCGCGCCAGCGCCGCCTCGGCCGGAACCAGCCAGAGAACCAGCGCAGCGGGCAGGAGATCGGCGAGCTTGGCGAGGGTGACCGCGGCCAGCGCGCCGGGCTCGGCGCTGGCCGGTTCGGGGCCGAGCCCCGGCGGCTCGGCGCCCAGCGAGGCCGCCGGATCGGCGAGCTTGCGGATTACGGCCGATGGCAGCTGTGGCGCGACGGTGATCCTCACCGCCCCGGCCCGCGCCGCGCGCGGCGCCACGCCCTGCGCCACCGCGCGCCGGCGGGTAACGACAACACTCAGCCGCCGGCTCGACATATTGCGCAGGCGGCCGAGGCTCTCTTCGGTGACCAGCTCGGCGGCGATCGCCAGCACCGCGCCGTTCTCGCCGCTCAACAGCACCGCGTCGCCGCGGCGGAAGGCGAGGATCGCCTCGTCGAGCGCCGGGCCGCCGGCAAAGCCCGGCGGCGTTGGCGCGGACGACGATTCCGACCGTTCGACCACCCGAATTCTCCTCGCCGTTGAC
>JBBRPG010000101.1:0-13824 GCA_038228485.1 Alphaproteobacteria bacterium
CGAACACGGCCTGATGGAAATTGTGGTCGAAGCGCTCGCCCATTGCCTCGACCCGCTTGAGGCCGTGCCGCTCGAACGCCGCGAGCAGCTCGCGCTCGGTCGCCGCCACCCCGGCCAACAGGTTCTTGGTGCGGTCGTCCTTGGCTTCGCTTTCGGGCAGGCTGTCGAGCGCGCGGCGCAGATTGTCGGCGGTCGACAGCAGGTCGCCGGCGAATTTGGCGACGCTGTATTTCTCGGCGTCCTGACGTTCGCGCTGGGCGCGCCGGCGCACGTTCTCGGTCTCGGCGAGCGCGCGCAGCAGCTTGTCCTGGCCCTCGGCCAGCTCGGCTTCGAGCTCCGCGATCCGCTCCTCCGCCGTTGCCGGGGCGGCGTCCATCTCCGGCGCAGCGCCAATATCGTTGGCCGCGTCGTTGGCGGGAACCGTTTCTTCTCTTTCGTCACTCATGCTTTCTATCCAATCAGACGCCCGATCACTTTTGCGGTGTAGTCCACCATCGGAATGATCCGGGCGTAGTTGATGCGCGTCGGGCCGATGACGCCGATCGCGCCGACGATCTCCTCGCGGCTGTTCTGATAGGGCGCGATGATCAGCGAGCATCCGGCAAGGCCGAACAGATGGCTTTGCGCGCCGATGAAAATCTGCACCCCGTCGCCGCGTTTGCTGGCATCGAGCAAACGCAGCATCGTCTCGCGGGTTTCCAGCGCCTCGAAAAGGGCGCGCAGCCGTTCGAGGTCGGCGACCACGGTGACGTCGTCGAGCAGGTTGGCCTGGCCACGCACGATCAGCGCGCGGTCGGCATCGCCGCCGGCCCAGCTAGCAAGGCCGGTGGCGACGACGCGACCGGTCACCTCGTCGAGCTGCGCCTTGTTCGAGGCGATCTCGCCCTCGATGTCGGTGCGGGCTTCCTCGATAGTACGGCCGACGAGGCGTGCGGTGAGAAAATTGGTGGCGCTGATCAGGGCCGAAGGCGGCAGGCCGAGCGGCACTTCGATGACCCGGTTCTCTACCAGGCCGTCCTCGGTCACCATCACGACGAGCGCGCGGCCGGGGCCGAGCGGCACGAATTCGAGGTGCTTCAGCGGCCGGTCCTGCTTGGGCACGACCACCAGCCCGGCGCAATGCGACAGCCCGGACAGCGCCGTCGTCGCCTCCTCCAGCGCCTGCGGCAGGCTCTTGCCGCGCGCCGCGCACATGCTCTCGATGCTGTGGCGCTCTTCTTCGGCGAGGTTGCCGACTTCGAGGAGGCCGTCGACAAAAAAACGCAGCCCCGCTTCGGTCGGCAGCCGCCCCGCCGAGGTGTGCGGCGAATAGAGCAGCCCCGCCTCTTCCAGGTCGGCCATCACGTTGCGGATCGTCGCCGGCGACAGGCTGTCGGTCAGCAGGCGCGACAATGTCCGCGAACCGATCGGCTCGCCGGTCTGGACATAGCCGTCCACGATCATGCGAAAGATTTCGCGGCTGCGCGCGTTCAACTCGCTGATCGGTGAGGGGGCTTGCGGTCTCGGCATGTGCGGGAAAATCTAGGAACGCGAACCGGTAGCGTCAACTCGGCCCAGGCGCAACCAATGGTTAGCGCAACCAATGGTTAGTAGGTCTTTTTGAAGATCGCTTCGTAGCTTTGGCCCTGCGGCGTCGTCAGGCGGCCGGCGAGATCGGCGTAGAACGGCTTGAACGAATATTGGCTGCCGTCGTTGTTCTGAAACTTGAGCTCGCCGTCGCGGACGATGCCGGTGCCGTGCAGCACGCCGCCGGCGGCGTGGTTGCCGGAGCCGATGGGACCATAGGCGTAGGTCATCGTTGCGGTGCCGTCGGGCGCGACGGTCTCGACGATCAGCGCGGCGCATAGCTGCGGCGTCCACGCCGCGTCGCTCCAGATGCCGAGGAGCGGACGATAGCCCTCGGGCACTGACATCGGGTCGGCGAGGCGGATCGGCACATTCTGCTGGCAGAAGATTCGGTCAGCCGCAGCCGCAGCCGCCGGCGGGGCGGGCGCAGGCGAGAGGGGCTGATCGGCTGCGGGCGGCGCCGGCGGCGCGATTTGTTGTTCGATAGCCGGAGGCGGCATCGCCTGGCTCGACGGTGGTGGCAGCAGCGGCACCGGCTGCTGCGCCGCGGCGGCAGTGCTAAGAGACAGCAAGGTTGCGGCGGCAAAAACGCGGCGGGCCATGCAGAATTCGTCCTTGCGCATCAATCGTCACCCTGCGTGCGCGGGATGACAGGGAAAATCGCCAATTACGCGATCAAAGCGGCTTCTTTAAGACAATGCCGCCGGTTGGGCTCGGCCCGGCTTCCTTCCAGCCGGCGGCACGGTAGTGGCGTTTTGCGCTGCCGCAGATAGCGACGCTGAGCGTGGCGACCGCGCACCCGGCTTCTTTCAGCATCATGCAGGCGGTCTCGAGCAGGGCGCGGCCGACGCCCTTGCCGCGACAGGCGGTGTCGACCAGCAGGTGGATCATGCCGCCCTCGGCGGCCGAGAAGCCCATGACCCGCCCGTCTTCCTCCCAAACGGCGACCGCGCCGGCGGCGACCAGCCGCGCCAGACCGTCGTCATCGATAAGCTCCGGATCGCTGAGCGCATCGGCGCCGGCGCTATCGCGGATCGCCAGAAGCCGCTCCAGGTCGGCCGGAACCGCTGGCCGCTGCATCAGGCGATCTTCAGCTCGCGCAGCTGCTTCACGTCGGCGCGCCCGGCGCTGAGGATATAGGCGATGTCCGACCCGCCGGTCAGGTAGCGCATGCCGAGCTTGATCAGCCAGCTCTGGAACTCGAAATCCTGGCGCACCCCGCCGACCCCCATCTGCTTGCCGTGGCGGCGGGCCGCGCCGGCGACTTTCTCGAAGGCGGCGCGCATGCGCTCGCTCGAATACTGGCCGGGGATGCCCATCTCGGTGCTCAGATCGGACGCGCCGATATGCAGCACGTCGATGCCCTCGACCGCGGCGATCTCCTCGGCGTTCTCGACCGCCTCCGGCGTCTCGATCATCGCCATCAGCACGGTTTCCTCGTTGATGATCTTGCATACTTCGGCCTGCGGGATCGCGGCATAGCCGAGCTGCGGCCCGCTGCCGAAGGCGGAGCGGTGGCCCTTCGGCGCGTAAAGGCAGGCCTCGACAATGGCCTTGGCCTCCTTGGCGTTCTGGATGTGCGGCACCATCACCCCCTGCGCGCCGCTGTCGAGGATGCGGGTGGCGTCATGCGGGTCGTGCGAGGTGACGCGGGCGATCGGGGTAATGCCCATGCCGAGCGCGGCGACGCACACCCCCGCCGCGGTTTCGAGCGAGGTCGGGTTGTGCTCCAGGTCGATATAGACCGCGTCGAACCCGCAGGCCGCCGCGATCATCGCGATGTTCGGAGAGCGCAGCTGGTTGACCCCCATGCACAGCACCAGCTGGTTGTTTTTGAGCATGCGTTTGGCGTGGTTTTCGCGGATTTGCGTCGGCATGGCGGGCTCCTTCCCGAAAGCGTCATCGTTGGCGGATAGCATCCCGCCCTTCGCCCCGGGGTGCAACAACCGGCGCAACGTTCCTATATTTGCCTCATGCCAAACAACGACTATCCGCAGCCGCTTTCCGGCCTCAACGTGCCGCGCTTCGGCGAGGTGGCGACGTTTATGCGCCTGCCGATCGAGCGCGATCCGGCAAGGCTCGACATCGCTCTGGTCGGGGTGCCGTGGGACGGCGGCACCACCAATCGCCCCGGCGCGCGCCACGGCCCGCGCGAAATCCGCAACATGTCGACGCTGATGCGGCGGGTGCATCATGTGAGCCTCGTCGCGCCCTATGAATTGTGCCGGGTCGGCGATCACGGCGACACGCCGGTCAACCCGATCGACCTCCAGGATTCGCTGAAGCGGATCGAGGGGTTTTTCGCGACGCTGCACCAAGCCGGCGCGTCCCCGCTATCGGCAGGCGGCGACCATCTGATCACGCTGCCGATCCTGCGCGCGATCGCCAAAGACGGGCCGGTGGGGCTCATTCATTTCGACGCCCATTCCGACACCGGCGACACCTATTTCGGCGGCGAGAAATACACCCACGGCACGCCGTTCCGCCGTGCGGTCGAGGAAGGGCTGATCGACCCCAAGCGGACGATCCAAATCGGCATCCGCGGCTCGGTCTATTCGGCGGACGAAAAGGATTGGGCGGTCGCGGCCGGCATCCGCATCGTCCACATCGAGGAGTTCTTCCGCCTCGGGGTCGAGGGCACGGTGGCCGAGGCGCGCCGCGTTGTTGGCGACGGCCCGGCCTATCTGAGCTTCGATGTCGACGGGCTCGACCCGGTCTACGCGCCGGGCACGGGGACGCCGGAGATCGGCGGCTTCTCCACCGCCGAGGCGCAGCAGATGATCCGCGGCCTCGCCGGTCTCGACCTGATCGGCGGCGATGTCGTCGAGGTCGCGCCGCCGTTTGATCCCTCGGGCAACACCGCCCTCGTCGGCGCGACGATGATGTTCGAGATTTTGTGCGTGCTTGCGCCGGCAGTGTATCGGCGGATGCAACATCCGTCATTGCGAGGAGCGTAGCGACGAAGCAATCTCCCCACATCGCGCGCGCCTGGCGGGAGATTGCTTCGCTGCGCTCGCAATGACGAGAGGAGAGCGCCATGCCGAACGATGTGCTGACCGCGGCGAAATTGCCGGTCGTCGAGATCGCCTCAGGCAAGGTGCGTGGCGCGGAGAGCGGCGGCATCCAGGCCTTCAAGGGCATCCCCTACGGCGCCTCGACCGGCGGCGCGAACCGATTTCTGCCGCCGCAGCCGGTGGCGGCTTGGGCCGGCACCCGCGATGCGCTCACCTATCGCGGCCAGGCGCCGCAATCGCCGGCCAAGGTCAAGCGCCGGTCGGAGATGGACAATATCCTCGGCCCCGCCGACGCCACGCCGGAGGTCGAGGATTGCCTGACCCTCAACATTTGGAGCCCCGGCCTCGGCGCGGCTAAGCGGCCGGTGATGGTGTGGCTGCACGGCGGAGCGTTCGCCTACGGCTCGGGCAACCGCGCGGTGACCGACGGAGCCAATCTGGCGCGGCGCGGCGATGTCGTGGTGGTCAGCGTCAACCACCGGCTCAACATCTGCGGCTATCTGCATCTCGCCGATATCGGCGGCGAGCGTTTTGCCCAATCGGGCAATGCCGGCTCGCTCGACATGGTCGCGGCGCTCGAATGGGTGCGCGACAACATCGTCGCGTTCGGCGGCGATCCCGGCAACGTCACGATCTTTGGCGAGTCCGGCGGCGGCGGCAAGGTCAGCGCGTTGCTGGTCATGCCGGCGGCGAAGGGGCTGTTCCACCGCGCGGTGATCCAGTCGGGCGCCGCCGTGCGCTTCACCACCCGCGAGCGGGCCAACGCGCTGACCGATGCGGTGTTGAAGCATCTCGGGGTGGGCGATGCCGGCAAATTGCAGGACGTACCGCTCGACAAGCTGCTAGGCGCGATCGTTCCGGCCTCGCGCGCCGCTGGCGCGCGCGCCTATCCGCTGCTCGACCGCTACGATTTCGGCCCGGTGGTCGACGGAGCCGTCGTCTCCCAGCATCCGGCCGAACCGAGCACCGCGCCGCTCGGCGACGACATCCCGCTGATGATCGGCGGTACGGCGCAAGAGGCGAGCCTCTTCCTCGACGACGACGCGGTGTGGCACCGCACCCTGAGCGAGGCCGAATTGCGCGAGCGGGTCGCCGCCGTCGCCGGCCCCGATGCCGACACGGCGCTGGCGCTCTATCGCGAGCGCCTGCCGGGGGCGAACGCGGGCGACCGGCTAATCGCGGCGCTGACCGGCTCGAATTTCACCGTGCGCACCAATCTCTACGCCGAGCGCCGAGCGGCCAGAGGTGGCGCGCCGGTCTATCACTATTCGCTCGAATGGGGCTCGCCGTTCGCCGGGGGGCGCATAGGCGCGCACCACGCGATGGATTTGCCGTTCGTGTTCGACACGACCGACGTGCCGCTGTCGACCCGGGGCGCCGACGGTAAAGGCGCCGACGGCGCCCCCGAGCTGGCGGCGGCGATGTCGGCGACCTGGGCCCAATTCGCCCGCACCGGCAAGCCCGACGATCCGGCGATCCCGGTCTGGCCCGCCTACACCCCGTCCGAACGCGCGACGATGGTGTTCGACACGCGCTGCCGGGTGGTCAACGACCCCGGCCGCGACGCGCGGCTGCTGTGGAGCCGCGTCGCAACCCGGGGATAGGATCAGCGCGCCTGGAACTGGGTCTTGCCGAAATAGACCTCGCGTTCGGCGTCGGTGATCGTGCTCTGGTCGCGGCCTTCGGCAAGAACCTGGACGCCGCGCTGCACCGCGGGCCGGGCGGCGATCGCGTCGAACCAGCGCTTCACCGCCGGGAATTCGCCGAGGTCGATATAGCCGCGCTGATCGAAGCGCGGCGAGGGCAGGGTGGCGGTGCGGAACCACGGGAAGTTGATGATGTCGGCCACGCTGTACGCGTCGCCGGCCAGCCACGGCGTCTCCTGCAGACGCGTGTTCATCACTCGCGTCAGCCGCTTCACCTCGTTGGCGTAGCGCTCGATCGCGTAGGGGATTTTTTCGGGGGCGTAAGCCCCGAAATGGTTCCACTGGCCGAACATCGGCCCGACTCCGCCCATCTGGAACATTATCCATTCGAGGCATTTGTAGCGGCCGATCGGGTCTTTCGGGATCAGCTTGCCGCCGGTCTTTTCCGACAGGTAGATCATGATCGCCGCCGACTCGAACAAGGTGAACGGCTTGCCGCCCGGCCCGTCGGAATCGACGATCGCCGGGATGCGGTGGTTCGGGGTGATCTTGAGGAATTCCGGTTTGAACTGGTCGCCGGCGCCGATATTGACCGGGATGATTTTGTATTCGAGACCCAGCTCTTCGAGGGCGATATGAATTTTGTGGCCGTTCGGGGTCGGCCAGGACCAGACTTCGAGCATCGGTTTTCTCCGCTTACCTCTTATAAGCCATTAGGCTCGACAATCCTGTCAGATGGCAAGCCGGGCAGCCAATGGAGGAGACCCTTGCCCAGAAACCCTAACCTTTCGCCCGTGAGCTGGTATATCGGGTCGTATCTGGCCCGGTTCGTCGTGCTGGGCGAGGCACGCAAAGACGATCCGGAGCGCAAGTTCAAGGTTTGGGAAAATACGGTCGTGGTGCAGGCCGAAAACCTCGATGCGGCGTACGACAAGATTGTCGCGATCGGGGAGGCACATGCGGAGCCGTATAAGAATGGGTTCGGCGAGGACGTGGAATGGGCATTTGAGGGCATTTCCGACGTACTCCCCATATTCGATAAGATCGAAGACGGGTGTGAGGTAATGTGGGCGGAGTATACGAAGAAGCTCAAAAACATCCGCCGCAGCGTCAGCACAAAAGCGCAGGTGCGTCGGACACATCCGCAGCTCGGCCGCGATTAGGCTTTGTCCCACTCCGCTAGGCGGCGCAGCCAGCCTTCGCCGGCGCCGTAACGCAGCCACTCGTCGAGATGGTCGAAGCCGAGTTTTTGATAGAAGCCGCGCGCCGGGTTCCAGTCGAGCACGCTGAAGTCGATGCGGCCCCAGCCGCGCTCCAGCGCGATCGCGGCGAGCCGCGCCATCAGCCGCCGCCCGACCCCATGGCCGCGCGCCGCCTCGGCGACGAAAATGTCTTCGAGATAGAGCGTCGGCGTGCCGAGCCAGGTCGAGAAACGGGTGTGGAACAGCGCCATCCCGGCCGGCTCGCCGTCGAGCTCGGCGATCAGCGCTTCGAATTGCGGCTTCTCGCCAAAACCGTGTTGCCGCAGCTGGGCCTCGGTAGCGACGACCGCCTCGGGCGCCTTCTCGTAGAGCGCCAGCTCGCGGATAAAGCGCAGGATGAGACCGCAATCGTCTTCCGTGGCGAGCCGGAGCGAGATGCTCATCGCTCGCGCCATTCGCACGGAGCGCTGCCCGGCGGGCCGAAATCGCGCGGCGCCAGGCCCGACTGGAACCAGCAGACAAAGCCGTAGATGTCGAAAACCGGCAGCCTCAAATGCTCTGACAGGGCGCGGGCGTAAGGCACCATGTTAGTGCATTCGAGCAGCACCGCGCCGATATCCTTATGCTGCCCGACCAGCGCCTCGCCGGCATCGAAAATATCGCGCTCGGCGAGCGCCGCATCGAGGCGCGACAGGTTGTCGAGCATGATTCGGGTGAACTCGCGGCCGTCGTCGGTGCCGACGACCGGGGTTTCGGGGTCGGCGCCGGCGGCGATCAGGTGATCGCGCGACAGGCTCTTGGCACTCACGGTCAGCACCCCGACCCGCTTGCCGGGCGGCAGCATGCGTTCGATCGCGGCGATCTGCATCAGGCTCGATGTCGCCACCGGCACCCCGGCATGGGCGGCGATCTCGCGCTGGTAGAGCGAGAGAAACCCGCAATTGGTGGTGTGCCGTCGGCGCCGAGCCGCACCAGTTCGGCCGCCGCGTCCAGAAACGCCGGCAACAGCCCTTGGGCGCGATTGCGCACCACCCGGTCGGGCGAGGCCCCGCTCACCACCCGGTAGAGCACCGGAAACGGCCAGGTCCCGGCATTGCCCATGTCGCCGGGGATGCGCGGGAACCGCGCCTCCAGCATCAGGATGCCGACCCGGGCGCCGTAGATCGCCTTGCCGCCGTGGGCTAATCGGGTATGGGCGATGCGAGGATTTTGTCCGGTCATGGGCCGGGCAGCTTACCCATCCGCCTCATGCTCGACAATGTCGGGTTGCTTCCCGCGGCTACTCCGCCGGGCTACGGGCGAACGCTTCCCGGGCTGCGGCGGTCTTGCGGTCGTTGGGGAGCGCAATCAGCGTCACCACCGCCGCCAGCAGCGCGAAGCCCGCCAGGGCATAGAGCCCGCTCGCGAAACTGCCGGTCACGTCTTTGGCCCAACCGACGACAAACGGCGTCACGGTGCCGGCGAGATTGCCGACCGCATTGATCCAGGCAATGCCTGCGGCCGCAGCGGTGCCGGTCAGGAACAGGGACGGCATCGGCCAGAATGACGGCTTCATGCCGTAGAAGCCGACCGTCGCGATCGAAAGACCGACCAGCGATACCCATGTTCCTAGCGTGTATCCCGCTAGCAACAGGCCGACCACCGCGATCAGGCAAGCGAAGAAGCAATTCCAGCGCCGCTCGCGGGTGCGGTCGGTGATGTAGCCGAGAACCAGCATGCCGACCGTGCCCACAATGTAGGGGATGGCGGCGACATAGCCGGTGGCGAGGTTCGACAGTCCGAGCTCCTTGACGATCTGGGCCAGGAACATGACAAGCCCGACGCTGGCCGCCGCGATACCGAAATAGATCGCCGCCAGGGCCAGAACCCGCGGGTTGACCATCGATTGCAGCATGCTGTAGGTGCGCACGGACTCGACCTCGCGGCGCTCGCGCGCCAGCTCGCCGGCAAGCCAAGCCTTCTCGTCCGGCGCCAGCCAGTTCGCCTGTTCCGGCCGGTCGGTCAGGAACACCAGAACGACGATGCCAAGCAGCACCGCCGGCGCCGCCTCGCACAGGTACATCCATTTCCACCCGGCGAGACCGAACAGACCGTTGAGCTCCAACAGACTGGTGGAGACCGGCGCGCCGATCGCGATCGAGATCGGGATCGCGGTCATAAAGCCGGCGATGATCCGTCCGCGATGCACGGTCGGGAACCAGTAGGTGAAGAACAGCACCATGCCGGGGAAAAACCCGGCCTCGGCAAGCCCCAGCAGGAAGCGGACGAGGTAAAAGCTCCATGGCCCGACGACAAAGGCAGTGCAGGCAGAGACGACGCCCCACGAGATCATGATCCGGGCGATCCACAGCCGCGCGCCGACCTTGTCGAGGATCACGTTGCTGGGCACTTCGAGGATGAAATAGCCGATGAAGAAGGCCGTGCCGGCGCCAAGCCCGAAAGCGGCCTGGGTGAGGCCGAGATCGCCGCGCATGGTCAATGCGGCAAAGCCGACATTGACCCGGTCGATATAGCAGATCAGATACAAAAGCCCGGTAAACGGCAGAATGCGCCAGTAAACCTTGCGCATCGTGCGTTGTTCGATAGTCCGCTCCATCGGCTCCCTTCCTCCAGTAAGCCACCAGTGCCCACGGCACACAGCTTCCCGCTGCGGCAATCGCCGCGGGTCTTTACCCTCACCAGATTTGAAGCCCTTATCGATCGCCCTCAGCGGCGATTCGTCCTGTCATTATTCGATGGATTTCGCGGCGCTCAATCCATCGACCGACGCTTTATCGCGAGAAAGCGCGCCCCCGAGGGAGCGCGCTTCATCGATCGTGGATCCCGGCTTGCGCCGGGATGACCTGTGCGGCGCAGAACGCCGCTCAGGTCAGTTCGTCAGCCCGTAGAACTTGGCGGCGTTGCCGCACGTCATCGCGTATTTGACGTCGGCCGGCAGGTGGCTGAACTGGTCGTCGATGTACTTCGCCGATTCCGGCCACACGCCGTCGGGATGCGGGTAGTCCGAGCCCCACATCAGGGTCTCGACGCCCATATCCTCGATCAGCTTGGTGCCGATGCGGTCGTACTGGAACGTCGCCTTGCACTGGCGGCGCCAGTATTCGCTCGGCAGCAGCTTGAGCTTGAGATCCTGGTACTGGTCCTTGTACTCGAAATCCATCCGGTCGAGCACATAGGGGATCCAGCCGATGCCGCTTTCGCCCATCACCATGCGGATGTTCGGGAACCGCTCGAACACCGCCGCGCCCATCATCGAGGTCAGGATGTTACCGAGCGTCATCTGGAACAGGCACAGACCGGCATAGGTCATCTGCCGCTGGACCGGCAGCTCGTATTGCTTGCGCAATTCGGGGTCGACCGACGGGAAGGTATGGAAGTGCAGCGGCAGCTGCGTTTCGTTGACCGCCTCCCACAGCGGATCCCACATCGGGTGCCACATCGGCGTCATGTGCCACGAGCACGACAGCTCGACCCCGCGCATGCCCTTTTTGGCGACGCGGCGGACTTCGGCGGCGGCGGCCTCGATGTCGCTGTACGGCAGACAGGCCAGGCCGATCATGCGGTCGGGATAGTGGCTGCAGAAATCGTGCATGAAGTCGTTGTAGATGCGCAGCATCTCATTGGCGGCTTCGGGGTTCTTCATCTTCGCGCAGGCGGCGAGGATGCCGTAGATCACCTCGGCGTCCATCCCGTCGCGATCGAGCTCCTTGACCCGCAGATGCGGGTCGCCGGGGCGGCGCAGGCCCTTGTTCTTGAAATCGTCGTAGAGGCCGGCCTCGTGCATCTTGTCGACGCGCAGCTGCTTGCCGGGGATGTAAGGCGTGCCCGAGGCGCCGACGCCGCCGGCCATGCCGTAATCGGCGCCGTTATGATCGACCCAGCGCTTGGTGCCGTCGGCTTGATCGGCGACGAACGGCATGAATTCCTTCAGCGCCTGGGGCGCCTGCGAGGTGAACAAATCCGGCGGCAGCCAGATCATGTCGAGATGGCAATCGGCGGAAATGCGCTTGTACTGCATCCTCTGAATCTCCCTGCGGCAAGGCTGGACGGCGACGAATGATAAGCAACCGATACCTTTGCCCACTGTATCGCAGCTTTCCGCCGATGTCCCATCGCGATTTCTCGCGTTTTTGCCGGGCCGTCATGCGTCTTCGGCACTATATTCTTTTCCATGGACGACATTGCTCATCCCAATGAGACATCGACAGACCAGGCGGCGCGCCTCCGGCGGTTCGAGGCGCGGGTCGCGCGCGAGGACAAGGTCGAGCCCAACGACTGGATGCCCGACGCCTATCGCCGCACCTTGATCCGGCAAATTTCGCAGCACGCCCAGTCCGAGATCGTCGGCATGCTGCCCGAGGGCAACTGGCTAACCCGCGCCCCGACCCTGCGGCGCAAGGCGATCCTGCTCGCCAAGGTGCAGGACGAGGCCGGCCACGGGCTTTACCTTTATTCGGCGGCGGAGACGCTGGGCATCTCGCGTGAGGAGCTGACCGAGCAGCTGCTGACCGGCGCGGCGAAGTATTCGTCGATCTTCAACTACCCGACCCTCACCTGGGCCGATGTCGGGGCGATCGGCTGGCTGGTCGACGGCGCCGCGATCATGAACCAGATCCCGCTGTGCCGCTGCTCCTACGGCCCCTATGCGCGGGCGATGATCCGCATCTGCAAGGAGGAGAGCTTTCACCAGCGCCAGGGCTTCGAGGTCATGCTGACCTTGAGCCGCGGCACGCCGGAACAGAAGGCGATGGCGCAGGACGCGCTCGACCGCTGGTGGTGGCCGAGCCTGATGATGTTCGGCCCGCACGACAGCGACTCGGCGCATTCCGACCAGTCGACCCGGTGGAAGATCAAGCGCATCTCCAACGACGAGCTACGCCAGCGCTTTATCGATGCGACGGTGCCGCAATCGAAATATCTGGGATTGGCCATCCCCGATCCCGCGCTGGCGTTCGACGAGGCCATTGGGCATTGGCGGACGGGCGCGATCGACTGGGCCGAGTTCCGCCGCGTCGTCGCCGGCGACGGCCCCTGCAACCGCGAGCGCCTGGCCGACCGCCAGGCGGCGCACGACGACGGCGCCTGGGTGCGCAAGGCGGCGCTGGCTCATGCCGCGAAGCGGCGGGCCCCAAGCCCCCACCCCAACCCTCCCCCGCTCGCGGGGGAGGGAGCGCATCTCGACAGCGGCGTACGCCGTGGTTTCTCCGCTCCTGCCGGAAAGGCGAATTCGTCCGCTACCACGCGAACTAACCCCCTCCCTCGCAAGCGGGGGAGGGTCGGGGTGGGGGCTGAGGGCGACCGGTGACCGACGCGATGATGCCGCTGTGGGAAGTGTTCGTCCGCGCCAAGGCGGGGCTGGCGCACCGCCATGTCGGCAGCGTCCACGCCGCCGACCCCGAGATGGCGTTGCAGGCGGCGCGCGACGCCTACACCAGGCGCGGCGAAGGGGTATCGCTGTGGGTGGCGCCGTCGGCGGCGATCACCGCCTCCGACCCCGGCGACGAGGCGGCCCTGTTCGAGCCGGCGACGGCCAAGCCCTACCGCCACCCAACCTTCTACACGGTACCGAACGAAGTCGGCGACATGTGATGGCAGCGTGCTGGACCGCGGGCGTCCCGCCCGCTCTTTTAAAAGCACAGGGCGGGCGAGACGCCCGCGCTCCGGTTGGATGACGCCCAACCTATTCGACTATGTCCTTGGGCTTGCCGACGACGCGCTGATCCTCGGCCACCGGCTGTCGGAATGGTGCGGGCATGCGCCGCTGCTGGAAGAGGAGTTGGCGCTCGCCAATATCGGGCTCGATCTGATCGGCCAGGCGCAGCGCCTTTACGACCATGCCGGCGCGCTCGAGGGCAAGGGCCGCGACCAGGACGCGCTGGCCTATCTGCGCGACGCGCCGCAATACCGCAACCTGCTGCTGGTCGAGCAGCCGAACGGCGATTTCGCGGCGACCATCGCCCGGCAATTCCTCTATGCCGCCTATACCGCGCCGTTCTGGCGCCAGATGACCGCTTCGCGCGATCCGACCCTCGCGGGCATCGCCGCCGCGGCGCAGCACGAGGCCGACTACCATTTGCGCCACGCCGGCGAGTGGCTGGTGCGGCTCGGCGATGGCACCGCGGAAAGCCGCCGCCGCGCCCAAGCGGCGCTCGACGCGCTGTGGCCGTACACCGGCGAATTGTTCGAGTCCGATGAAATGATTGGTACGCTGGTCGCGGAGGGGATCGCGGTCGATCCGGCGCCGATCCGGGCGGTTTGGGATACGGCCGTCGATGCCGTTCTCGCCGAGGCGACGCTGTCGCGACCCGCCGACGGCTGGATGCAGACGGGCGGCCGGCACGGTCGCCACACGGAGCATCTCGGTTTTCTGCTCGCCGAGTTGCAGTTTCTGCAGCG
>JBBRPG010000102.1:0-13803 GCA_038228485.1 Alphaproteobacteria bacterium
AATGAGAAACACCTACCGTTTCGAGCAGCGCCTCTACGAGCGCACCCTGGGCGAGGCGGAAGCCAGCCCCGGCAGCGGCGACGGCCGGGTGTGGCGCGGTAAACGGCGGCCGAGCTTTGGCGTGGTCGACGACCGCTCCGACAACCGCGTGTTCGACATGGACGAGGAAGGCACCGACGTGCACTTCCTGGTGCCGTCGGTGTGGACCAGCATTTGCGGCGTGCCCGACGTGTCGCTCGAGGTCGGGCTGATCCGCGCCTACCACCGCCACATGGCGGAATTCTGCGGCCCCTATCCCGACCGGCTCAAAGGCCCGATCGTCGCCTCGACCCGCGATGTCGCCTCGGCGGTCGAGGAGATCAAGAAATGGGGCACGTCGAAATGGGCCGTCGCGGTGCAGCCGCTGCTGCCCAACGACATCCCGGTCGACCACCCCGACCTCGAACCGATCTGGCGCGCCGCCGAGGATCACGACCTCGCCATCGCCCACCACAGCTTCACCTGGTCGGCGCCCTATTTCCCCGGCTACACCGAGATGTGGGACAACGTCTACCTGGCGCGGCTGTGCTCGCATCCGTGGGGGGCGATGCGGTTCATGGCCGGGTTTCTCGCCGGCGGCATCCTCGACCGCTATCCGGGGCTGCGCCTCTGCGTGCTCGAATGCGGCTTTGGCTGGCTGCCGTTCTGGGTGCGGCGGATGGACGAGCAGGTTTCCTATGTCGGCCGCACCGCCAAGCTCAAACTGCTGCCCAGCGAGCAATTCGCCGCCGGCCGCGTCTTCGCCAATGTCGAGGCGCACGAGCATGCGCCGATGTTCGACATGGTCACCGGCGCCCTCGGCGACGGGTGCCTGATGTTCGGCTCGGACTACCCGCATTTCGAATCGTGGTTCCCCAACTCGGTCGACAAGATCCTCGAATGGCCGAGCGTCACCGGCGAGCGGGCGAATAAGCTGTTCTGGGACAACGCCAATCGCTGCTTCAAGCAGACCTGAGCGTCGCGATCTGGCGACCTAAGCCGCGAGCATCCACAATTATGTCCTCCCGCGGGCTTGACCCGCGGGTCCACGTCTTTATCAGCGAGCGACTGCTCGAACAGAAGACGTGGATGGCCGGGACAAGCCCGGCCAAGGGCGCAAAAGTGAAATCAAACGAGCGACAAGCGATGTGCGGACGCGGACGGCTGACTTCGGACGTGACCGATATGAGCGCGATCTTCGACATCGCGCCCGGCACGCCGCTGCCCAACCTCAAGCCGAACTGGAACCTCGCGCCGACCGAGGATATCGCCATCGTGCGCCATCATCCGACGCAACATGTGCGCCGGCTCGATGTCGCGCGCTGGGGGCTGATCCCGTCCTGGGCGAAAGACATCAAGATCGGCTTCACCACCTTCAACGCCCGCAGCGAAGGTCTCGAGGAGAGGGCCGCCTTCCGCGACGCGTTCCGCGCCCGCCGCTGCCTGATCCCGCTCGACAGCTTTTACGAATGGAAAAAGCTCGGCCCCAAGGAGCGCGAGCCCTATGCGGTGGCGTTGAAGTCGGGCGGCATGATGGCGCTGGCGGGGCTGTGGGAGATCTGGCGTTCGCCGGCGGGCGAAAATCTGCGCAGCGCGACGATCGTCACTTGCCCGGCAAACCGGCTGCTCGCGCCGTTGCACGAGCGGATGCCGGTGATCCTGCCGCCAGCCGCGTGGCGCGCCTGGCTCGGCGAGGAGCCGGCCGGCCTCGCCGCGCTAAGGGCGCTGCTCGCGCCCTATCCGGCCGAGCTGATGGCGCTGTGGCCGGTCGACAAGCGGGTCGGCAGCGTCAAGCACAACGATCCGGGGCTGATCGAGCCGGCGGCCGCGCTGCTCTGACAATTTCTACCGCTCATTGACCCGCGGTTGCCGCTCCCCACATTTACCGGCGACGCCTTGACGACCGAGGCGTCTGCGGCCTTCGCGGAAGGCCAGTATTTCATGGGCAGGGGCCGATGGAACCTCAAGAACGCGATCTGATCACCACGCTGCTGGAACGGCTTAAGAGTGCGGGCGGGCAAACAAAGGACCCCGAGGCCGACGCGCTGATCCGCCAGGCGATGACGCAGATGCCGGACGCGCCGTACTATCTGGTGCAGACCGTGCTGATCCAGGACATATCGCTGCAGAACGCGCAGCACCGCATCGCCGACCTGGAAAAGCAGGCCGCGGCGCTGCCGCCGCCGCAGCAATCCACCAGTTTCCTCGGCGGGTTGTTCGGGCGCAGCCAGCCGACGGGAAGCGTGCCGCCGAGCGGCCCGTGGACCCGCGCGCCGCAGGCGGCTCCCCCGCCGCAATATGCGCCGCAACAGCAATACGCGCCGCAGCAGGGCTATGCTCCGCAGCAAGCCGCCGGCGGCGGCATGTTCGGCGGCGGCGGCAACAGCTTCCTGCGCTCGGCCGCGGCGACCGCTGCCGGCGTCGCCGGCGGCGCGCTGTTGTTCCAGGGCATCTCGTCCATGTTCGGACATGGCTACGCCAGCGGCCTCGGCGGCTTTGGCGGGATGGGCATGGGCGGCGGCATGGGCTATGGCGGCGGCATCAGCGAGACCGTGATCAACAATTACGGCGACCAAGGCGGCGGCTATGCCGGCGGCGACTCCGGTAGCGGTTACGCCGGCGGCGACTACGGCGGTGGTGGCGGCGGGGACTACGGCGGTGGCGGTAGCGGCAGCGACTACGGCGGCGGTGGCGATAGCGGCTACGACAGCGGCGGTGGCGGCGGCGATTACGGCGGTGGCGGCGGCGACGGCGGCGGCGGCTCGTCTTCCTGCTGACCGCCCGAAACCCAAAGCCAAGCTGCTAACGAAAAGGGCCGGGTTTTCCCCGGCCCTTTTCCGTGCCAGGAACGCTAGCGCACCGGGTCGGGTCCGAACCGGTTGTCGCCGATCGTCCCGCGCAGGCAGCCGAACTCGACAAAGAACCAGATGCCGATGCCTCCGGTGACCAGGCCGAATATCGCCACGATAACGGCAAAAGCACCGATCGAGGTGGCCGCGTCAGCCTTCCCCGCTGCAACCGCCATGACGGTTACCGCCAGCCAGACCATCAACAGGATCGTGAACAGAACCACGGGTATGTAGAGCGCCAGACACAGCCAGCCGGATTTGTTGCGGTCGTGTATGCGCTTCACCAGAATTGCGATGCTCGGCCACAATGCAACGAGCGAAAATATCATCAGTATTACGCTGAATGTGCCGGCCACCGCGGTGTTCGAGGAACCGACTGCAACCAAGATTTCAAGGACGAGCACGATCACGAAATACGGCAGCATGAACTTGAGCCAATACTGAGACCGCGAAATCCGCCCCGACGGCGAAAAATAGAACGCGCCAAAGCTGGGCCGCACGTATTCCGCCTGGACCAGATAGATCTGGGTGGCGCGCTGGCCCTCGGGCTGAAAGTCGACGACGTCGCCATGCCGCGGTTGCGAGCGGCCCCGCCAGTCCCCGGTGGCGAAGTCGTAGCGGTTGCCGTCATGGCCGCTGATTGCGCCGGTATTGGTGTCCGGGTCGAACCCGATGACGTTACCCTTCATGGCGGCCCCCTGCGTTGCCCGCCGATGGTACAGGCTGCCGCGCTCAAGCGAAAGTTGCTAAGCGCCCGGCTTGCCACACACTTCCGGTTAGCCGGCGCGGCCTACCACATCCAGGACGCCGGCCGCTCATAGGGCAGCCCGCGGGAAATTGCCTGCATGCCTTTGACGCAGCGGACGATGTACCAGATCGCCACGAACATGAGCCAGAAGACGCCGATGACGATGATGATCGTCACCACGCCGATCAGGCCGTAGAGCAGCCCGATCCAGAAGGTGCGGATCTGAAAGCGGTAATGGGTCTGCACCCATTCCGGCGCCTCGGCCCGGTTCACATAGGCCATGATCAGGCCGACGATGCTGGTCACCCCGACCAGGAGGCTGACCAGATAGAGAATGTAGACGATGTTGGCGGTGTCGGCTTCCGTCGGGTCATGACGGCCGGCGAGCGGGTAGATCTGCGTCGCCCGCTGACCCTCGGCCACGAAATCGACGGTATCGCCGCGTCCCGGCCGGCCCGGCCCACGCCATTCGAGCCGCACGAAATCATAGCGCTGACCGTCATGGCCGGTGATCGCGCCGGTATTGCTGTCCGGGTTGAAGCCGAGGACGTTGCCCTTCACGTCTCACCTCCCGTCATTGCGAGGAGCCCCAAGGCGACGCGGCGATCTCCCGCGGTAGAGGGTCCAGGCGGAAGGCGATTGCCCGCGCCGCCTGTCGGCGGCTCGCAATGACGACATGGCGGGCTTACGCGGCCTTTTTGCGGTTGGCGTCCAGCCGCGCGTCGATCTGCTTGACCGTCGCGTCGACCACCGGGTGCTGCATGCCGAGCTGCTGGCCCAACAGCTGCACCAGCCGGTCGGTGCGCTCGATGTTGGGCGCCCCGTTGTTGAGCGCGCGCGCCGCCGAGGACGGGCGCACCAGCCCGTTGGCGGCGGCGGCGTATTTCTCGAACGGCACCAGGTCGGCCGGGTCGGCACCGAGCTTGGTGCAGACCTCCATCACCCAATTATAGACCGAGCGCGACTTGTCGAGGTCGGCGTGGACCGCGTCCTTGATGTCGATCGCGCTGTCGGCGGTGACGCAGCGGTAGTTGCCGGTCAGCAGCATCGCCCATTTGGCCAGCGGCACGAAGATCGACTCGTGCACCTTGAGCTTTACCGGCAAGTCGATCTCGCCGTCGCCGGGGTTGTAGCGGATGCTGTCGACGTCCTTCTGCAGGTTGCGCAGGATCTGGGTATCCGCATCGGAGCCGAACCGGGCCGATTTGAAATTGGTCGGGAGGGTCACCAACAGGAAGTTGATCTTCTCGCCAGGCGGACGGATCGCCTGCGGGTCGGGGCTGCACAGGGTCAGCTTGGCCGGGTCGAAATTGTCCCACACGCCGGCATCGGTATAGCAGGCGCGCAACGGTTCCATCGCAAGGCCCGGAATGCGCGCCATATACGGCAGCGGCGGCATGTTCATGATCGACATGCATGGCACCTTGGCGCGGGCGCAGGCGTCGAGCAGCTCGCGCACGCCGGGCGAGCGGTATTGCGGCTCCTGCATCCCCAGCACGACGAGGTCGTAATCGGCCGGGTTGACGTCGCCGGTGCCGGCCGCCGTGAGGCTGCCCGGCAGCTTGCACGAGTCGAGATCGACCGGGGTGGCGCGGCCGCGGATCGGCATCCGCACATGGGCGCCGTCGCTGTTGAACGCCTCGACCTCGTTGGGGAGGCAGACCATCGTGATCCTGTGGCCGCCGAACAGCAGCTTTATCGCCAACAGCGAGCCGTACGAGGCCCCCATCATAAGAATGTTGTAGGCCATCGCTTTCCTCCCTCAACCGGATGTCATTCGCTGGCCGGACGATGCCGGACGCCGGCGCGTGAGGCAAGCCTTGAGCTTATGTGCCACAGCCCACCGCGCCTGCGGCGAAGTCGCAGTAATCACAATGAGACAGTGAGGCGATGAGATGCCGTACCCCTAGCAATCTCGCTACCTCATCGCCTCATTGTGAAATGTATCGGCGTTGCGCGCCGGATGCGTCAGCCGCCCGTGGCGAGAATAGCGGCCAAGGCGGCGCGGTAATTCGGATAGGCGAGGGCGACGCCGAGTTCGCGCTTGATCAGCGCGTTCGCGACCCGCTTGTCGTCGGCGTAGAAGCTGCGCGCCATCGGCGTGAGCTCGGCCTCGGCGAGCGGCGTCAGCGGCGGCGGCTCTATGCCCAGGAGCCGCGCGGCATGGGCAATGACCGCCTCCTGCGCCGCCGGCTCGTCGTCGCATACATTGTAAACCGCACCGGGCCGGGGCCGGGCGATCGAGGCCAGCAGCACGTTGGCGATGTCGTCGACATGAATGCGCGAGAAGACCTGCGTCCCGGCGTCGATGCGCTTGGCGGCGCCGGCGCGCAGCGCGTCGAAGGGGCTGCGCCCCGGACCGTAAATTCCGGCGAGCCGGAAAACATGCGCCGGCACCCCGGCGCTTTTCTGAAGGTCCAGCCAGCCGCCTTCCGCCTCGACCCGGCGCCGGCCCCGCGCGCCGGTCGGCAGGAGCTCGGAGGTCTCGTCGACCCAATCGCCGCCGCGCGTGCCGTACACCCCCGTCGTCGACAGATAGCCGAGCCAACTCAGCCCCGGCAGCGCGGCGATGTCGCCGCCATGAAGATCGAGAACCGGGTCGCCGTGCTCGTCAGGCGGGATCGACACGAGGATGTGGGTGACGTCGGCACAGGTGTCAGGCGGAAGCGGATGGTCGCGGTCGAACCGCAGGCCGCCTTCGCCGCTGCGGCTGGTGCCGGAGACGCTCCATTTCGGCCCGAGCCGCCGCACCAACGCCCGCGCGCTATAGCCGAGCCCGAAGCACAGCAGGCGCGGCAACTAGGCGCCCCGCTCGGCCGGCGCCGCCCCGACAACCTTCCCGGGGATGTCCGGGGCCGGCGGCGGGCTTTCCAGCGCCGCGGCGATCGCCTTGCGGCGGTGGAGGGTCAGCGCCCAGAACCCGCACGACGCCACCGCGCCGAGCGCCAGCGGCAGGCGCAGGCCGAAATGCTCGCTGGCGCTGCCCATCACCACCGCGCCCAGGGCCGGGCCGGCGCGGAAGATCATGCCGTAGAGCGCCATCACCCTGCCCGACATGCTGCGGTCGACCGAGGCCTGGATCAGCGTCTGCGCGCCGATCCCGGTAATCACCATCGCCGCGCCGGCGACGAACACGCAGGGCAGCGCCAGGACGAAGACGTCGGTCGCGGTAAAGGCGACGATCGCCAGCGACATCAGCAGCGTGTTGGCGAGCACAACATTGGTCAGCCCGCTGATCTGCGAGCGGACCAGCATCCACGCGCCGCCAAAGATCGCGCCCAATCCCACGGTCGAGGTCAGCATCGCCAGCCCTTGCGGCCCGCGGTGAAAGACGCTGTCGGCAAAACCGGGGAACAGCTCGATAAACCCGCGCGTGCCGATCGTCGTCACCGCGAACAGCAGCATCATCGGCGCCATCCCCGGGTGGCGGGCGACATAGGAAAACGCCTCGAGCGAGGCGCGCACCGCGTTCTGCGCCGCGCGCACCGGCAGGGCCGGGATGTCACGCAGATTGGCGAGCGATATCTGAAACGCGATATAGCCGAACGCATTGGCGGCAAAGGCGGCGGCGATCCCGACATGGGCGATCAGCAGCCCGGCGATGGCGGGGCCGATAAACCGCGCCGAGTTGAACACGATCGAGTTGATCGCCAGCGCCGAGGGCAGCGCCTCGCGGTCGACCAGGGTCGGGATCAGCGCCAGGCGGGCCGGCTGGGCGATCCCCTGGTTGATCCCGAGCAGCAGCACCAGCGAAAACAACAGGTGAATCGTGATCGCGTCGGTCGCCACCAGCACCGCCAGGGTTGTCGCCTGGGCGCAGCCGATCAGCTGGGTGATGCGGATGATGCCGACCCGGTCGCGGCGGTCGGCCATTACCCCCGCGAGCGGGCTAAGAAACATCACCGGCAGGAACTCGGCCAGCGACACCAGGCCCAGCCAGGTGCCCGAATGGGTCAGGGTCCAGGCCAACCAGCCGACCGACACGCGCTGCAGCCAAGTACCGATCAGCGAGATGCCGTTGCCGCTGATATAGATGCGGTAGTTGCGGTGGGAGAGCGCGCGGGCGAGGTTGTCGAAGCCGCCGGTCCCACGGCGCAGACGCTCAAAAGCCAATTGGAATGGTGTCCCGCTCGCCGATACTGCCGCGGCACCATCGTAGGTCGCGGGGTTTGCCGCTGCAATGATGCCGCCGGCGCGTTTCGGGTTCGCGCCGTTGGCGCGCCCGAAATGGCGGCTTCATTACGCGCGCCGCCAAAGAACTGTGCTATCGATCGCCGGGTGGCAAAGGCAATGACGGAGTAGCGATGCGTCGCCTGTTGATCTTCGGTGTGACGGCCGCCTTCGCGGCTGCCCTTGGGATCGCCCCGGCGCCCGCGGCGGAGCCGGCCGAGACCGCCGGGCCGCCCGCCTCGGCCGCGCCGCCGCCGGCGTCTCCCGTCCCGGCACCGAGCATCCGCGCTCCCGCCGCGGCGCCCGCCGCCCGCCGCCCGCCGCCCGAGGCCGAGGCCGACGCGGCCACCTACGACAAATGCCTGAAGCTGGCGAAGGACGACCCCGCCGCCGCCCGCGATCTCGCCGAGCACTGGCAGAGCCGCGACGGCGCCCACCCGGCCGACCATTGCTATGCGGTCGCGCTGGTCGGCCTCAAGCAATACAAGGACGGGGCGACCCGCCTGGAGAAACTGGCGCTGGCGATGATCCATGCGCCGGCCTCGCTGCGCGCCGAGGTGCTGGGCCAGGCGGCGCAGGCGTGGCTGCTGGCGGGCGATCCGGCGCGCGCCTATGCCGCCGACGGCGAGGCGCTCAAGCTGCATCCGGACAACCCCGAGCTGATGATCGACCGCGCCGAAGCCGCCGGCACCGCCGGCTGGTTCGACAAGGCCGTGCTCGACCTCGACCATGTGCTGAAGCTCGACCCTCGCCGGGTCGAGGCGCTGATCTACCGCGCCTCGGCCTACCGCGAGCTCAACAAGCTCGACCCGGCGCTGGCCGACATCGACAAGGCGGTGGGGCTGTCGCCGAATTCGGTGCCGGCGTTGCTCGAGCGCGGCGACATCCGCCGGCTCAAGGGCGACATCGGCGGCGCGCGGCAGGACTGGGTGCGGGTATCCGAGCTCGCCCCCGGCAGCCCCGCCGACGAAGCCGCCAAGACCAATATCGAACGCCTGGAGCTCAAGGACGAGAATGCCCCGCCACCGGCTAAGCCGCGCTGATTTTGAGCAGTGTCCGTGCGGGAGAGTCAGTGGCTGTAGGGCGGAAAAGCGTAGCGTCTTCCGCCGCTTCGGATGCCGGCGAGTTGGCGGAAGGCGCTACGCTTTTCCGCCCTACAGCCTAACTTCGTTCAGCTGCTCGAACCCAGCCGGATGCAGCCCTAAAAATCCAGATCGGCGTAGTGCGCCGGCGGCGGCAGGCCGGGGACGTGGTCGGCCAGGATCGCGCGAAAGCTCGGGCGCGACTTGACCCGCGCGTACCATTCGCGCGCCGGCTCGTGCTGGTCCCAGGGCACGTCGCCGAGATAATCGAGCGTCGACAGCTGCGCCGCCGCGCTGATGTCGGCGACCGAAAAATGGTCGCCGGCAAGCCAGCGCCGCCGGTCGACCAGATAGCCGATATAGTCGAGGTGATGCGGCAGATTGGCGTGACCGGCGCGAATCGCCTGCGAGTTCGGCTGCCCCTCCTTGACCAGGCGCTTCATCATTTTCTCGCCGACCAGATTATCGGTCACCTCGCGGTTCATCTTGCCGTCGAACCAGGCGACCAGGCGGCGCACCTCGGCACGGTCGGCCGGGTTGATGCCGATCAACAGCTTCTCGCGGTAAACCTCGTCCAGATATTCAACAATCGCATCGCAACCCGCTAGCACCGTGCTGTCCGGCTCGATCAGCACCGGCACCTCGCCGGCCGGGTTCAAGGCGAGGAATTCCGGGCGTCTTTCCCATACCTTCTCGGCCTTCATCGTGAAGTCGAGCGCCTTTTCGGCGAGCACGATGCGCACCTTGCGCGACAACGGCGACATCAGGGAATGATAGAGCACCCGCATGGGGCGAATTGTACCCGGTTTGACGCCTCCGGGGAGTCGTTCTGGCGGAGTCGTTCTGGGGGCCGCGCTACGGCGTGCCGTCGCGGTCGCCCCCCGAGCGCCCGGCCCGCGCGCCCATGAACGAGGTGACGACGCCGTGCAAGGTGCGCAGCTCCTGCTCGGTCGGGTAGGCGCGCTGGAAGAAATTGCGCAAATTGCGGAAGAGGCTCGGGCGCTTGTCGGGATGGCGGATAAACCCGCTCTCCATCAGCGCTTCCTCGAAATGGTCGAAAAACCGGATCAACTCCTCCTTGTTCGCCGGCCGGCTGTGGCCGGTATGCATGATCTCGTCGGGCGGGTCCTGGCTGGTGATGAACCACTCGTAGCCAACCAGCAGCACCGCCTGGGCCAGGTTGAGCGAGGAGAAACCCGGATTGAGCGGCACGTTCAGCACCGTGTCGGCGAGGGTGATGTCCTGGTTGACGAGGCCGGTGCGCTCGGGCCCGAAGACGACGCCGCAGGGCTCGCCGGCGGCCAGCCAGCCGCGCATCTCCTGCGCCGCGAGACGCGGGGTCACCGCGCGCTTCACCATGTAGCGGTCGCGCGCGGTCGAGGCGTAGACATGGCGCAGATCGGCGACCGCCTCCCTGAGGCTCGGATAAAGCCGCGCCTTGTCGAGCACCGCATCGGCGCCGCTCGCCGCCGCCACCGCCTTCTCCGACGGCCAGCCGTCGCGCGGCGCGACCAGCCGCAGATCGTCGAGCCCGCAATTGGCCATCGCCCGCGCCGCGGTGCCGATGTTCTCGCCGAGCTGCGGCTCGACCAGAATGATCGCCGGCCCGCCGGAGACGATCGTCTTGTTATGGTCGGTGCCGGCCAACCCTCACCCGTCGCCCCGCGGGTCAAGCCCGCGGACTGAAGGCTCACGCGCGCGCCACCCTCTCCCGCAAGCGGGAGAGGGTGGCGTCATGCCGGTCGCGCTGTTCTGACCCCTCTCCCGCATGCGGGAGAGGGAGGGACCCATTGCGCCAGCAATGGGAGGGTGAGGGTCTCGGTTTATCTTACGCACTACGCCAGATCGTGCCGGTCGGCCCGTCTTCCAGAATGATTCCGTCAGCCGCCAACTCGTCACGGATGCGATCGGCATCGGCAAAGCGTCGCTCCTTGCGCGCCAGGGCGCGGGCTGCGATCCGCTCGTCGATGTGCGCAACGAATCTGTCAGGGCCGCCCCTCATCCAGTCAATTGCAGAGCTCGTCAACAGACCCATCAGCGAACCGCTTCCGATGAGTTGGCTCTGCAAGACGCCCCGTTTTATAGGGTCATTCTCCGCATAAATCAGCCGAGACAGCTCATGCATTTGGGTGAGGGCCAACGGCGTATTGAGATCATCTTGCAGAGCTGTGATCACCTCTTGCCGAGGATGACGGTCGATAGCATCCCGTTCGAACGGTGCTTCGTTTAGTGCCCGGTAGAACCGGTCCAGCGTCTGCCGCGCCTGGTGCAGCCGCTCGTCGGTCCAATCCAGCGGGTCGCGGTAATGCGTGCCGAGCAGCGCCAGACGGATCACCTCACCCGGAGCCTGGGCTAACGCATCGCGCACGGTGATGAAGTTGCCGTCCGATTTCGCCATCTTGGCGCCGCTGACGGTCAGCATCCCGTTGTGCAGCCAGTAATTGGCGAACGGCCGGCCGTCATGGGCGCAGACGCTCTGCGCGATCTCGTTCTCGTGGTGCGGGAAGATCAGGTCGAGCCCGCCGCCGTGGATGTCGAAGGTCTCGCCGAGCGTGTTCTCGCTCATCGCCGAGCACTCGATGTGCCAGCCGGGCCGGCCGCGGCCCCAGGGGCTGTCCCAGCCGGGCTGGTCCGGGGTCGACGGTTTCCACAGCACGAAATCGCCAGGGTCTTCCTTATAGGGCGCGACCTCGACCCGGGCGCCGGCGATCATGTCCTTGCGGCTGCGCCGCGACAGCGCCCCGTATTTGGCATAGGACGCGACGCGGAACAGCGCGTGTCCCTCGGCGGCATAGGCATGGCCGGCGGCGATCAGGCGCTCGATAAGCGCGATCATCTGCACGATGTATTCGGTCGCGCGCGGCTCGATATCGGGCGGCAGATTGCCAAGCGCCGCCATATCCTCGTGAAAGATCGCGGTGGTGCGCTTGGTCAGCGCGTCGATCGGCTCGCCGTTTTCGTGGGCGGCGGCCATGATCTTGTCTTCGACATCGGTGATGTTGCGCACGTATGTGACGTGATCCGCGCCGTATTCGTGGCGCAGCACCCGGTAGAGCAAGTCGAACGCCACGACCGCCCGCGCATTGCCGATATGGGCGAAGTCGTAGACCGTCGGGCCGCAGACATACATTCGCACATTGTGCGGATCGAGCGGCCGGAACGCCTCCTTGCGACGGGTCAGCGAGTTGTAAAGTTGCAGCGCCATGATGGCGGCGAGGGGTAGCAGATTGCGCTTCCCCCGTCCACGCGCCGCGCTAAGCAGGTGCTGGAAGATGCCTGCGCCGGGGCGAAGGTTATCGCGGAAACGAGCCGTGCTTTGCTGGTTACTGGAGGGTAACGGCGCCGCCTCCAAGGGGTGTGATGCCGTTGAGGAAGAGGAATTCGGTGGCGCCGGTGACATGGTCGTGGAAGACGAGGTCGGTGTGGCCGTCGCGGTTGAAGTCGCCGACGCCGGCGACGTCCCACTCGGCGGAGGCGAAGCCCGGCGCGTCGACCAGGCCGCCGCCGACGGAATTAAGGCCCTGGAGAAACTGGATTTCAGTGACGTGGGTAATGGTGTCGCGGAAGACCAGGTCGTTGCTGCCGTCGCCGTTGAAGTCACCGACCCCGGCGACCTGCCATTCCGGCAGGGAAAAAGCCGGGGCGACGACGCCGCCGCCAATCGGGGTGAGGCCGTTGAGCAACTGGATCTCGGTGAGGCCGAGACCGGTGTTGTGGTAGACGAGGTCGGCCTTGCCGTCATTGTTGAAGTCGCCGACCGCGACAACCGCCCAATCGGGCGATTGGAAGGCGTTGTTGGCGATCACCCCGCCGCCGACTGAGGTAGTGCCGGCGAGGAACTGTACTTCGGTGACCCCGTCGCCGGCGCGGTGCCAGACGAGGTCGGCCTTGCCGTCGCCGTTGACGTCGCCGACCCCGGCGATTTGGAAGTCGCTGCCGAACGGATTGAAGCTGAGGATGCCGCCGCCGGCGGGCGCAGTGCCGTTCAAGAACTGGATCTCGGGCAGATTGAGGCCGGGGTTGAAGTAGACCAGATCGGCCTTGCCGTCGCCGTTGAAGTCGCCGGCGCCGGCGAGGTTCCAGGGGCCGTCGAACGGGCCGGAGAGGACCTGGCCGGCGACGCGGAGCCCCTGGTTGACGAGCATCTCGGTGGCGCCGTCGGTCGCGCGGTGGAAGACCAGGTCGGGGCTGCCGTCGCCGTTGAAGTCGCCGGTCCTGACGGTGTCGAAGGCGGCGTTAAGGGGGTTGGTCGGGGTCACCGCGGTGATGGCGAGGGTGCTGGTCGCGGCGGCGCTGTCGAGGGTGCCGTCATTGGCGGTCCAGCTGAAGGTGCGGCTGGGGCTCGCGCCGAAGTCGGTAGGGCTGCCGCTGGTCGAGGAATAGGTCACCGACTCGAGCGCCGCCTGGTAGGCGCCGACGCTGGCCGCGCCGGAAAGGGTGAGGACCCCGGTGGCCGCGTTGTAAAAACCGGCGATGCCGTTCTGGCCGGTGAAGCCGAGCGTGTCGCCGCTGACAAAGCCGGCGGTGATCCTGACGCTGGCGGAAGCGAGCGTGGCGCTGTCGGGGTCGCTGAGGCTGAGCCCGGGGTCGAGCATGGCCGGCGCGCCGCCCTGGGTGTAGCCGGCGGCGTTGCCGGCGACCAGGGTCGGCGGCTGGTCGAGCGTCACCGTCGCGTGCGCGACATTGCTGTCGGCGGCGCCGTCATTGACGGTGACGGTGATGTCGCGGGCGGTGACGCTGGGGTTGGCGCCGCTGTTGGAGAAGACGATCTGGTGCAGCGCGCTCTGCCATTGCGCCAGCGGGGCGGTGGCGCCGGCCGAGGCGAGGCTCAACACCCCGGTGGCGGGATTGTAGGCCGAGGCGACGATGTTGCCGGGCAGCGCCCCGTTGACCGCGAGAAGATCGTTCGCCTGCTTGTTGGTCAGCGTGACCGTGG
>JBBRPG010000103.1:0-13799 GCA_038228485.1 Alphaproteobacteria bacterium
CAAGGGCGGCGAACCGGCGCATAACGCGGCGCTGATGCGCGGCGTGCTCGCCGGCGAGAAAGGCCCGCTGCGCGACATCACACTGCTCAACAGCGCCGCCGGTTTTATCGTCGCCGGCCGCGCCGCCAATCTGTACGAGGGTGCTGCGCTCGCCGCCGAGATAATCGACGGCGGCAAGGCGGCCCGGGTGCTGGAGTGGCTCGTTGCGGAGACCAATCGGTGAGCGACGTTCTCACCGAAATCTGCGACCGCAAGCGCCAGCACGTCAAAGTGCGCAAGCAGGCGATGCCCGAGGCGACCCTGCGCCAACGCCTGTCGAAAGCACCGGCACCGCGCGGCTTTGCCGACGCACTGGCGGCGCAGGCGGCGGCGGGCAGATACGGGCTGATCGCCGAGATCAAGAAGGCCAGCCCAAGCAAGGGGCTGATCCGCGCCGATTTCAATCCCCCTGCCCTCGCCCTGGCTTATCAGGCCGGCGGCGCGACCTGCCTGTCGGTGCTGACCGACGAGCCCTATTTCCAGGGTAAGGACGAGTATCTGGTTGCCGCGCGCGAGGCGGTGTCACTGCCGGTGCTGCGCAAAGATTTTATCGTCGACGCCTACCAAGTGCTGGAAAGCCGGGTGCTGGGAGCGGATTGCATCCTGCTGATTATGGCCTGCCTAGACGACGACGAGGCGCGTGCACTGGCGGACGACGCCAGGTCGCTCGGCATGGATGTGCTAGTCGAAGTGCACGACCGCGCCGAGCTCGACCGCGCGCTCAAGCTCGACGCGCGGCTGATCGGCATCAACAACCGCGATCTCAAGACCCTCAAGGTCGATCTGAAGACCGCCGAGACCCTGGCGCCGCTGATCCCGAAAGACCGCATCGCGGTCGGCGAAAGCGGGCTCAACACGCCCGACGACCTCGACCGCCTCGCCGCGGTCAACGCGCGCTGTTTCCTGGTCGGTGAGTCGCTGATGCGCGAGAGGGATGTCGCGGCGGCGACACGCAAGCTGCTGCGCCTCCCCGATTTCAGCCATGTCGACACGCAGGGCCGCGCCCGCATGGTCGATGTCTCCGACAAGGCGGAGACCGACCGGGTCGCGGTCGCCGGCGCGCGCGTCGTGATGAAGCCCGAGACCCTGGCCCGGGTCCAGGCCGGCGAGATCGCGAAGGGCGATGTGCTGGCGACGGCGCGGCTGGCCGGGATCATGGCGGCAAAACGCACCGCCGACCTGATCCCGCTGTGCCATCCGCTGTCGTTGACCTCGGTGCAGGTCGAGTGCGTCTGCGCGCCCGCCACGTCGTCGGTCGAGATCACGGCGACCTGCCGGCTCAACGGCCGCACCGGGGTCGAGATGGAGGCGCTGACCGCAGCCGGGGTCGCGGCGCTGACGATCTACGACATGTGCAAGGCGATCGACCGCGGGATGACCGTCACCGATCTGCGTTTACTGCGCAAATCCGGTGGCAAGTCGGGCGATTACCAAGCCGATCGCCGGGCCGGGGAGAATAAACCATGATCTCGGTCGAAGAAGCCCTGGGGCGCCTCTTGGCGCCGCTTCAGGCCCTGCCGGCTGAGCAGGTGTCGGTTGCCGACGCGATGGGCCGCGTGCTGGCCGAAGACCTCACCGCGCGCCGCACCCAGCCGCCCTTCGCCGCCTCGGCGATGGACGGCTATGCCGTGCGCGCCGCCGATGTCGCGACGGTGCCGGCAGCGCTGCGCATCGTCGCCGAAATCCCGGCCGGAGCCGGGTTTGGCGGGGTGCTTGGCAACGGCGAGGCCGCGCGCATCTTCACCGGTGCACCGCTGCCCGAAGGCGCCGACACGATCGTCATCCAGGAAGACACCGAGCGCGACGGCGACACCGTCACGGTGACCGAGGGCGCGCCGCTGGGACGCTATGTCCGGCGCGCCGGGCTCGATTTCACCGAGGGCGAGGTGCTGCTTCACGCCGGGCGGCGGCTGACGCCACGCGATGTCGGACTCGTGGCGGCGATGAACCGGCCGTGGCTGTTCGTTCACCGGCAGCCGCATGTCGGCATCCTCTCGACCGGCGACGAGGTGGTGATGCCGGGCGACCCGATCGGGCCGAACCAGATCGTCAGCTCGAATTCGCTGGCGCTGGCGGCGTTCGTCACCGCCTGCGGCGGGGTGCCGGTAAGCCTGGGCAACGCACCCGACGACGCCGACGCGCTGCGCCGCTTTGCCGCCGGCGCGCGCGGGGTCGATCTGCTGGTGTCGACCGGCGGCGTTTCGGTCGGCGAGCACGACCTGGTGCGCGGTGTGCTGAGCGAGGACGGGCTGGCGATCGATTTCTGGGAAATCGCGATGCGGCCGGGCAAACCGCTGATGTCCGGGAGCTATCGCAACACGCCGATGATCGGGCTGCCCGGCAACCCGGTGTCGACCCTGGTGTGCGGGCTGTTGTTCGTAAAGCCGGCGATCGAGCGGCTGGCCGGGCTGCCCGACAACCCCGATCCGCCGATGACCGCGCGGCTTGGCCGCGATCTGCGCCAGAACGACCGGCGGCAGGATTATTTGCGCTCGCGTCTAGCGCGCGGCGCCGATGGGACGCTCGAAGTCACCCCGTTCGAGGTGCAGGATTCCTCGATGATGCGGCCTTTGGCCTCGTCCGACTGCCTGGTGATCCGGCCGCCACACGCTCCGGCCGCAGCGGCCGGGACGCAGGTGCCGATTATCCTGTTTGCCGGCGGCGCGTGGCCGCTCTAGCGGCGGATCAGTGGCGGGGTCAGCGGGTTGGGCGGCGACTGGCGCAGCAGGAGGATCAGGAAAATCCCCGCCAGCGACACCCAGGCGACCAGCCAGAAGGCGTCGATATAGGCCAGCACATAGGCCTCGCGCTGTACCCGTGCGGCAAGCACGCCGAGCCCTTGTGCCGTCGGATCGCCCAGCCCCGTCTGGCGGCCGTTGAACGGACCGGTCAGCAATGTCGTGATCCCTTCCGTCGCGGACGAGCCTCGCAGCACATGCAGGCCGAGTAGGTTCGAGTGAACCTGCTCGCGCACGCGCACGAAGGTCTGCACCGCGGCGCTGCCCGCTTCGGCGCCGAGCAGCCGCGCGATCTGTATCGTCGCGGCGATGGCCGCCGCTTGTGGCGGGGTGATGTGCGAGATCGCGTAGGTGATAAGCGCGGTGATCGCGAACGCCAGCCCGACTGCCTCAACCCCTTGCGACAACAGGAAATCGTCGCCAACCCAATCGTGAGTAAGACCGGTATCCATCCAGCTCCCGAGCGCGATCATCGCAAAGCCGAACACCAGCAGAAGCCGGGCCTCGACCCATCGCAGGAGCACCGCCACCAGCGGTACCAGCAGGATTTGCGGCAGGGCGATCCAATTCAGCACATCGCCGATCTGCAGCTGGCGCAGCCCTTGGATGCGGGTCAGGTGGTCCGGCAGCAAGTAGCCCGTCGCCGTCGACCCAAACGCATAGATAGAGATCAGCAGGGCCGGCACCGCGACGTTCGGCTGGATCAGCACCGGCAAATGAATAAGCGGCGCCGGCGATCGCGCTTCCTGCACCAGGAAGGCAACGACCAGCAGCGCGCCGCCGAGCAAGAGGCCCCAAATCAGCCCGGAATCGAGCCAGTCAAGCCGGTTGCCTTGGTCTAGCCCGGCATAGATCAAGCCGAACCCGAGTCCCGCATAGGCAATGCCGACCCAATCGGTGCGCGCCAGCAAGGCACGGTCGATCGGCCGGTGGGGCATCGCGATCAGCACCAGGATAACCATCACCGGGGTCAGAACCGCATTCTGCCAGAAGATCCACTGCCAGCTCCCCATCTCGGAGTAGAAGCCCTCGAGCGACCCCGCAATGTTCTGGGAAAAGACAAAGCGGAACGCATAGGCGGCGATGCCCCACATCCACCATTGCGGCGCCAAGCTGCGCAGCACAAATCCGAGCGCCGCCGGGACAAAGGCGCCGACGGCGAGACCGCGGACGAGCTGCAAGGCGATCAGCGTGTCGTAGTCGCGCACGAGCGGCGGCGCCACAGAGGCGACGGTAAAGACCACGCCGGTCCAGATCAGCACCCGGCGGGTGCTGAGCACGGTGCTCATCCATCCGGCCGCCGGAGCCACCATCATTTGCGCAGCGCTGAATATGGTGCCGATCCAGGTCGCTTCATCGAAGCCAAGGCCGAGACCACCACGGATATCGGCCAGACCGGTACTGGTGATCTTTGTGTTGAGCGACGAGATGAACGCCCCCAGCATTACCGCCAGGATGCCGAGCACCGGCCTATCACACCGCCTCGGTGCGGTGACCTGCGCTGGGGCGACTGACGCAACGCTCACGGCGGCGGCGGGGTGGTGTCGGTCAGGATCGCTGCCTCGACCGACATGCCCGGGCGCAGGTGACCGGCAAGCGGATTGTCGGGGCCGATCCGCAGCTTCACCGGGATTCGCTGCACCACCTTGGTGAAGTTGCCGGTCGCGTTGTCGGGCGGCAGCAGGCTGAACTGCGAGCCGCTGGCCGGGGCGATGCTTTCGACAGACGCCTTGATGACGACGTCGGGAAAGGTATCCACCTTGATCTCGGCGCGCTGACCGATCGCGACATGCGTGAGCTGGGTTTCCTTGTAGTTGGCGATGACCCAGACATTGTCGAGCGGCACGACCGAGATGACTTGGCTGCCGCCGTGAACATATTGACCTTCGCGAACGCCCCGCTCGCTGACCATCCCGCCGACCGGAGCCGCGATGCGGGTGTAGCCGAGATTGATTTTCGCGAGGTCGAGCGCCGCCTGTTTGGCCTTGGCCTCCGCGCGCAGCTGCGTCTCCTGCGTGTCGAGCACGGCGAATTGGCGACGCTGAGCATCGAGTTCCGCCTGGCTGCGAGCCATCGTGGCGGCGAGGCGTTTCTGTTCGGCGACCGCTTGCTCGACCCTTTGCTGGGTGCCGTAGGTAGACGCCAGCAGCGAACGCTGGCGCTCGGCCTCTTGCCGCGTGCGGTCGACATCGGCCTGGGTGGCGGCGACGGCGCTTTCGGCCTCCGCGACCTGGGCATGCTGGGTCGCCTTGCGCGCCTTCAGGTTTTCGATCGCGGCCTCGGCGCCGAGACGATCGGCATCCGCCTGCGCCACCTTTGCGCGGTAGTCGGAATCGTCGATTTCGATCAGCAGATCGCCGGCCTTGACGCGTTGGAAATCGTCGACGGCGACGCGGTGCACATAGCCCTCGACCTTGGCGCTGAGAGGGGTGACGTCACCACGGACATAGGCATCGTCGGTGACTTGCCGCGTGCGGCTGCCCACCCAGCGATCCCAGTGCGTCGCAAACAGCACGACGATCGCAACTGCAACAGCGAGGACGATAAGCCGAATGGAAAATTCGCGGGACCGAGCCCGCGGCGGTGGCGGTGGATTCCGCGCGGCGGAAGGGGGTTGCTGGTCGGTCATGGCAGCATCTTGCCGGGGTTGAGCAGCCCTTTGGGGTCGAGGGCCGCCTTAATACGCCGCATTAGCTCCAATTCGGCGCCGCCGCGCCAGTCCGGCATCATGTAGGGCTTGAGGCGGCCGATGCCGTGCTCGGCCGAAAAGCTGCCGTCGAGGTCGCGGACGATCTCGTTGACCGCGTCCATCAGCTCATGATCGCGGGCGAGGAACGCGTCGCCGTCGGCGCCCTCGGGCTGCACCAGGTTGAAATGGATGTTGCCGTCGCCGAGATGGCCGAACGGCACGCAGCGGATGCCCGGCACCAGGCGCTCGCACGCCACCGCCGCACGGCGGATCAGCTCCGGCACGCGCGACACCGGCACCGAGATGTCGTTCTTGACCGAGGCGCCGGCGCGTTTTTGCGCCTCCGAATGCTCCTCGCGCAGCTTCCAGATCGCCGCGCGCTGCGGGCCGCTCTCGGCGATGACGGCATCGGTGACGATGCCCTTTTGCATCGCCGCGGCGAGCAGCTCCTCGAGCGCGCCGCGTAAACCGGCGCCCTGGCGCGGGGTCGCCAGCTCGACCAGGACGTAATGCGCCGCCGGCGCGGATAGCGGCGGCTTGGCGTCGGGGATAAAACGCTCGACCAGCGCCATGCCGGCGCCCGACATGTATTCGAACGCCTGGATCGCCGCCGCGTCGTGCTGCTGGCAGGCCTGGAACAGCTGCAGCGCCGCTTCGGGCGAGGCCACTGCGCACAGCGCCACCTCGATCTCGCGCGGGCGCGGAACGAGCTTCAACACGCCGGCGGTGATGATGCCGAGCGTGCCCTCGCTGCCGACGAAGAGCTGGCGCAGGCAGTAGCCGGTGTTGTCCTTGTGCAGGCGGCGCAGCCCGTTCCACACCTCCCCGCCCGGCAGCACCACCTCAAGGCCGAGCACGAGGTCGCGGGCATTGCCGTAGCGCACCGTGTTGTTGCCGCCGGCATTGGTCGCCAGCACGCCGCCGATCTGCGCCGAGCCCTCGGAGCTGATCGACAGCGGCAACAGGCAGTCGGCCTCCTGGGCGGCGATTTGCGCGGCCTTGAGCGTGACCCCGGCCTCGATCTCCATCGTCATGTCGACGGGATCGATCTCGCGTACCCGGTTCATCCGCGATAGGCTGAGGACGATCTGCGATCCGTCCTCGGCAACTGCGGCGCCGCCGACCATCGAGGTGTTGCCGCCCATCGGTACGATCGGCGCCCGGTACTGGGCGCACAGCCGCATGGCGTCGGCCACCTCGGCCGTGTTCGCCGGACGCAGCACCGCCGGAGTCTTGCCGTGATAAAGCCGCCGCCAGTCCTGGCAATAGGGGTCGGTGTCGGCGGTCTCGGTGAGAATGCCGCTCGGCCCGAGGCGTTGGCGCAACCGGTCGAGGAGGCCAGCGTAATCTTTGTCCATGGGCTATCCCGTCACGCTTTGACCGCCATCGTAACCTCTACCCATCGCCGCGTTGATTCGCGATTTCGGAATGTCCGACGCGCCGCGACATCCCAGGATAGCAAGGCGCGCCAAGCAAATCGCGAGATCGCCCTTTGCGGACCCGGCCCTTGTTATCACTTCGGGGTCGTTCGCTCTTCTCTTCGGTGAGCCGTGCTGCGCCGATCGATATGCAGGTTAGTGGGTGCGGTCGTTCTCGGTCTGGCGCTGATGCCGATCCCATCGGCGTTGGCGCAATCCGAGAAGCTGACCCAAGGCGCGGTCTATGACCATGAGCGAGAGATCATGGTCTGTCTGAGCAGCGACAGCGCTAAAAACCTGTATCTCAATTTTCAAAATCCGAACGTGCGGCCGGCGGGCTGTTTTCGCGCAAAATTGCTGAATTTCATTCCGAAATACAAAGTTGAGAATATCGAGCTGATTTCGCCTCCGAACGTGTTCGGTTTTGTGTTCGGAACCTCGGAAAGCGTGATACCGCGGGCCGGGCCAATCATGAACGACTTGCCGGTCTACGTGGTGACCTCGTCCACCGTCATCGACGACAGGCAGCAGGAAGTGCTGCAGCCGGACCTGGAGTGAGCCGGCCGCATTCCGATAATCGGCGAAAGAAGCACCGGCGCTGCCGGCCGGCAGCAAACGGCGCTCCGTGAGAAAGGTTACTCCGCCGCCTGCGGCAGCCTTTCCGCCGATGCGCGCAGCCGCTCCATCACTTCCCAGTTGGTGTACCGGGTGAAGCCGTTCTCGTCGAAGAACAGCACCGGCCCGCTGCAGATGAACAGGTAGGTGGTGTCCTCGAGCGCCGTCGTCGCGTCGTGCAGGACGCCCGATGGCTCATACACGTAATCGCCGGCGTTGAGGGTGCCGTCGCGCACCTGCAGCTTGCCGGAACGATCCATACATGCGCGCCGCCCAGATGCTTGTGCGGCGGCGCGGCGTAGCCCTTCTTCCAATGGTGCAGTGACGCCCAGGTGCCCGTCTCGCGGCCGATCCACAGCACCTTGACCTTCGACAGCGACGTCTGCTCGATCCACGGCGCGTCGGAGCGGATCAGCGTGTCCTGGATGTCCTGGAACACCGGGCGGATGTCTTGCGGCAGCGGCATAGCGGTTCTCCCAGTTAGAATTTTTCACGGCCCGTCACCCGGCCAGGATCGGGGAAATCGCGGTAGAGGGCGAAGAACACGTCCTGCACCTTGGAATTGACCGCGTGGTGAAAGCTCTCGACCGGGTCGGCGCGGGTCGAGACCTGGCCGAAGGCAGCGTCGATTTGGGTCAGGTTCTCGAAATCGATGGCGATATGCCACTCGCGCAATTGCGGCGGGGCGAAACCGAGCTTGCAGCGCGTCAGGCGATACGAGACCAGATGCCCGCCTTCCCGCAAATGATCCAGATAGGCCCGCGCGCTCGCGGCGAAATCGAGGTCGCCGACGCCCGGCTTGAGGTTGAACCAGATGTGGTAGACGTCCATCTGGGTTCTAGCTGCCGATCCAGTGGAAGCCTTTCGCCATTATTCCAGCCAATCCCAACGCCAGGAAAATCAGCGCACCAAACAGCAATGGAAAATCGGTTCGAGCATCGCGTTTGATTTCGCGAATATCGGTTTTGATCTCATTGAGATCGCTCTGGATATGCTCGATATGCGCCTCCAGCTTGGCGACTCGCGCTTCCATGCCAGGATCATGGGGACCGCTTCCGCTAGGAGTGCGCGTGTCCGGTCTTATTGGGACGACTTTGTTATCTCCAGTCTCTTCGCCGACCGCCATTTCTCGAATACCCTTGCATCGACGAGCCTGAGGTTTCCACAATTTACACAAGTCACAGGCAAAAAGGCCACCATCGGATGGGAGTACGCCGCGGGCGCGCCCTGTTCGTCGGCGACTGAAAGATACGCGTACGGCGTGGGATCGGTATACACCATCCAGCGGTCTGTGCCGCATAGCTCGCAGGAACTATGCGTCCATTTCTGATCGATGAACTCTCGTACATCGTCGAGCAGTTGTGAATGTTCGATCTCTGCCATGTGGGCTCCGAACGGCGTTGGGCACCGATAAGATGGTTCTTCGCCGTTGCGACAACAACAGAGCCCTCCTTCCAGATTGAGGAAGGAGGGCTACGGTTCCGATCAGGGGAAGCGCGAAACGTCGACTGCCTTCTCGGTGATGAATTCGAGCAGGGCCGGCGTGCCTTCCTTGGTCTTTTGGATGCCGCGCTTGATCGCTTCCTTGATCTGGCCGGGCTCGGTGATGCGCTCACCGTAGCCGCCGAGGGCCTTGGCGAAGTCGGCGTAATTGCCGCTGATGTCGGTCGAGCGGTATTTCTCGGTCGAAACCGGCATCACCTTCAATTCGATCGCCATCGAGAAGTTGTTCGACAGGATCGACAGGATCGGCAGCCGCTCGCGCACCGCGGTCTCGAAATCCATGCCGGTGAAGCCGATTGCCGCGTCGCCCCAGAAATTGATGCAGAGCTTGTCGGGGTTGGCGAGCTTGGCGCCCATCGCGAGGCCGAGGCCGTAGCCGAGCTGGGTGGTCTTGCCCCAGCCGAGATAGGAGAGCGGGGTTTCGCTGACCCAGAACGGCGAGATCTGGTCGCGCGGGCTGCCGGCGTCATGGGTGATGATCGTGTTGTTGACGTCGACCGTGTGAAGCAGGTCCCAGACAATGCGGTAGGGCGAGATCGGCGCCGTGTCGGCGGTCAGCCGGTGCTTCCACTTGCCGAGCCACTCCTCGCGGTGGCTGCGGATTTCGCGGCTGACCCCGGCGAGCCGGTCGCGCACCTTGCCCTTGAGCCGGTCCCTCACCTCTTCAAGCACCGCATCGAGCGTCAGCCCGGCATCGCCGATCGCGGCGAGGTCGACCGGCACGTCCTTGTTGATCGCCAGCGGATCGACCGTGGCGTGGATCATCTTCTTGCCCTTCGGCATGGCGGTGCCGAAGCTGGTGCGCGTAAAGCTGCAGCCGATGCCGAAGATCGTGTCGGCGCTCTGCAGGAAGTGCCAGAGATGCTCGCCGATGCCGATGCCGCCCGAGCCCAGAGACAGCGGGTGGTTTTCGGGGAACGAGCTCTTGCCGCCCAGCGTGGTCATCACCGGCGCTTCGAGCAGCTCGGCGAGCGCTTTCAGCTGCGGCCAGGCCTTGGCGTAATGCACGCCCTGCCCCGCATGGATCACCGGCCGCTCGGCCGCGACCAGCGCCTCGGCGATCTTCGACACCGATTGCGGGTCGGGCGCGCTCTTCATCCGCGGCGCGGGCTTATATTCGGCGACCAGCTCGTCCGGTATCTCGGCGCGCAGGATATCGGTCGGAAATTCGACCAGCACCGGGCCGGGACGGCCGTTATTGACCGCAGTGAAGGCCCGGCGCAGCGCCTCGACCGTCGCGTCGGCGACCGTCACCTGCTCGCACAGCTTGGTGACGTGGCGGAAGTTGAGCGCGGCGCTGAAGTTGGGGTGCACCTGGTTGATGTTGCGGGCATAGCCGGCCGGCAGCACCACCACCGGGGTCGAGTCGCCGTAGGACTGGGCGACGCCGCCAAAGGCGTTCTCGGTGCCGGGCCCGTGCTGCATCACGAACACGCCGACCTTGTCGCCCGATGTGGTCTTGGCGATCGCGTCGCACATATGCAGGCCGATGCGTTCCTGCCGCACCATGATGGTGCGGATGTCCTCTTGCGCCGCGCCCTCGATGATCGGGTTGACCGGATAGCCGATCAGCCACTCGACCCCCTCTTTCTTGAGGATTTTGGCGATTGCGTTGATGACCTGCATCGAATTCTCCTGGCGCTGGGCTGGTCTGCGGCACGAGCGGGTAGCTTAGGACAAGAAACCCGGCGACGTATACCGGCTCGTCATCTCGCGGAGCGGCGATGCCGTTCGTATTTCTGCCGGTGATCTGGCTCAGCTGGGGCATCGCCTACCCGGTGACCGGGATCGCCCTCGGCGGGTTCGACGTGATGACGCTGCGGGTCCTGGTGCAGCTGCTCGGCGCGCTGGCGCTGCTGCTGCAGGTGAAGCTTGCCGGGGTGTCTCTCGCCGTCGAGCGCGAGGCGTGGGCCGACCTCGTCGTCACCGCGCTGCTTTACATGACGGTCATGCCGCTGTGCATGACGCTGGGAATGTACCTGATGAGCCCAGGGCGGACATCGGTGCTGATCTACACCATGCCGATTTGGGCCAGCGTCTTTGCCCGCCCGATGCTGGGCGAGCGGCTCACCGCGCCGCGCCTCATCGCGCTGCTCCTTGGCGGAACGGCCGTAGTGACGATGGTTTCGCAGGATTTGTCGCATCTGCGCAATGCGCCGCTCGGCGTCGCCCTGGCCTTGCTTGCCGCAATGGCGTTCGGCCTTGGCACGGTGTGGCTCAAGCGCCGGCGCTGGTGCGCCAATCCGTCTGCGGTGGCGTTCTGGCAGCTGACGATCGGGCTGGCGCCGTTGGCGCTGATCTGGCTGGCGGTCAGCTTTCCGCCCGATTTGGCAGCGCCGACGCGCGCGCACTGGCTGGCGCTCTTGTTTCTCGGCGTCGTGTCGAACGGCGTGGCCTATTTCACCTGGTTTCGATTGGTCAAGACCGTGCCGGCGAGCGTCAGCGGCATCAGCTCGCTGGCAGTCCCCTGCGTCGGCGTCGGATCGAGTGCCTGGCTCATCGGCGAGCGTCTCGGTCCGCAAGACCTCGCCGCGATGGCGCTGATCGGTGCGGCGCTGGCGATTATGCTCGCCGAGCAAGTCCACGGGCGGGCGGGTGAGCGCGCCTAGACCTCGGTTTCGGTATCTTCACCCGGGAACAGGATCGCCCGGCTCCAGCCCGACCAGGCGCCGGGAGCCGGGCTGCCGGGGTTGCGGTCCTTGCGCCAGCAGACGCTGGTCCCTTCCGGCGCGACGACCGTGCGGTGGCCATCCTTGACCATGACGAATTCCTGCTGCCCGACGAATTCGGGTCCGCGATCGTCGCAATCGGAGCCTTTGGTTATCACCGCCTGCACGTTGACCCGGTCCCAGAACGAGTTTTTCAGGGTGATTTTCGAAGAACCCTTCGGGTCAGCGGCAAAACACCCCGCCAGCAACAAAAGCGCAGCCAGCCACACCGGGTTTCGCATGCGTCAGCTCCAGTAGGTGAACGATGTCAGTACGGCCGGTCGCCCTTGACCTGGGTGCGGTGCATCACCCGCCGGGCGGCAGGATCGAAAGCGTCGCGCCGGTGCATGACGCAGCGATTGTCCCACAGGATCAGATCGCCGACCCGCCATTGCTGATACCAGGTGAATTCGTCGCGGGTCGCATGCTCCCACAGCGCGTCGAGCAACGTCTCGCTTTCGGCGAGCGACATCCCGGGAATATACGCGTTGCGGCGGCGGCCGAGGAACAGCGCCTTGCGGCCGGTCGCCGGATGGGTGCGCACGATCGGATGGTCGACACCGACCGCCTGGCTGGCATCGGGCGCGTCGACATAGCCGCGGCGCAGCTCGCCGGCGCTGTTGCGGCTGGCGTCGTGGCGGCAGAGCTTGCCCTCGACCCGGCGGCGCAGATCGGCCGGCAGGGTTTCGAGCGCCAGGTACATGTTGCAGAAGCCGGTGTCGCCGCCCGACGGCGGCACCTCGAGCGAATAGAGCGCCGAGGCCATCGGCGGCTCGGAGACGTAGGACATGTCGGTATGCCAAATGGCCTCGTAAGCACCCAGCTGTCCGATCGCCACGCCGTTCTCGATCACGTTCGAGATCACCATCAAATATTGGCGGCCCTCGGGGGCGCCGTCGATGTAACGGTCTTCGCCCGGCACCTTGATCTTGGCCGCAGCGACCGGCGCCCAGTCTAATTCGCCGAGCTGGCTGCTGAAGCGCAGCAGATCGTCATCGGAGAGCGACTGCCCGCGAAAGCGCAGCACCAGATGGTCGCCCCAGGCCGCCTCGATCGCGGCCATCGTCTCCGGCGACAGCGCGCCGGCGAGGTCGACGCCCTCGATGTCTGCGCCCAGAGCCGCGCCGGTGGGCCGCACGCGCACCCCTTGCTTCTCGATCACCGTCGCCATGGCGTGGGCCTCCCGGGTTATCTGAGCTAAATTTGCCGCGTTGCCGGCATCGGCGCAAATGGTCTTGCGTCCGGCGCCGATCGCCGCAGCGAAGGGAAAGCCCGCCATGGACTTGATCTGCTACCTGCACCCGGGTTGGGAGCCGCTGATCCGCCCGGCCGAGGCGACCCGCGAGTGGATGACCAACACGCCGGAATCGTTCGCCTATCGCTGCCTGCCGCTCGACATTGCCAACGCGCACGGCTGGGAGATTTTGTGGCCGTTCGGCTTTAGCTCCTGCTGGGTGGGCGGCGTCGGCACCGATGCGGTGCTGATCCACACCCCGCCCAATGCCAACCCGAACCGGATGCCGGTATCGCTGTTCGGCCAGGGGGTGCTGACCTTTCATATCCAGGGGCTGTTCCGCACGCCGCCGGGATGGAACCTGTGGGTCGGCGGCTCGCCCAACCGGCCCAAGGACGGCATCTACCCGTTGACCGGGATCGTCGAGACCGACTGGGCGCCTTACACCTTCACGATGAACTGGAAGTTCACCCGGCCCAACCACTGGGTCCGGTTCGAGGCGGGCGAGCCGATCTGCTTCGTCTTTCCGGTGCAGCGCGGCCATCTGGAAGCCATCACGCCCAAGCTGGTGCCGATGACCGCCGCTCCAGACGTGATGCGGCAATTCAACGAATGGAGCCGTTCGCGCAACGCCTTCCACGAGAAGATGGCGACGGAAACGCCGCAATCGGGCTCCGACAAATGGCAAAAGGATTATTACCGCGGAGTCGACGCCGACAGCCGGGCGGCCACCCCTGACCATCAGACCAAGCTGCGCCTCGCACCGTTCGCGCCGCCTCAGCCGAAATGAGATGACGGCCGGCGATTGATCCGGCCTCGGCCGGCGGCTACCTTGCCGGCCGCATCGAGGAGACA
>JBBRPG010000104.1:0-13741 GCA_038228485.1 Alphaproteobacteria bacterium
GCCCACGCCATAGGTGCACCAGCCCAGCGCGGCCTCCGACAGGTCGCCGGTGCCGACGACCAGGCCGCCGGAGAAATTGGCGAGCCGGAACAGCACATCGGTGCGCAGCCCGGCCTGCACATTCTCGAAGGTGACGTCGTACTGCTTTTCACCGCGCCCGGCGCCATGGCCGATATCGCCGAGCATCTGGTTGGCGGCCGGGCGGATGTCGATCTCGTTGCCGGTGACCCCCAGCGCCTTCATCAGCCGCCAAGCGTTGGCTTTGGTGCTGTCGCTGGTGGCAAAGCCGGGCAGCGTATAGGCCAGCACGTTCTGCCGCGGCAGGCTGAGCCGGTCCATCGCCCGCGCCGCGACGATCAGCGCCTGCGTCGAGTCGAGCCCCCCCGAAACGCCGATAACCAGCTTTTTCAGCCCGGTCACCGACAGTCGCTGCGCCAGACCCTGCACCTGGATGTTATAGGCCTCATAGCAATTGTCGCGCAGCATCGCCGGATCGGACGGCACAAACGGAAACCGCTCGACCGTGCGCCGCAGCTCGAGCGCGCCCCCCGGCGGGTCGAACGCAAACTCGACCCGCCGGAACGGCGGCGTCTGCGCCGCGATCTGCCTGGCATTGTCGCCGAAGGTATTGGTGCGCATGCGCTCCTGGCGGATGCGGCCGAGATCGATATCCGCAACGGCGATCTCCGGCTGTGCGCTGAAGCGTGCGGTCTCGGCGAGCGGGTCGCCGATCTCGAAGATGCCGGCCTGCCCGTCCCAGGCCAGATCGGTCGTCGACTCGCCGGCCCCGGCGGCGGAATAGGCATAGGCGGCGATGCAGCGCGCCGATTGCGACGCGCAGAGGAGGCGCCGCATCTGGGCCTTGCCGATGGTGATGTTGCTGGCCGACAGGTTGAGCAGCACTTCGGCGCCGGCCGCAGCACCCGCCGCGCTCGGCGGCTGCGGGACCCAGAGGTCCTCGCAAATCTCGATGTGAAAGACAAAGCCGGCGGATCCGGTGGCGGCGAACAACAGATCGGCGCCGAATGGCGCCTCCCGCCCCGCCACGGTCATCGTCGCGGCGCGCACCGCCTCACCCGAGGTGAAATGCCGGCGCTCGTAGAATTCGCGGTAATTCGGCAGGAAAATCTTCGGCACCACCGCCAGCACCCGGCCGCGATGGATCGCGACCGCGCAATTGTAGAGCCGCCCCTCCCAGCGCAGCGGCGCGCCGACGACGATGACCGGCGCCCCCTCGCCGCTCAGCTTGATGAGCCGGTCGATCTGCCCGACCACCGCGTCTAGCAGCGCATCCTGAAACAGCAGATCGTCGATCGCATAGGCCGACAGGCACAGTTCCGGGAACAGCAGCAGCGCGATACCATCTTTGCCGCCCTTCTCAATAAGCGTCGCTACCTGGTCACCATTCTTCGTCGGATCGGCGACCGCGACCTGCGGCACGCAAACGCCGATACGGGTGAACTGATGGCTATAGGGCGAGAAGAATTCCGGCATCGAGAAGTGGCGCTCGGATGTTTGGATTTTGGTGAAGGGATCGAGGGTCAGCACTTATACTCTAAATGAGTATTTCTGTCAATCCGTACCCAGAAAGCGTTTAACCAGCCGCATCCGACCCTCATTGACTACGTCTTGTACCGGCATGCCGAGTGTGTGCCCCTCACGAAACGTTTTGAGCCGTGCGATAGCGCGGCGCCGCCACTCGACGTCGCTTAATCCCGCCGCAGCCGGTCGGACAACAATTCGGCTCTTTTTTACATTCTCGCCGTTCTTCATCGATCTTCAATCCGCGAACGGATCGCGCACCAGCACCGTGTCCTCGCGCTCGGGGCTGGTCGACAGCATAGCCACCGGCGCATCGATCAGCTCCTCGATCCGGCGGATATATTTGATCGCCTGGGCCGGCAGGTCGGCCCAAGAGCGGGCGCCCCGGGTGCTTTCGCGCCAGCCTACAAAGCTCTCGTAGACCGGCTCGATCTCGGCCTGTGCTGACACCCCTGCGGGGAAATGGTCGTAAGCCTTGCCGGCGCGCCGATAGCCGATGCAAATCTTGATCTCGTCGAAGCCGTCGAGCACGTCCAGCTTGGTCAGCGCAATGCCGTCGATGCCGCCGAACTTGATCGCCTGGCGCACCATCACCGCGTCGAACCAGCCGCAGCGCCGCCGCCGGCCGGTGTTTGTGCCGAATTCCTTGCCGCGGTCGCCGAGTTTCTGTCCGATATCGTCGGTAAGCTCGGTCGGGAACGGTCCGCTGCCGACGCGGGTCGTGTAGGCCTTGGTGATGCCGAGCACAAAGCCGACCGCGGATGGAGCGATTCCCGCCCCCGCCGCCGCCTGTCCGGCCAGGGTGTTCGACGAGGTCACATAAGGGTAGGTGCCGTGATCGACGTCGAGCATCGCCGCCTGCGCCCCTTCGAACAGCACCCGGCGGCCGGCGCGGCGCACGCCATCGAGAATTTGCCAGCAGGTATCGGCATACGGCAGTACCTTGGGCGCGACCTCGCGCAGCGCGCCGAGCAGCTCCGTGCGGTCCACCTCCGGCGCGTCAAGCCCGCGCAGCAGCGCGTTGTGGTGCAGCAGCACCTCGTCGACCCGGTCCTCCAGCGCTTGCTTGTCGGCGAGGTCGCAGACGCGGATCGCGCGGCGGCCGACCTTGTCCTCATAGGCCGGGCCGATGCCGCGCCCGGTGGTGCCGATCTTCTTGTCGCCCCGGCGCTCCTCGCGCGCGCGGTCGAGCGCGCCGTGCGACGGCAGGATCAGCGCCGCATTGTCGGCCAGCTTGAGGTTTCTGGGCGAAATGTCGAGCCCCTTGCCGCGCATCGTCTCGATCTCGGCGAGCAGTGCCCAGGGGTCGACCACGACCCCGTTGCCGATGATCGACAGCTTGCCGCGCACCACCCCGGAGGGCAGCAGGCTGAGCTTGTATTCGATATTGCCGACGACGAGGGTGTGACCGGCGTTGTGCCCGCCTTGGAAGCGCACCACGACATCGGCGCGCTCGGACAGCCAGTCGACGATCTTGCCCTTGCCTTCGTCGCCCCATTGGGCGCCGACCACGGCGACGTTACCCATGCCCGCCCCCTGCCGCCGCTTTCGCCCGCTCGCGCACGCGCACCGGCGCCCCGCCTTCCAGCACATGGCCGCAGCCGAGCCGGTGCGCCTCCCGGTGCCAATCGCTGGCATGCGCCAACGCCGCAACCGTGATCCACCCGTCGCTGCGCAGGCCGGCAGCGGCGGCCATGTCGGCGTCCGGCGGCACCAGCACCCGTCCCCGCCGCGGCGCCGCCGGCAGGGTCGACAGGATCGTATCGGTATAGAGCGTGACCCCCGTCGCCGGCTCCGCGACCGCCGGGGCGCCGGCGTTATAACGGCCACCGCGCCCAAGCTCGCCAAGCGGCCCGCGCTCGCCGCCGGCGCGGGCAAAAAACGCGAAGCTGATCCCGGTATGATATTCGAAACCGCGGTTCTCCACCGGATCGACCGTGACCTTGAGCGACGGCATTGCCGCGGCAAGCCCGTCGAGCACCGCGCCGAGCTGCTCGCGCTCTTCGCGTGCCCGGGGCGGCAGACTGAGGCGGGCCAGCGCCGCCCGCGCCCGCGCCGCCGCGCCACCCGCCGACACCAGTTGCGACAGCAGCGCGCCGGCCTCGCCGGGCAGTGTCGCCACCGCGGTGACGTCCTTGTGATCGAGCGCCGCGCGCAGCGCCGCCGCGCGCTCTCCGGTGATGTCGAACGCCTCGGCAATCGCCGGCACCAAGGTCGGCATCGTGATGTCGACGGACAGGTTCGGTACCCCGACCGTCGCCAGCGCCTCGCCGGCGACCGCGATCACCTCGACATCGGCGGCAGGCCCCTCGGCGCCGATCAGCTCGGCCCCGGCCTGGCCGATCTGCCGCTCGGGACGCACCTCGGAACCCTTTACCCGCAGCACCTGTCCGGCGTAACTCAACCGCAGCGGCCGGGGGTAGTGCGACAGCCGGGTCGCGGCGATGCGGGCGACCTGCGGCGTCATGTCGGCGCGCACCCCGACCATGCGGTGCGAGACGGGGTCCATCGTCCGGAATGTATCGTTGATCATCGCGGCGCCGGCGCCCGACAGCAGCGTATCCTCGAACTCGACCAGCGGTGGCTTGACCCGCTCATAACCGTGCGCGCGCAGCACCGCCATCAGCCGCGCGGTGACCTCGGCTTCGAGCTCGGCGACCGGCGGCAACAGGTCGTAAAGCCCCGTCGGCAACAGCGCGGCGTGCGGCATGTCGTTCATGCCGCGATATTGCACGGACCTACGCTAGAAAGCGATTGCCCTGCGGCAAAAACGCCGCGGTTCGAGGTCGATTTTCCGGTGTTCGGCGGCTGCCCGCCCGGCGCGCTACAAGAAACAGCCTACCAGGCGGGTCACCGCCAGCCGCGGCTTTGCTGCCCTCCCGAGATAATTTCCGGCGCCCGCGAAAGAGCCCCTGTTACGTGCCGGCTCACGAAGATAAATCATTAACTACAATTGTTTGGTTGAATTGAGGGATAAGTATTGCATCTTTTTACAGAGCCTCTAAAAATGGAATTGCATCGTCACTTCCCCACCCTCGACGATGTAAGCCCAGTTCCGCCTATGTCGACGGAGCTCGAAACCCCGGCCTACCCCCGGCCGGGGTTTCGCATTTCTAAAACCTAGAACCGCATCGACTTGACCTGGATCACGTTCGGCAGGCTGCGAACCGTGTCCAGCAGCTCCGGCGTCACTTCCTGATCCAGTCCGACCAGGCAGATTGCGTCCTCACCCGCCACGGTGCGGCCGAGGTTCAGCGTCGCGATGTTGACCGACGACCCGGCAAGCGCGGTGCCGAGCGCGCCGATGAAACCAGGCTTGTCGTAATTGCGCACAAACAGCACATGACGGCCGAGCTCGGCTTCGAGCGGAATGCCCTCCACGGCAACCAGGCGCGGCTTGTCGCCGGCAAAGACGGTGCCCGAGATCGCGCTCGCGCCCGCTTCCGAAGTCACCGTAATCCGCATCAGCATCTGGTAGTCGCCGGGTTCGGCCCGCAGCGTCTCGCTGACCCTGATGTCGCGCTCGCGGCAAATGACCGGGGCGTTGACCATGTTGACCGAGGTGAGCTGCGGCGCTAGCAGTCCGGTCAGTGCGGTTGCGGTGAGCGGCTTGACGTTGAGCTCGGCGATCGCGCCCTCGTAATCGATCGCCACCGCCTTGATGCCGCTGTCGGTGAGCTGCCCGGCGAAGCTGCCGATCTGCTCCGCAAGCTGCATATAAGGCTTGAGCCGCACCGCGTCCTCGGCGGTCAGCGACGGCATGTTGACCGCGTTCGACACCGCGCCGGTCAGCAGAAAATCCGCCATCTGCTCGGCGATCTGCACCGCAACGTTTTCCTGCGCCTCGGACGTGGCGGCGCCGAGATGCGGGGTGGCGATGACATTGTCGCGGCCGAACAGCGGGTTCTCGGTCGCGGGCTCGTCGACGAACACGTCGATCGCGGCGCCGGCAAGCCAGCCGCGGTCGAGCGCCTCGGCGAGGTCCTTTTCGACGATCAGCCCGCCGCGCGCGCAATTGACGATGCGCGCCCCCGGCTTCAGCTTGGCGAGCGCCTTGGCGTCGATCATGCCCCGCGTCGCATCGGTCATCGGCGTATGCAACGTGATGAAATCGGCGCGGGCCAACAATTCGTCGAGCGTCACCCGCTCAATCCCGAGATCGACGGCGCGCTCGGCCGACAGGAACGGGTCATAGCCGATCACCCGCATCTTGAGGCCCTGCGCCCGGTCGGCGACGATCGCGCCGATATTGCCGCAGCCAATAACGCCAAGGGTCTTGCCGCTGAGCTCGACCCCCATGAAGCGCGACTTCTCCCACTTGCCGGCCTGGGTCGAGCGGTCAGCGGCGGGGATTTGCCGCGCCAACGCGAACATCATCGCGATGGTGTGCTCGGCGGCTGTGATGGCGTTGCCGTAGGGCGTATTCATTACGACGATCCCGCGCTGAGTCGCGGCCGGCACATCGATATTGTCGACCCCGATCCCCGCGCGGCCGATCACCTGAAGCGCGCCCGCCGCAGCGATCAGCGCCGCTGTCACCTTGGTCGCCGAGCGCACCGCGAGCCCGTCATATTCACCGATTGTCGCGGCCAGTTGGTCGGCAGGCAGCCCGATCCGCATCACCGCGTCGATGCCGCGCTCGGCAAAGACCGCGACGGCGCGCGGGCTCAGCTCGTCGGCGATCAGGACCTTCGGCATCAGCCGGCCTTCGCCGCGTCGCGTTCCTGCTCCCACGCCCAATCGAGCCAGGGCAGCAGCGCCTCGACATCGCTGCGCTCGACGGTTGCGCCGGTCCAGATGCGGATGCCCGGCGGGGAGGCACGGTGCGTCGCCAGATCGTAGCCGACGCCCTCGGCGTCGAGCCGCCCCAGCATCCGCCGTGATGTGGTGAACCGGTCGTCAGGCGCCAGGCTCTCGAACCACGGATCGACGATTTTGATGCAGGGCGAAGTGCACGACCGCGTCGCCGGGACCTCGGCGAGGAATTCGACCCACGGTGTACGCTCGACCCAGGCGGCGACCGCGGCAAAATTGCCCTCGGCCCGCGCCACGCAGCCATCGAGACCGCCGACGCTCTCGGCCCACCTCAACGAGTCCAGCGCGTCCTCGACGCACAGCATCGACGGCGTGTTGATTGTTTCACCCCGGAAAAGACCCTCGATCAGCTTGCCTTTCTGGGTCATGCGGAAGACTTTCGGCAGCGGCCAGGGCGGCGTGTAGCTCTCCAGCCGTTCGACCGCACGGGGCCCCAGCGCGATCATCCCGTGGCCCGCCTCGCCGCCGAGCGCCTTCTGCCACGACCAGGTGACGACATCGAGCTTGTCCCACGGCAGGCGCATCGCAAACGCCGCCGAGGTCGCGTCGCAGATCGTCAGCCCCTTGCGGCCGGCGGCAATCCAATCGCCGTTGGGGATGCGAACCCCGGAGGTGGTGCCGTTCCACACAAACACCGCGTCACGGTCGGGATCGACTTGCGACAGTTCGGGCAGTCTGCCGTACGGTGCCGGGAAGTGTCGCGCATCGGCCAATTTTAGATGGGCGACGATGTCTTCGACCCAGGTCTCGCCGAAATTCTCCCACGACAACACATCGACGCCGCGCGCCCCCAACAGAGACCACATCGCCATCTCGATCGCGCCGGTGTCCGAGCCCGGCACCACCCCGATCCGGTAGTCGGCCGGAACCCGCAGCACTGCGCGGGAGCGCTCGATCACCTCGACCAGCTGATTCAGCCCGGCGGCGGCACGGTGCGAACGCCCGACCAGCGCGCCGGACAGCGCCGCCGGCGACCAGCCCGGCCGCTTGGCGCAAGGGCCCGATGAGAAACACGGGTTGGCTGGACGCCGGTTCGGCTTCATTCCCCCAATTCCTTCCGCAGCAGGCGCGCAAACAGGCGCAGCCTCACCGAGGCCGCCTGGCAAATGCCGAACCTATGTAGGGGTTGGGCCGCGGTCAATGCAACGGCTAGGGCGCCGGTTGCGGCATCGCCGCACGACGTCTGCTCAGCCGCGGACGCGGCCTACCTGCTCCTGGAAAATGAAAAGCTCGCGACGAGGCTAGAAAATCGCGAGGCCGATGACCGGGTTGTTCCAGGTCTTGCGCACCTGCGCCTCGACAACGAGACCGGACTCGGTCATCGCGGCGTGGATCCGGTTGTCGACGTGAGGCATCTCGGGGGAGAGCGACCGCACCAAATGATTGATCGTCGCCTCGTCGCCAATGTGCCACTTCCGAAAATGCGGCTGTTCGCTGCGTTTCGCGGTCATGGATTCCTCCCTAGAGGGGCTATTGGGGGTTCGCCCCGTCCGTGGTGGCGGGTGTAATATGCCGGCTTGTGACCGACTGCAATCGTTATTGCTAATAAAGGAAACAAAAAAATACCGAACTGCACATTTTTCGAGCAGGGTTTACTGACGGTTTACAAAACGACAGCTCCAAGCGCTTGCAGTTAGCCTAAAGGTAGATCAGCGCGCGACTGCTTCAGCCAATGCGCCAGAAGGGAGAATCCGATGCAATACGGCCTGTTCACGATGCCCTCGCATCCGCCGGAGCGCAGCCTTTACGACGGGCACCGCTGGGATTTGCAGACACTGCGCTGGGCCGACGAATTGGGTTTCAGCGAGGCGTGGATCGGCGAACATCACACCGCGCCGTGGGAGCCGCATCCCTCCCCCGACCTGCTGATCGCGCAGGCGCTGATGGAGACCAGCCGCATCCGGCTCGCGCCCGGCGGCTTTCTGTTGCCCTACCACCATCCGGCCGAGCTGGCCAACCGCGTGGCGATGCTCGACCACATGGCGCAAGGCCGGCTCAACTTCGGCGTCGCCGCCAGCGGACTGCCCAGCGATTGGGCAATGTTCAACGTCGACGGCAATTCCGGGCAGCACCGCGAGATGACCCGCGAGGCGCTCGACATCATCTTGAAGATGTGGACCGAGGAAGAATTCGACTATCCCGGCAAATACTGGAAGGTCACCAAGACCGGCCGCATGCTCGACAGCCTGATCCCGCACATCAAGCCGTTCCAGAAACCCTACCCGCCGATCGGCGTCGCCGGGGTCAGCGCCGGCTCGGAGACGCTAAAGCTCGCCGGCGAGCACGGCTTTCTGCCGATGAGCCTCAACCTCAACCCCACTTACGTCGCCAGCCACTGGGCGTCGGTCGAGGAAGGCGCACGGCGCAGCGGCCGCACCCCGCGCCGCGCCGATTGGCGGCTGGTGCGCGAAATCTTTGTCGCCGACACCGACGAGGCCGCCTGGCGGCTTTCGGTCGGCGGCCAGATGGGCCGGATGATGCGCGAATACTTTCTGCCGCTGTTGACCAGCGTCGGGGTCATTCAGTTTCTCAAGCATGACGACAGCGTCGCCGACAGCGACGTCACCCCCGAATACTGCGCCACGCACAACTGGCTGTTCGGCTCGCCCGCCACCGTGGTCGAGAAGATCGAGCGGATGTACGCGGAGGTCGGCGGTTTCGGCTCGCTCTTGCTATTCTGCTTCGATTACAGCGAAAACCCGTCGGCTTGGCGCGATTCGATGCGGCTGCTGGCGGAAGAGGTGATGCCAAGGGTCGCGCACCTTACCGGATCGTAAGCGTCTTGATGTCCTCCTTGCGCATGGCGGCGGCTCATTCCCATATAACGGATGAGCCGCTGCCATGCGGCGCCATGCATTGCGCCTGTACCGGTGATGCGGCAGATTCCGCGCGCCGCGGTCGGGTATGGTGTCGGGGGCAACAGGAAAGATGACGCTGCGGTTTAGCGGAGGTATATACCGCCGCTAAATTGGAGCGCCGCTTCTCCGGCAGGCGACGGCGGGCGCGTGGTCGCGTCCGGAACAGAATGGGCTGGCGGGGGCTTGGCCCAACGGGAGAAAGTTGTTGCAGCCCACCGACATTACCAACCCCGACTATTTCCATAAGGTAGTCGACTGCCAATGGGCCTGCCCGGCGCACACGCCGGTGCCCGAATACATCCGACTGATCGCAGCGCGCCGCTATACCGAGGCGTGGGCGGTCAACTGGGAGTCGAACGTCTTCCCCGGCATTCTCGGGCGCACCTGCGATCGGCCGTGCGAGCCGGCTTGCCGGCGCGGCCGCATCGAGAAGGAGCCGGTGGCGATCTGCCGGCTGAAGCGCGTCGCCGCCGACAACAAAGGCGACGTCAGCGCCTATATGCCGAAGATCGCCCCGAAGAACGGCAAGCGCATCGCCCTGATCGGCGGCGGCCCGGCCTCGCTGACCGTGGCCCGCGACCTCGCCCCGCTCGGCTACGAGTGCGTGATGTTCGACGGCGACACCAAGGGCGGCGGCATGATGCGGACGCAAATCCCGCGCTTCCGGCTGCCCCTGTCGGTCACCGACGAGGAGGTCGACCAAATCCTCGATCTGGGGGTCGAGACCCGTTTCGGCACCTACATATCCAGCCTCAAGCAGATGCTCGCCGAAGGCTGGGATGCGATCTTCGTCGGCAGCGGCGCCCCGCGCGGCCGCGAGATCGAGATCCCCGGCCGCCAGGAAGCCGCCGAGCACATCCATATCGGCATCGACTGGCTGTCCTCCGTCTCGTTCGGGCACATCGACAAGATCGGCAAGCGCGTCATCGTGCTGGGCGGCGGCAACACCGCGATGGATTGCTGCCGCTCCTCGCGCCGTCTCGGCGGCGAGCAGGTCACTGTCGTCGTCCGCAGCGGCTTCGACGAGATGAAGGCCAGCCCGTGGGAGAAAGAGGATGCGACGCACGAAGGCATCCCGATCCTGAATATGCTCGTGCCGCTCGAATTCCTCCACGACAACGGCAAGCTGACCGGCGTCTCGTTCGAAAAGGTCAAGGCCGAGTACGATGACAAAGGGCGGCGCAAACTGGTGCCGACCGGCGAGCCGCCGACAATCATCCCGTGCGACGACGTGCTGGTGGCGATCGGCCAGGAAAACGCCTTTCCCTGGATCGAGCGCGATATCGGCATGGAATTCGACCGCTGGGACATGCCCAAGGTCGATGCCCGCACGATGCAGTCGACGGTCCCCAACGTGTTCTTCGGCGGCGACGCGGCGTTCGGGCCGAAGAACATCATCTGGGCGGTCGCGCACGGCCATGACGCCGCGATTTCGATCGACAAATTCTGCCACGGCGAGGATGTGGGCGAGCGGCCGCCCCCCGGGGTTACGCTCGTCAGCCAGAAGATGGGCATTCACGAGTGGAGCTACGACAACGACATCTCGAACGACCTGCGCTACCGGGTGCCGCTGCGCGACACCGAAGTGGCGCTCGCCGACATCAAGGTCGAGGTCGAGCTCGGCTATGACGAGAAGCTTGGCTACCTCGAGGCCGAACGCTGCCTCAACTGCGATATCCAGACGGTGTTTACCGGGCCGCTCTGCATCGAATGCGACGCCTGCGTCGACATTTGCCCGGTCGACTGCATCACCTTTACCGAGAACGGCGAAGAAGCCGAGCTGCGCACCCGTCTTACCGCTCCGTCAACCAATTTGACCCAGGATCTCTACATCGGCAATTCGCTCAAGACCGGACGGATCATGGCCAAGGACGAAGACGTTTGTCTGCATTGCGGGCTGTGCGCCGAGCGGTGCCCGACCGGCGCCTGGGACATGCGCAAATTCCTCATCGACATCACACAGGCTGGCCCGGCATGCCGAAGCCGATAGAAGCAATGCCCACCCAAGCGACGGCGATTCAAGCGACAAACGACTTCGTCGTCAAATTCGCCAACGTCAACGGCTCGGGCTCGGCGAGCGCCAACGCGATGTTCGCCAAGTCGGTGCTGCGGATGGGCATCCCGGCCAGCTCGCGCAACATCTTCCCATCGAACATCCAGGGCCTGCCCACCTGGTACGAGGTCCGCATCTGCGACGCGGGCCATCTCGGCCGGCGCGGCGGCGTCGACATGATGGTGGCGATGAACCCGCAAACCTGGGACGAGGACATCGCCGAGATCGAGCCGGGCGGCTATCTGCTCTACGACTCGACGCGCGACCTGCCGCAATCGAAGTTCCGCGACGACATCAACGTCATCGGCGCGCCGCTAACCGAGATTTGCAACCGCACCTATTCCGACATGCGGCAGCGGCAGTTGTTCAAGAACGTCATCTATCTCGGCGTGCTGTCGGCTCTGCTCGACATGGACGTGGCGGCGATCGAGCAGCTGATCAACGAGCAATTCAAGGGCCGCGAGGCGCTGGTCAAAGCCAACCTCAATGCTCTGAAACTCGGCCGCGACTGGGCGCTCAGCGAGCTCAAATGCCCGCTCGGGATTAAGCTGAAAAAATCCGACAGGGTTGGCAACTCGATCTTCGTCAACGGCAACGACACCGCCGCCTTGGGTGCGGTCTATGGCGGCGCGACAGTGTGCGCGTGGTATCCGATCACCCCGTCATCCTCGCTCGCCGAGGCGTTTTCGGCGCATTGCTTTCGCTATCGCCGCGACGCCGACAGCAAGCACAAATTCGCGATTATCCAAGCCGAGGACGAACTCGCCTCGATCGGCATGGTGGTCGGCGCCGGCTGGAACGGCGCGCGCGCCTTCACCGCGACTTCGGGCCCCGGCATCTCGCTGATGCAGGAGTTCATCGGCCTTGCCTATTTCGCCGAGATACCGGCGGTGATCTTCGACATCCAGCGCGGCAGCCCGTCGACCGGCATGCCGACGCGGACCCAGCAGGCCGACATCCTGTCCTGCGCCTATGCCTCGCATGGCGACACCAAGCACGTGCTGATCTTCCCGAAAGACCCGCATGAAGCCTTCACGATGGCCGCCGACGCGCTCGACCTCGCCGACCGGCTGCAGACCCCGATCTTCGTCATGCTCGACCTCGATATCGGCATGAACGATTGGCTGGTGCCGCCGCTCGAATGGGACCCGGCGCGCAAATTCGACCGCGGCAAGGTGATGACCGCCGAGCAGCTCGAAGCCGGGGTCGAGTTCGGCCGTTACCTCGATGTCGACGGCGACGGCATTACTTACCGCACCCTGCCGGGCACGCATCCGAAGCGCGGCGCTTTCTTTACCCGCGGCACCAGCAAGGACCGCTACGCCCGCTATAGCGAAGAGGGCCACGACTACGTCGACAACATGCAGCGGTTGCTGCACAAGTTCGAGACCGCGAAGCGACTGGTGCCCCAGCCCGAAAAGCGCATGGCCCCGGAGCCGACCAAATTCGGCGTGCTCTATTTCGGCTCGACCACCGTGGCGATGGAAGAGGCGTTCGAAGCGCTCGAAGCGCGCGGCCTCCATCTCGATGCGATGCGCCTCCGCGGCTTCCCGTTTGCCGACGAGGTTTCGGATTTCATCGCCGACCACGAGCGCGTCTTTGTCGTCGAGCAGAACCGCGACGCGCAGATGCGCACGCTGCTCACCACCGAGCTCGAGATCGATCCTGCCAAGCTCGTCCCGATCCTGCATTACGACGGCACCCCGATCACCGCCCGGTTCATCGTCAAGGCGATCGCCGACATCATCGCCGTCGTCACCCTCGCTCCGCTCCGCAAGGCCCGGAGCTGATGCCCTTTTTTATCCTGACATATCCTCACCCGCGCTGGCGCGCTCCCTCCCCCGCAAGCGGGGGAGGGTTGAGGTGGGGGCAGCGCAAGGCCCGCAGCTGATGACCTACATCACCAAGCCGAAACTTCATCATCCCAACCTGCCGATCAACGATCTCGGCTATACCCACCGCGACTACGAGGGGTCGATCTCGACCCTCTGCGCCGGGTGCGGGCACGATTCGATTTCGGCAGCGATCATCCAGGCCTGCTTCGAGCTCGACCTGCCGCCGCACCGGGTCGCCAAGATGTCCGGCATCGGCTGCTCGTCGAAGACGCCGACCTACTTCCTCGGCCAGAGCCACGGCTTCAACAGCGTGCATGGGCGCATGCCGTCGGTGGCGACCGGCGCCAACCTCGCCAACCGCGACCTGATCTACCTCGGCGTCTCCGGCGACGGCGATTCCGCCTCGATCGGCCTCGGCCAGTTCGCCCATTGCCTGCGCCGCGGCGTCAACCTGGTCTACATCGTCGAGAACAACGGCGTTTACGTCCTGACCAAGGGCCAGTTCTCGGCGACTGCCGACGAAGGCTCGACCTCGAAGAAGGGCGTCGGCAATACCGACTCGCCGATCGACCTGGTGTCGATGGCCCTCCTCCTCGGCGCGAGCTTCGTGGCGCGATCCTTCTCGGGCGACAAGGCGC
>JBBRPG010000105.1:0-13732 GCA_038228485.1 Alphaproteobacteria bacterium
ATAGGGCAGCCGGCCGAGAAAATGGACGCGGCTCAAATCGAGCTTGCCGCTGAGCTCGGCCAGCATCTGTTCGCGCCAGCTGGCGGCGCCGGTCGGCTGTCTGCCGTAGCTGACGCCGTTCTCGCCGACGATCAGGACGCGCGCAGTCGGGTGCCGCGCCAACAGCTGCGGCAGGGTGCGCATCATGACGTGGAAGCCGCGATAGGGTTCGAGGTTGCGGGCGCTGTAGGTGACGATCGGGTCTTTGCGCGACAGCGACAACCCGCCCGACAGCCATAGTCGGGTGCCGGGTTGGGGATGAACGAGCCCGGTGTCGATCCCTTCGTGGACGACGCTGATCTCGCGCCGATAGCGTTCGGGGTAGAGGTCGCGCTGGAATTCGGTCGGGGTCTGGCCCCAATCGGCCGCTTCGAGTCCCAGCAGGTTGACGGCGTTGCGCGTGCGGGTGCGCAGCCGGTCGGCTTCGCTCGGCGAGAACTCGGGGTCGAAATCGAGGTCGCTGCCGGCGGCCCGGTAGAAGAACTCGAAATAGCCGAGCAGCGGGACGTGGGGCCAACAATCCTTGACGTAGAGGATCTCGCCCCAGCCGTTGTGCCCGACGACGAGGTCCGGGGTGAAGCCCTCGCGTTTGAGGCCGGTACAAATCTGGGCGACGGCGATGCCGTTCTCGACAGCGGCTTCGAGCTCGCGCACGAACGGATGGGTGCCGGGCGGGCGCTTGGGCGGGGCGTAGACGATCTTGCGCACGCGGTCGAGCTGCCGCTCGCGCTGTTGGGTGATGAACACCACGGTGTCGCCGAGCGCGGCGAGATGGCGCGCGGCGTGGACGAATTGCGCCGGAAAGTTCTGGTGGATGAAAAGCCAGTTCACCGGACGCAGCGTCGTTCGGGCAGCTACGCGGCCGGCTTGACGGCCTGCGCCCACAGCGCGAAGCCGTCGCGGCGCAGCGTCACCTGGGAAAAGCCGGCGGTGGCGAGCTGGTCGTGCAAGGTCCGTGCGGTAAAACCCGTCTTATGCGCCATGTGATGGTTGCCTTGGGCCAGCGACGGGGTGTGGCCGTAGATCATGTCGAGCGGGGTGATCGGGCCGCTCGGCGAGCGGTAGGCTTCGCTTTCGAGCGCGTCGTCGGCGATCAGCTCGGCGATCTTCTGCAGGTCGGGCAGGGTCAGCAGCACAAACCCGCCGGGCCGCAGCACCCGCAGAAACTCCCCTAGCGCGACCGGCACCTCGTGACGGTACAGATGCTCCAGATTGTGCGACGACCAGATCGCGTCGACCGAGTCGGTGGCGACCGGCCGCATGTCGGTCATCGAGCAGAGGATGTCGGGGTTGACCGCGGGGTTGATGTCGAGCCGCACCTCGCGCCACTCGCCCGACTTGAACGAGGAATGGAGACCCTGGCTCGACCGGTAGCCGCAGCCGACGTTGAGCACGATCCGCGCCGGCCAGACCGTCTCGTCGGGCGCGGTCAGGCTGTCGGCGCCGGAAAAACTGGAGGCAGCGGGGCTCACGCCGCCGCTCCCGCCGGTACGAGGCGGCGGGCCGGCGCCTGTGGCGATCTTATGCCTACGATCCTCGGCAAACCCGCACTCCGCCCGCGGCTTGACGGCTGCCGCCCGTCATTGCGCCGGGCCGACAATGCCGTGCATCGATGAATATCCGGTATCCGATGCAAACCAATCCCCTTCGACGCTTCCCGTTATCGGGCCGGTGTCTCGCTTGAAGGCCCGGCTGTCCGTATTACATGTGAGCTTCCCGGGAGGCATGGCCACCCGCAATTGGGCTGCCCGCCGCCGATGTCCTCATCCTCCGATAGTACCTGGCATGGCACAACCATCCTCTGCCTGCGCAAGGGCGGCGAGGTTGTCGTTGCCGGCGACGGTCAGGTGTCGATGGGACAGACTATCGTCAAGTCCAACGCCAAGAAATTGCGGCGGCTCGGCGGCGGCACGGTGATCGCCGGGTTCGCCGGCGCCACCGCCGACGCGATCGCCCTGTTCGAGCGGCTGGAGGCCAAGCTCGAACAGCATTCGGGGCAGCTCGCCCGCGCCTGCGTCGAGCTGACCAAGGATTGGCGCACCGACCGCTATCTGCGCCGGCTGGAGGCGATGATGGCGGTGGCCGACAAGAACGTGTCGCTGATCCTTTCCGGCACCGGCGACGTGCTGGAGCCCGAGGACGGGATCATCGGCATCGGGTCGGGCGGCGGCTATGCGCTGGCCGCGGCGCGGGCGCTGATCGGCATCGACGGGCTCGACGCCGAGGCGGTCGCACGGCGGGCGATGGCCATCGCCGCCGGCATCTGCATCTATACCAACGAGTCGGTCACCCTCGAAAAGCTGACTGTCTAGGCGAAGCTCGATGAGCCCTTCTTTTTTCGCTTCCCGGCGAAAGCCGGGACCCACGGTTCAGCCCTCGCGGGCGTCGATAGGTGGACCCCGGCTTGCGCCGGGGAGCGGCAAGAATAGTGAAGCCGGGTGCTGGTCTCACATGAATTGCGCTGCATGACCTCGTTCAGCCCGCGCGAGATCGTCTCCGAGCTCGACCGCTTCATCGTCGGCCAGAACGACGCCAAGCGCGCGGTCGCCATCGCCTTGCGCAACCGCTGGCGGCGCCAGCAGCTCACCGCCGATCTGCGCGAAGAGGTGCTGCCGAAGAACATCCTGATGATCGGCCCGACCGGCTGCGGCAAGACCGAGATCGCCCGCCGCCTGGCGCGCCTCGCGCAGGCGCCGTTCCTCAAGGTCGAGGCCACCAAGTTCACCGAGGTCGGCTATGTCGGCCGCGATGTCGAGCAGATCGCCCGCGACCTGGTCGAGATCGCCATCGCGATGACCCGCGAGCGGCTGCGCAAGGAGGTCGCGTCCAAGGCCGAGATGGCGGCGGAGGAACGGGTGCTCGACGCGCTTGTCGGCACCAACGCCACCGCCGACACGCGCCAGAAATTCCGCAAGATGCTGCGCGAAGGCGCGCTCGACGACCGCGAGATCGAGATCACGGTGCAGGAAAGCGCCGCGCCGCAAATGCCGACCTTCGAGGTTCCCGGCATGCCCGGCGCGCAGATGGGGATGCTCAATCTCGGCGACATTTTCGGCAAGGCGTTCGGCCAGCGCGCGACGCCGCGCAAGATCACCGTCCAGGAAAGCCACCGGGTGCTGCTCGCCGAGGAAAGCGACAAGATGCTCGACCAGGACACGGTGGTGCGCGAAGCCATCGCCTCGGTCGAGGAAAACGGCATCGTCTTCCTCGACGAGATCGACAAGATTTGCGGCCGCAGCGAGCGCGGCGGCGGGGTCGGCGCCGCCGATGTCAGCCGCGAAGGGGTGCAGCGCGATCTGTTGCCGCTGATCGAGGGCACCACGGTCGCGACCAAGCACGGGCCGGTCAAAACCGACCACATCCTGTTCATCGCCTCGGGCGCGTTCCACCTGTCGAAGCCTTCGGACCTGCTGCCCGAGCTGCAAGGGCGGCTGCCGATCCGGGTCGAGCTGAAAGGGCTCGACCGCAACGATCTTTGCCGCATCCTGACCGAGCCGCAGGCCAGCCTCATCACTCAATACAAGGCGCTGTTGAAGACCGAAGGGGTCGAACTCGAATTCCGCGCCGACGCGATCGAGGAGATCGCCCGCCTCGCCGAGCAGATCAACTCCACCATCGAGAATATCGGCGCGCGGCGCCTGCACACGATCCTCGAGCGTCTGCTGGAGGAGATCAGCTTCACCGCTTCCGATCAGCCCGACGGCACCGCCGTCGTCATTGATGCCGCCTATGTCGGCGAACGGGTGGGCAGCCTCGCCAAGGACAGCGACCTGTCGCGCTTTATTCTCTAGACGCGGCGAGGCCGGCGCGGAGATTGGCTGATCGGGCCGGCCGCGGACGAGGCGGAACCGATACCGCGCCCTGGGAATTTGCTCTAGACTCCTTGGCGATTTCCCGAGCCCGGCCAAATGGACATACGCGAGACTCCCGTCAGCGCCTTCTCCGACCAGCGCCCCGGCACCTCGGGCTTGCGCAAGAAGGTCGCGGTGTTCCGCCAGCCCGGCTACGTGGAGGCCTTCGTCCAGTCGCTGTTCGACGCCTTGCCCGAGGCGGTCGGCCGCGGCGTCGGCGGCCAAACCCTGGTGCTCGGCGGCGATGGCCGTTTTTTCAACGATCGGGTCACCCAGACCATCATCCGCATGGCGGCGGCGAACGGAGTCGCCCGGCTGCTGGTCGGCCGCGACGGGCTGCTCTCGACCCCGGCGACGAGCGCGGTCATCCGCGAGCACAATGCATTCGGCGGCATCATCCTCTCGGCGAGCCATAACCCCGGCGGGCCCGACGGCGATTTCGGCATCAAGTACAACGTATCGAACGGCGGCCCGGCGCCGGAGCAGGTGACCGAGGCGATGTTCCGCCGCTCGCAAGCGATCACCGCTTACCGCACCGTCGAGGCGGCAGATGTGCCGCTCGACCGGATCGGCTCGACGCGGCTCGGTCCCATGGAGGTCGCGGTCATCGACCCGGTCGCCGATTACGCCGCGCTGATGGAGCGTATCTTCGATTTCGACCGGCTGCGCGACCTGTTCCGCGGCGGCTTTCGGTTGCGTTTCGACGCGATGAGCGCGGTGACCGGCCCCTATGCGCGCGAAATCTTCGAGCACCGGCTGGGCGCAGCTGCCGGCACCGCGGTCAATGCCGATCCGCTGCCCGATTTCGGCGGCCATCATCCCGATCCGAACCCGCTTTACGCCGCCGATTTGGTCGCCGCGCTTGCCGTCCCCGACGCGCCGGATTTCGGCGCCGCTTCGGACGGCGACGGCGACCGCAACATGGTCGTCGCCCGCCCCGGGAGAGCGGGCGGCGGCGCGGTCGGGCCGAGCGACAGCCTGGCGATCCTCGCCGCCAATGCTCATCTGATCCCGTGGTTCAAGGACGGGCTGCCGGGGGTGGCGCGCTCGATGCCGACCAGCCGCGCGGTCGACCGGGTTGCGGCGGCGCTCGGCATCGCCTGTTTCGAGACTCCGACGGGATGGAAATTCTTCGGCAACCTGCTCGATGCCGGGCGGATCGCGTTGTGCGGCGAGGAAAGCGCCGGCACCAGCTCCAACCATGTGCGCGAGAAGGACGGGGTGTGGGCGGTGCTGTTCTGGCTCAATATCCTGGCGGTGCGCGGCGAGCCGGCGACCGCGATCGTCGCCGACCATTGGGCGCGGTACGGCCGCGACTTCTACAGGCGGCACGATTACGAGGCGATCGAGAGCGAGCGCGCCAACCGGCTGATCGAGGGGCTGCGACGCCGTATCCCCACGCTGCCAGGTCAGCGCTTTGGCGATTTCGAAATATCCGCTTGCGACGATTTCGCCTATACCGACCCGGTCGACGGATCGACGAGCGCGCACCAGGGCGTGCGCGTCGAATTCGCCGGTGGCGCGCGGGCGGTCTATCGGCTGTCGGGAACGGGCACCGAAGGGGCGACGTTGCGGGTGTATCTCGAGCGTTTCGAACCCGATCGCGCCCGGAACGCGCTCGCGGCGGATGTGGCCTTGACGCCGCTCGCCGGGGCTGCGGCGGCGATCGCGGACATCGCCGAGATTACCGGCCGCACCGCGCCCAGCGTTGTCGCCTGAAAACTTTGGTGTTAGCGGAGAACGAACGAATGCTGTCTGCCGATCGCTCTCAGGAAAGGCTGGCGCGGCGCGCCATCGCGCTGGTGCTGGCCGGCGGCCGCGGCAGCCGGCTGAAGCAGTTGACCGACCGGCGCGCCAAGCCGGCGGTGTTCTTCGGCGGCAAGTTCCGCATCATCGATTTCGTGATGTCGAACTGTCTCAACTCGGGCATCCGCCGGATCGGCGTCCTAAGCCAGTACAAGGCGCATAGCCTGTTGCGTCACCTGCAGATGGGCTGGTCGTTCCTGCGCCCGGAAATGAACGAGTTCCTCGATCTGCTGCCGGCGCAGCAGCGGCTCGACGAGGCGACCTGGTATCGCGGCACCGCCGACGCGGTTTATCAGAACTTCGACATCCTGCGCGCCGCGCGGCCGGACTATTTCGTCATCCTGGCCGGCGACCACATCTACAAGATGGACTACTCGCACATGCTGTCCGACCACGTCGGCCGCGGCAGCGAGTGCACCGTCGCCTGCGTCGAGGTGCCGATCGAGCAGGCGAGCGAGTTCGGGGTGATGACCGTCGACGACTCGATGAAGATCACCGACTTCAACGAAAAGCCGGAAGACCCGACGCCGATGCTGGGCAAGCCCGACCGGGCGCTGGCGAGCATGGGCATCTATGTGTTCTCGGCCGATTTCCTCTATGCCGAGCTGGAGCGCGATTTGCGCGACCCCACCTCAAGCCACGATTTCGGCAAGGACGTGATCCCCAACCTGGTCGGCCGCGGCCGCGCCGCCGCGCATTATTTCGAGGATAGCTGCGTCAAGACCACCCCCGACGCCGAGCCCTATTGGCGCGACGTGGGCACGATCGACGCCTATTGGGCCGCCAATCTCGATCTGGTCATGCCGGTGCCGTCACTCGACATCTACGACCCCAACTGGCCGATCTGGACCTATCAGCAGCAATTGCCGCCGGCCAAGTTCGTCTTCGACGATGACGACCGGCGCGGGATGGCGGTGGATTCGATGATCTCGGGCGGCTGCATCATCTCGGGCGCGCACATCTCGCGCTCATTGTTGTTTTCGAGCTGCCGGGTCAACTCGCACGCCCGCACGCGCGAAGCGGTGGTGCTGCCGGAGGTCGATGTCGGTCGCCACGCCCGGCTCAGCCGCGTCGTCATCGACCGCGGCGTGCGCATTCCGGAAGGAATGGTGATCGGCGAAGACCCGCAATCCGACGCCCGGCGCTTCTATTCCAGCGAAGGCGGGGTCGCCTTGGTGACCGCCGACATGATCGCCGCGCTGGAATAGGCCGCGCCCGCGCCGGTACGGTTGGCCTCGACGGGGCGATAGCCGCAGCAAAAGCGGTTGACGAAGGCGTGGGCGAAGCCGGCGTCCTCGAAATAAAAAGCGACTGCATCGTTGAGCACGCCGGTGAGCCCTGCCGGCGCCGAGGTCCAGCGGCCGGCGCCGCACGTCTCGTCGAGCCAGGCGTGCATGAGGCCGAGCTGACGGCCGAGCCCGTCGGGCGGCACCGCGACCCGCACCCGCACCGGAAAGCTGCGTTCGGCCTCGCGCTGGAAGTGCTTTGCGCTGGTCGCCATGCCGTTGTTCCTTGTTTGTTCTGTTCGGCATCATAGCGCCGGCCGCGCGTTTGTCGAGTCGAAGCGGCGAGTTTCAGCCGTGGCGCAGGTGCGGGCGCAGCCACCAGACCAGCGGGAAGGTCACCAGCACGACCGCGGCGACCAGCACCATCATCGCCGGCACGCTGAACAGATCGCTCATCAGCCCGTACAGCACCGGCGCCAGCGCCCCCGCGCCGACCCCGCCGGTGTAAAAGATGCCGAACGCGCGCTGGCGGCGCTCCGGCGGCACCAGCTCGGGCACGGTGCCGTAGATGATCGACGAGGTGCCGTTGAGCGCCACACCGATCAGCGGCAACACGACCAATCCGGCATAGAGCGGCAACGGCAGCAGGAGAAGGATGCCGGCCGCGGTCATCCCCTCGGTCAGCCAGGTCGCGCGCACCACGCCGAGCCGGGTGCCGAGCCAGCCGCACACCAGCTTGCCGGTCGCGCCGCCGGCAAAGATCAGGGTCAGGGCGACGCCGATCGTCGGCAGATCGGCGCCTTTCATCTTGAGCAGGAAGGGCAGGAAGGTGAGGAACCCCATCCGCGTCGCGCTGTCGATCATAGCGATCGACAACAGCAGCGGAAAGCCGCGCCCGCTCGCCGGCGGTTCGTCGGCGGCCGCTTTCGCGGCTTCCTCGGCCTTGCCGCCGCGCCCCGGCAGGCCGCGCACCGCCAGGATCGCCGCCGCCGCGATCAGCCCGACAATACCGATGATCATCGTCGCCGAGCGCCACGGCATCAGGATCAACAGCCCGGCAGTTGCCGCCGGGAACGCCATCTTGCCGAGGTCGCCGGAGAAATTATAGGCGGCGAGCGCTCCGCGCGAACGGGCGCCGGTGAAGGCCTGCGACACCAGATGCGCACCGATCGGGTGCTGCACGCCGGACCCGAGCCCACCGAGGATCAGCGCGCCGACCAGCATCGAAAACCCGACGCTCGCCCCGGCGATCAGGTAGCCGACCCCGGCGAGCGCGGTGCCCAGGCCGAGCACCAGCACCCCGCCGAACCGCTCGGCGAGCATGCCGGCCGGCACCTGAAACCCGGCCAGCGCGCCGACATAAAGCGCCCGCATCAACCCAACCTCGGCATAGCCGAGCGCAAACTCGACCTGCCACAGCGGCAGCAGCACATAAAGCAGGTCGGTGTAGCCGTCGTGCAGGATGTGCGCGCCGCAAGCGACCGCCATCGTCCGCCGTTCCGGCGCGGCGATCCTGCCGAGGGTCGTGTTGATAAAGGACATCGTGCTGTCCCGTCCGTTGTGACGGATTTATGACAGCAGGGAATTAGGCGGGCCACCAAAAACGCCCTCCCGCGGGCTTGGCCCGCGGGTCCACATCTTTACGACAGGCAAATGGCAGAAGACGTGGGTGGCCGGGACAAGCCCGGCCAAGGGCAATTGGATTGCCACCCGTTGTCATCGCCGACGGTCGGTAGCAAGCTCCCACAAACCCCAGGGAGGAGCGGGCCATGCCTGTGGAACGGATGCTGAAAGAGGAGACGCCGTCGCGGGTGCTGGTGGCGCGGGTGCTAGCCGAGGCCGGGATAGAATACGTCTTCGGCATCTCCGGCGGGCATACCGGGCGCATCATCTCGGGGCTGGCGCAGGTGCAGAACCAGGTGCGCATGGTCACGGTGCGCGAGGAGTCGCTGGCCGGGGTGATGGCCGAGGTCTATGGCCGGCTCACCCGCAAGCCCGGGGTGATGATCGGGCAGGGGCCGTGGGTGCTCGGCAATGGCCTCATCGGCACGCTCGAAGCGTTTCTGTCGTCGTCCCCGATGGTGCTGCTGACCGATTTCTCCGACGCGCCGCATTTCCATTTGCACGCGCCCTACCAGCAGGCGACCGGCGATTACGGCAGCTGGGACGCGCGCCGCGCCTTTGGCGGCGTCACCAAGCAGGTGATGCAGGCGCACGAGCCGCTGGAGGCGGTGCAGGCGACCCAGCTTGCGATCAAGCACGCGCTCAGCGGACAGATGGGGCCGGTGGCGATCCTGTTCAGCCATGACTCGCTGGCCGGCACGATTACCCCCGACCAGCAACCGCCGCTGTACCCGACGCGGTTCTATCTGCCGCCGCCCCCGCCGCCGATCGATGCGGCGCAGATCGACGCCGCGGCCGAGCGCATCCTCGCCGCACGCAAGCCGATCGTCATCGCCGGCAACGGGGTGCGCATTTCCCAGGCGTACGAGGAATTGCAGAAGATCGCCGAGACCGCCGGGCTGCCGGTCGGCACCACCGCGGCCGGCAAGGGCGTGTTTCCCGAGACGCATCCGCTGGCGCTGGGCGTGTTCGGCACATTCGGCACGCCGGCAGCCAATGCCTGTATCGGCGAGGCCGATCTGGTGCTGGTGCTCGGCTCGAAGCTGTCGCCCAGCGACACCGCCTGGGCCAATGGCAAGCTCTTGGACCCGACCCGGCAGAGCTTTATCCAGGTCGATATCGAGCCGCGCAACGCCTCGTGGACCTTCCCGGCCGAGCAGGTCGTGCTCGGCGACGTCAAGATGTTTCTCGCCCAGCTGCTCGAGGCGGTGCGCACCAAGGCCGGACACCGCCGCGACGAGGCCGAAAAGCGCGTCGCCGCGCACCGCACCGAGCACGGCTATTTCGACACCCCGGCCTATGACAGCGACGACAAGCCGATCCTGCCGCAACGGGTCATCGGCGAGATGATGAAGAACCTGCCGGACAACGCCATCGTCACCTGCGACGCCGGCGAGAACCGCATCCTGATGACGCATTTCCACCAGACCAAGATGGCCGGCGGTTTCTTACAGGCGGCGGGGTCGGGGCCGATGGGGTTCGCGATCCCCGCGGCGCTGGCGGCCAAGCTGGTGCATCCCGACCGGCCCGTCGTCGCAGTGTGCGGCGACGGCGGCTTTGCCATGACGATGAACGGGATGATGACCGCGATCGAGCAGGACATCCCGATCACCACGGTGGTCTTCAACAACAACGCGCTGGGCTGGGTACTGCACGGCGGCGGCCCGTTCGCCGCCGAGTTCAAGGATTTCGACCACGCCGCGATCGCCCGCGCGATGGGCTGCAACGGGGTGCGGGTCGAGGACGCGAAGGATTTGGGGCCGGCGATCCAGCAAGCGCTGACCTCGCGCAAGCCGACCGTGCTCGACGTGCGCACGTCGCTCAAGACATCGTTCGCCGACGTCACCTCGGAATTGGCCAACGAGGCGTCGCCAAGGAGACGCTGATCTTTTGCTGCTGTCATTCCGGGACGCCGCAACGCGGCGAACCCGGAACCCATGAACACCGTCCTCGTCTGGTTTAGCCCTGTTTGAAGGGTCCGTGTTCATGGTTCCGGGTCTCGTCCTGCGGACGATCCCGGAATGACAGCCGGAATAATCATCTCAGAGGTTACGGTTGACCCGAACGTAAGCCTTGCTAACGTTCCGCCCCGCACATTCGCAGGAGTGAGCCATGAAGCTGATGTGGTTCCATTTGATGCCGTACACCGAGCTTCCGGACGATTTTCGGGAGAAGAACCCGTCGGTGTGGGTCGACATCCATTCGTCGCTGTTCGATCCCAAGCGCGCGCATCACATGTACAACGACTTTATGGACGAGCTCGAATTCGCCGCCGAGTGCGGCTTCGATGCGGTCTGCGTCAACGAGCATCACTCGAACGGCTATGGCTTGATGCCGTCGCCCAATCTCGTTGCCAGCTCGCTGGCGCGGCGCACCAGGGACACGGCGATCTGCGTGCTCGGCAATTCGCTGGCGCTCTACAACCCGCCGACGCGGGTCGCCGAAGAATTCGCGATGATCGACTGCATTTCCGGTGGGCGGCTGATCGCCGGGTTCCCGGTCGGGTCGCCGATGGACACCTGCTACGCCTACGGGCAGAACCCGTCGATGCTGCGCGAGCGCTATCTCGAAGCGCACGACCTTGTGGTCAAGGCGTGGACTGCGCCCGACACTTTCGCCTTCAACGGCCGCTTCAACCAGCAGCGCTACGTCAACATCTGGCCGCGCCCGATCCAGAAGCCGCATCCGCCGATCTGGATACCCGGCGGCGGCTCGGTCGAGACCTGGCAGTGGTGCGCGCAGATGGACTACGTCTACTGCTACCTGTCGTATTACGGCTACAAGGCGGGCCAGGCGACCATGACCGGGTTCTGGGACGAGATGGCCAAGCTCGGCAAGGACCGCAACCCGTACCGCGCCGGCTTCCTGCAGTTCGTCGGCGTCGCCGAGACGCGCGAGAAGGCGCTGGAGCTCTACGCCGAGCCGGCCGAGTATTTCTATGGAAGATGCCTGCACATCGACCCGCGTTTTGCCGGGCCGCCCGGCTACGCCACCGAGGAAACCCAGCGCCGCGGCATCAAGGGCATGGTCTCGCAGGCCGCCGACGCCAGCCGCGACACGCAGCGCTACGAGACCAAGTTCCAGACCCTGGCGCGCGAGATGGATGCGATCGTCGACAAGGGCTACGTCATCATCGGCTCGCCGGATGAGGTGGTCGAGCAGCTGACCGAGGTCGCCACCAACCTCAATGTCGGCCATTTAATGATGCTGTTGCAGTTCGGCAACATGAGCAAGGAGCTGGCCAAGTACAACACCCAGCTCTTCGCCGAAAAGGTCATGCCGCGGCTGCAGCACGTGCACTCGGGCTGGGAAGACAAATGGTGGCCGCAGCCGATGCAAAAGGACGAGCGCGCGGCGCCGGCGTCTTTTGTGCCCGTGGCGCAAGCGGCGGCGGAGTGAGGCGGTGAAAAGCCCCCATCCCAACCTTCCCCCGCTCGCGGGGGAAGGAGCGCGCCCGAGCCGTGGCAACCCCCCCCCCCGCAAGCGGGGGAGGGTCGGGGTGGGGGCTTCCCATGGCTGAGCCCGAGACCACCACGGTCGAGGTCAACGGGTTTTCCTGCCGGGTGTGGACTGCCGGTTCGGGGCCGAAGCTCGGTTTTCTTGCCGGGTTTGGGGGGTTGCCGAAATGGGTGCCGTTCCTCGACGCGCTGGCCAAGGAGCGCACCGTGATCGTGCCGTCGCTGCCCGGCTTTCCCGGCGGCGAGCGCGGCCATTCGGTGCTCGACAGCCATCTCGACTGGCTGCTGGCGACGCGGCAGGTCCTCGACGGGGCCGGGCTTGCCGGCGAAGACCTCGCGGGCAGCTCGATCGGCGGGTCGCTGGCGGCGGAGATGGCGGCGCTCTGGCCGCACGCGGTCAAGCGGCTGGCGCTGATCGCGCCGTTCGGCCTGTTCGACGAGAGCGACCCGGCGACCGACCCGTGGGCGCAGCGCCCGACCGATGTGCCGAGCTTGTTCTGCGCCGACCCGGCGAATTGGGAGATGCTGAAGGCCGAGCCCGAGGGCCAGAATTCGCCGGAATGGCCGATCGAGCAGGTCCGCGCCAGCGAGGCGGCGGCGCGCATCTTCTGGCCGCTCGGCAACACCAAGCTTGAAAAGCGCCTGAAGCTGATCGCTGCGCCGACCCTGCTGGTATGGGGCAGCGAGGACAAGGTGATGCCGCGCAGCTACGCCGACAAATTCGCCAAGGGGATCAAGGGCAAAACCGAGATCAAGGTGATCCAAGGCGCCGGCCACCTCGCCGAGCTCGACAAACCCGACGAGACCGCCGCCGCGATCTTGGGTTGGATGAGGTAGCCGGGACCCCTCTCCCGCTTGTGGGAGAGGGAGGGGCCCATCGCGAAGCGATGGGAGGGTGAGGGTTAACCGCGGCCGCACCCTCACCCGTCGCGCTGACGCGCGCCACCCTCTCCCGCAAGCGGGCGAGGGGTAAAGAGAACAGGGAGAAGCGCCATGCCCACCAAGCTCGAGGATTACGCCACTAAGTACCAATGCGTCCGCTTCGAGCGGCGGGGCGGCATTTTGCAGATGACCCTGCACACCGAGGGCGGCAGCTTGCGCTGGGGGTTCGGTCCGCATGGCGAGCTGCCCGACGCGTTCTACGATGTCGGCAACGACCGCGAGAACCGGGTGGTGATCATCACCGGTACCGGCGCGGAGTTTTCCGGGCCGCGCGCAACCCCCGGCACGTCGTCGTTCCCGACCCGGCCCGGCATCGACCGCATTGACCGCATCCATTGGGAAGGCCGCCACCTGCTGATGAAGCTGCTGGACATCGAGGTGCCGGTGATCAGCGCGATCAACGGCCCGGCCTGGCGTCATTCCGAGATCCCGCTGCTGTGCGACATCGTGCTCGCCGCCGACACCGCGCAGTTCCAGGACTCGGCCCATTTCGCCTCCGAGGTGGTGCCGGGCGACGGCATGCACATTGTGATGCCGCTGCTGCTCGGCATGAACCGCGGCCGCTATTACCTGCTGACCGGGCAGACGCTCGACGCGCAAAAGGCGCATGAGTTTGGCCTCGTCGCCGAGGTGCTCGCGCCCGACAAGGTGCTGGCCCGCGCCTGGGAAATCGCCGAGGACCTCGCCAAGAAGCCGACCCTGGCGCTGCGCTATACGCGGCTGCTGTTGACCGAAATGCTGCGGCGGCAGATGCACGACCTGCTCGGGTATGGGCTGGGCATGGAAT